>CAIKLQ010000639.1 GCA_903828255.1 uncultured Verrucomicrobiota bacterium
CGACATGGCGGCGAAATCCAGCGAGAGATCACACATCGTTCGCATGATGGTTTCGCGGCGGATTTTATCCTCGTCGCTGACGAAGTAAGCTTTGTGCAGCGGCACGCAGCCGGCGTCCACGGCTTCCTGATACTTGGGCAGCTCCTTCTCGTTCTGCCAATAGGCTTCGGGGATTTGCGAAACGCCGGACATGCCAAACGCATAAATGTCCGAGCCGGCGCGCGTGCTGTAACCCTGGAAATTCCGCTGAAGCTGCTTATTACGCTGGGCCACCGCGAGTTCGTCGTTGGGCCGCGCGAAGTGGTCCATGCCGATATAGACGTATTGATCGTCGGTCGTCAGGCGTTCGATGACGAGCTTGAGGACTTCCAGTTTGCTCTCCGCCGTGGGGAGAACTTTGGCCTCCAGGATTTTTTGCGAAGGCTTGATCCAGGGAACGTGCGCGTAACTGAACACCGCGAGGCGATCCGGCTTCATCTCCAGCACCGTGTCCAGAGTTTCGTTAAATGAAACTGGCGTCTGGTGCGGCAGTCCGTAGATCAAATCCAAGTTGATCGAGCCGTAGCCGAGTTCGCGCATCCAATCAATGGCCTGCTGCGTCATCGCGCGCGGCTGGATGCGGTGAATCGCCTCCTGCACGATTGGGTTGAAATCCTGCACGCCCATCGAGGCGCGGTTAAAACCGATCTCGCGCAACGCCACCAGGTGCTCGCGCGTGAGCCGGCGCGGGTCCACTTCCACGCTCGCCTCGATGTCGGGCGCGAAAGTGAAGTGCTTGTGGATGATCTCCCCGAGCCGACGGATTTCGTCGGGGCGCAAGAACGTGGGCGAGCCGCCGCCAAAGTGAAGCTGCACCGCTTTGCGCTGGGGGTGCAACAACGGCGCGAGCTTCGCGACTTCGCGCCCGAGATAATCAATGTAGTCCTTGCCCTTGTCGTGGTTGAGGGTGATGACAGTGGTGCAGCCGCAAAACCAGCAAAGCGTCTCGCAAAAGGGGATGTGGAAGTAAACCGAGAGATCGCGGGGCGACTGGTTGTTTGCCGCGATGCGCGTAGAAAGATCGTCCCAGGAAATCGTGTCGGTGAACTTCGTCGCCGGGGGATAGCTCGTGTACCGCGGTCCGGCCACGTTGTACTTCTTCACCAAGTCCAAATTGACGTGCAGTGTTTTCACAAAAGACAAAAGGATTCACGCAAAGGCGCAAAGGCGTAAAGATAGGAAGCCCAGCTCCGAGCGGCCTTGCGGCCTTGCGTCTTTGCGTCTTTGCGTTGAGTTCTTCATCTGAAATTCTTCACAGTTTCCACCAGCGCTGAAATGTTCTCCAGCTTGGCCGCCGGCGTTACGCCGTGGCCAAGGTTGAAAATGTGTCCCGCCCGACCGCGCATGGCTTCAAGCACCGCGCGCGTTTCGCGGGCCGCGACTTCGGGGGTGACATCGGACAGAAAAGACGGTGGGAGATTGCCCTGCAAGCCGACGCCTTCGGGCACCAACTTCCGGGCTTCGGCCAAAGAGAATTCCCAATCCACGCCGATGACCCTCGCTCCGGTGTCCACCAAGTCACTCCAATTGCCGTGCGTGCCGAGGGAGAAAACGATCACCGGCGGAGCGCAAAGCTCCAGCTCTGCACGTTGTTGGGGAGACCCCGTTCGCGCGGTGCTGGAACTCCGCGCTCCGATCGCAGCAACAATTTCCCGCAGCCAACGCCCGCTCGCCTCCTGAAATTCCGCCGGCCCGAGTTGCCCCCCGTGACTGTCAAATATCTGAAGCCCATCCACGCCCGCTGCGACCTGCATCTTCAAATACGCGATGATCGCCGTGGTGAGTTTCTCCGCCAGCGCGAAATAGGTTTTGCGATCTTCGCGAAAGAGCGCCAAGGCGCGGCGATATTCCGGCGCGCTGCCGCCTTCCATCATGAACGTCGCGAGCGTCCACGGCGAACCGCTGAAGCCAATGAGCGCCGTCTGGTCGCCCAGTTCCTTGCGCAACAACCGCAGCGCCTTGTCCACGTAACTCAGGCGTTCGACGACGCGCTCGACCGAAAGCTTCTCCACATCGGCGCGGGATTGCACCGCAAAGTCCATCCCGATGCCGCCGGTTTCGCGAAAGTGGTAGGGCTGCCCCATCGCCTCGGGAATCACCAAAATATCGCTGAACAATATCGCCGCATCGAACCCAAATCGGCGCACCGGCTGGAGGGTAACTTCCGCGGCCAGTTCCGGCGCCTGCACCAGTTCGAGGAAGGTGTATTTCTCCTTGAGCTTGCGATATTCCGGCAGCGCGCGACCAGCCTGGCGCATGAGCCACACGGGCGGGCGATCCGTCGGACGGCAATGGCAGGCATTGAGAAAACGCTGCCGACAGGTGAGCGCGCCCGAAACATTCACGGTGGCGCTCGCGGACTGCGATTGGGCGTCGGGTTGAACGATTGCTAAACTCATTTGTTGCTGGCGGACGTTGCTTTGGTCACGCGGGACAGGTTACGGGAAGTTTGAATGGCTGCCAGCTTGTTCTTACGGTTGACCGGTTTTTTTGAGCGATGCACGCGGATGAGCAAGGAGATGCGGTTTTCCGTAGTGGCGTATGCTTTCGGCTTGGGCCACTCGCCGCCTCACCGCGGAATCACCGGCAGCACAAGCTGCGACGGGTGCGCGCCGTCGTGGAAGATGGTTTGCTTGGCGACGAGCAGTTCCGTGTCGGTGCCAAAGGGTTTTCCGCTGTTCGGATTCCGGTCGAAGCGCGGAAAGTTGCTGCTGGAAACTTCGACGCGGATGCGATGGCCTTGCTTGAAGACATTGCTCGTCACCCACAGATCAATCTCGAACTCCGCCGCCTTGCCTGGTTCAAGCATCACCGCCTTCTCCATTCCCTTCCGGTAGCGTGCGCGAATGATGCCGTCGCACAGGTTGAACGCCTTGCCGTCGGGGTACACGTCCACCAGCTTCGCGGTGAAATCCGTGTCGAGTGCGCTGGAGGTGGCGTGGAGAATCATCTTCACCGGGCCGGTGACCTCGACGTCCTGCTCCAGCGGCGAAGTCGAATACACCAGCACGTCCTCGCGCTCCTCGACCTTCGCCTGATCGAACGGCCCGGCGGGCGCGCCGACGAGATTGTTCCCGCCGGCGGTCGGGACGGGGCTCTTGCCGTCGTAGGTGAACTCGTCGGCTTTTTCATCGGCGGGCGCGGTGAGGTTTAGCGACCCATCGCCCTTGAGCGAATTGGCCTTGCCGCTGCTGTGCAGAAAGTAGGAAGTGAACTGGGTGCGTTTGAGCGGCCATTCGTTTTCGCCGCGCCAACGGTTCTCGCCCATGACGAACAGATAATACGCCGGCCAGTCCTCCACGCCGGTGTCCTTGCCCTTCAACCAGTATTGAAACCACTTGAACTGCCAGTCACCGACATTGAGCTTCGCGTCCGCGCCGAAATCCACCTCCCCGGTCTTGCGCCCGCCGGGGCCGTGCCCCCACGGGCCGATGACCACGCACTGATTCCGGCGCACCATCCGATCCCGCGAGGTCGCGCGCACCTGATCCACGAGGTCAATCGTCGTCTTGGAAAAAATGTCGAACCAGCCGCCGATATTCAGCACGGGCACAGTCACCTCCGAATACCGGGACTCGATGCTGCGCTGTTTCCAGTAATCGTCATAGGTCGCGTGCGTGACCCAGTCGTTGAGGAACGGAATCTTCTTCTCGAACTGATCGCCGAACGTGTTCAACGGCAGATGCCGAAACGACTCCGCCATTTTCTCCGGGCTGAGCGCCACGCCGCCGACCGCCGTGCCCCAACCCATCAACAGCGCGAGTTGAAACGCGCCGCCCGCGTGGCCGATGTCGTAGGCGCTATCGAAGGGCACGATCGGCACCATGGCTTTGAGGAACTTGCTCGCCCGGGCGGCGGAGGCCCACTGCGTCCAGCCCAGATACGAACCGCCCGCCGTGCCGATCTGGCCATCGCACCAAGGCTGCTGGCCCACCCACTCCTGCGTGTCGAAACCGTCCTCCGCATCGTAGCGGAAGGGAGCCCACTCGCCGGCGGATTTGCCGCGCCCGCGACAATCCTGCACCACCATGACGTAACCTGCGGCAGTGTAGCGTTTCGCGTCGCCCCAATTCTCGTCCATCTTGCCGTAAGGCGAACGCATCAGGATCACCGGGTAACGGCCTTCCGCTTTCGGTCGCCAGATGTTCGCGGCGAGTTGCACGCCGTCGCGCATCGGCACTTTCACGTCGGGCTCGAAGATGGCCGTGCGCTCTGTCTCCTGCGCCAGCAACGAGCCGGCGAGGAAGAAGGCAAACACGAGCGCCCCAATCGCGGTAGCGCAGACTGCGAGTCTGCTGGGTCGCGGATTGGCAATCCGCAGACGAGCGTGGCGATTCCCGCGCCCGCCGACTGCCAATCGGCGACACAGCAGATTGCCAATCTGCGCTACGTCGCTGGCGGCAGCACCGCCGCATTCTGGTCCCGGCAGCGCGGGAGCGGGCGTGAATCGGCTCAGAATTTCCGTTGGCGCAGCTTGCGCGGACTCAAGTTCGCTGCCACGGAGAAGCCGGGTGGGGAGAAGCTGGTGATTCGTTTTCACGCCGCCATTCAATCAGGATTTCCGGGGGCAAGTCCAGTCGCACTTGTTTTCGGATCCCAGGTTGCGGTGGGCGGGTTGCGCTGCCGCAGTCAGCGCAGCACGGCGCGGCGCAAGGAGCCATCCGCGACGCACACCCTTGCCAAGCCACTCCGGCCCAGCACGGGCAGCGACCCTCCTGGAACTGGAGCAATCCCGCCGCTTTTTGTTGCGTCTGCCTTGGCAGTTCGGAAACATCGTCTTGCGCCAAGCGGTTTGAAATTGTACCACTGCCACACACAATGACGCTGCTGCTCGGTGCTACCACTATCGGATTGATTCTCGCGCTGCTGGCGCTGGGAGTTTATCTCAGTTTTCGCATCTTCAATTTTCCCGACATCACGGCGGACGGCTCCATCACGTTGGGCGCGGCGACCACGGCCACGTTGCTCATGCACCATTGGCCACCGTGGCTGGCCACGCTTGCGGGATTCGCGGCGGGCTTGCTAGCGGGCGCGATCACCGGCGTGCTGCACACCAAGTTCAAGATCAACGGCCTGCTCAGCGGCATTCTGGTGATGACGGCGCTTTATTCCGTGAACCTGCATGTGATGGGCAAGAGCAACGTGCCGTTGCTGAACGAAGCCACGCTGGCGAGCCAGGCCGAGGCGCTCGGTGAAAAGATTTTCCCCATCGCCGATGGCGATCTTAATTTGTTCGGCTGGGCCGTCGGCGTGCGCGACGCCGCAATGCTGTTCTGCGTGTTGGGGATGGTTTGCTTCGTCGGGCTGGCGCTTTACCTGTTCTTCCGGACGAACCTCGGCACGGCCATGCGCGCCACCGGTGACAATCCGCAGATGATCCGCGCGCTCGGCGTCAGCGTGGATTTCATTTTGATCCTCGGGCTGGCGCTCTCGAATGGGCTGATCGCTTTGGCGGGTTCGTTGCTGGCGCAGTATCAAGGATTCGCCGATGTCCAAATGGGCATCGGCATGGTGGTGTGGGGACTCGCGAGTGTCATCATCGGCGAGGCGCTCGTCGGGAGCCACCGCATCGGCCTGCTCATCACGGGCGCGGTAATGGGCTCGGTGCTGTTCCGCCTGCTGGTGGCCATCGCGTTGCGCTGGGGGCTAAATCCCAACGACCTCAAACTGATCACGGCGGGCTTTGTGTTCGTCGCCCTCATCGCGCCTGGGCTGGTGGGCAAGTTGAAGTCCGCCGCCACCGCCAAAGCAAATGGATCGCAGTTGCTTGAGCAACCATGACACCGATTCAACCTCAGATTCAGTTTGGACGGTTCTCCCTCTCCCTGGACCTCTCCCGCTGGGAGAGGGAACAGCTTTCGTCCGTCTTCAGTAGCGCGGCAGTCTCCGTGCCTTGCTCCACCCCCCGATTACACTACAGACTGCGGACAATTCTCCCTCTCCCAGCGGGAGAGGGCTGGGGTGAGGGAGAGTCGTTCCGCCTTCGGGCCCGACCAACTCCACCCTCATGTGCTTTGCACGGCAGGGGAGAAACTGAATTACAACTCACGCAAGCTTCCCTCGCCTGACATGCTCGAGATTTCTGCCATCACCAAGACGTTTAATCCCGGCACGCCGAACGAAGTGCGGGCGCTCCGCAATGTCTCCCTGCGACTGGAAACCGGCTCGTTCCTCCTCATCATCGGCACGAACGGCTCGGGAAAATCCACGCTGCTCAATGCCGTCGCCGGCACATTTCTCGTGGACACCGGCCGAATCGAACTCACTGGACGCGCGATCACCCGCTGGTCGGAGCATAAGCGCGCGAAGCTCATCGGGCGTGTGTTTCAAAATCCGTTCAGCGGCACGGCGCCGAACATGTCCATTGCCGAAAACCTCGCGCTCGCGACGCGGCGCGGGCAACCGCGCGGACTGGGCTGGGCTTTGCACCGGGGGTTGCGCGACGAACTGCGCGACCGCATTCGCACGCTGAACATGGGTTTGGAGAACCGGTTGGACAACGCGATTGGCAGTCTCTCCGGCGGCCAGCGTCAGGCGTTGACGCTGCTCATGGCTTCCTGGCTCAAGCCGGAATTGCTGCTGCTCGACGAACACACCGCGGCACTCGACCCCAAGAGCGGCGACCAAGTCATCCGCCTCACGCACGAAATCATCCATCGTGACCGGCTCACGACGTTAATGGTGACGCACTCGATGCAGCAGGCGGTGCATCTCGGCGACCGCATCGTGATGATGCATCGCGGCCAGGTGTTGCACGATCTCCAGGGCGCGGAGCGGGCGCGGGTGCGGCCGGAGGATTTGTTGAAACGGTTCGATGAAGTTCGCCGGCGCGAGCAACTCGACGCCACCGTCGCCGAAATGTTACAACGCAATTATGTCTGAGATTGATACCACCAAGCTGGCCGGTCCGATCCGCCGGCAGACGACGCTGTGGTTTGGGGTCATCAGCACTCTGCTGGCATTGTCCGGCGGGCTGGCGTTTCTCAGCCTGCGAGCCCAGGCGGACCGGTATGCGGAGATGTCCGAGCAAGCCGCCATCAAGTCGGTGACCGACCATCTGATCACCGCGGATGTGATTTACGGCAAGCTGACCCTGGCAGCGTTGCGCGTGCTGCGCGATCAGACATTGCAGCATGGGCCTGCGCGGATTTCGGGACGGGCGCCGCTCGGTTCCAGGGAGCTACCCGCGTTGTGGTTTGGGGACAAGCCGGCGGTGGGGCAGTTCGACCTTGTTGACCGCGTCACCGAATTGACCGGCGGCACGGCGACTTTGTTTGCGCGCGATGGAACGAACTTTGTCCGGGTTTCGACCAACGTGAAAACCGCAGAAGGTGCGCGGGCCGTGGGCACGGTCTTGAACCCGAACGGCAAAGCGATCGAAGCGGTTCGCGAAGGCCGGACTTTCACCGGCGTGGTGGACATTCTCGGCAAGTCTTACTTCACCGCCTACGAACCGATCCGGGCTGCTGCCGGGGAAATCATCGGGGCCTGGTACACCGGTTATCCCCTTGAGACGCTCGACATCCTGCGACGGCAAATCGAGCAAATCCGGATTCTCGAACACGGTTTTGTGGGACTCATTGATCCGCGCGACCAACCGCTGTTCCAGTCGAAGCATGTGGCCCCGGAAGTTTATCGGGACTTGATCAAGAAATTCTCCGCCCGCGCGGAGGCGACGTCATTTGAAGCCGCCGGGTATCGGGTCCACTGGCATCGGTTCGAGCCGTGGGGCTTTGCCATCGTCACCGCG
>CAIKLQ010000640.1 GCA_903828255.1 uncultured Verrucomicrobiota bacterium
CCCCCCACCCCCGGGCAACCGGTGCCCCCTTCGCAAATTCCAGAGGACGACCGCGCCGCTCTCGCCTCCGGGGACGAAGTGGTGTTGATCGTTGAGGACGACCTCAAATTCGCCAGCACTCTGCTCGACATCGCCCACGAGAACGGATTCAAGGGCGTCATCTGCCCCAGCGGCGAGAGCGCGCTCGCGATGGTCCGGCAGCATGCCTTCGCCGCCATCACTTTGGACATTCGCTTGCCGGAGATGGACGGCTGGGCGGTGCTGAACCGCCTCAAGCTCGATCCGCACACGCGCCACCTCCCCGTGTATGTCATCTCGGTGGAAGGGAACATCCGGCAGAGTCTGGAGCGCGGGGCCATCGCCTGCCGGATCAAGCCGGTCAGCAAAGCAGCGCTGGACAGCGTCTTTGAGAAAATCCGCAGCTTCCTCGCGCCCCGCGTCCGCCGCCTCCTCCTCGTCGAAGACAACGCCGCCGAACGGGAGAGCCTCCTCAAGCTCATCGGCAATAGCGACGTCATCGTCACCGCCGTAGCCACCGGCGCGGCCGCGTTGGCGGCCTTGGCCAATGAGCCCTTCGACTGCCTGGTGCTTGATCTGACCCTGCCGGACATCAGCGGGTTCCAGGTGCTGGAGGCAATGGAGAAGCAACCGGCCCTGTGCCAGGTGCCGGTGGTGGTTTATACCGGCAAGGAACTGTCCCCGCAGGAGGAAACCCAGCTCCGCCAAATGGCGGAAACCATTATCATCAAGGGCGTCCATTCCCAGGAACGACTGCTGGACGAGACGGCCTTGTTTTTGCATCGCGTCACCGCCAAGTTGCCGGAAGCAAAACGGGAGATCCTCAGCCGCCTCCACACCGGCGACACCCTGCTGGAAGGCAAGACCGTCCTCATCGTGGATGACGACGTGCGCAATCTCTTCGCGCTCACCACCCTGCTGGAAGCGCACCGGATGAAGCTGGCCACCGCCGAAAACGGCCGGGATGCGTTGCGGTTGCTGGAGCAGATGCCCCACTGCGATGTCGTCCTCATTGACATCATGATGCCGGAGATGGACGGCTACGAAACCCTGAAGGCGATCCGCCAGCAGGCGAAGTTCAAGTCGCTCCCCATGCTCGCGCTCACGGCCCAAGCCATGAAAGGCGACCGCGAGAAGTGCCTCGCCGCCGGCGCCAGCGACTACATCGCCAAACCCGTGGAGCCGGATCAGCTCTTGGCCCTCTTGCGCCAGTGGCTCCACCGGTGAATGGCTCCGGCCCGCGCCCGCAATCCCCAATCTAAAAAATCGAAAATCGAAAATCCATGTCCCCCCTCACCAACATCCTCCTGGTAGATGACCGCGCCGAAGACCGCACCGCTCTGGAAGCAGTGCTCACGCCCCTAGGCCAGAACCTGATCCTGGCGGATTCCGGCGCGGACGCCCTGCGCCAACTCCTCAAGACCGACTTCGCCGTCATCCTGCTCGATGTCCAGATGCCCCTGATGGACGGCTTTGAAACCGCCCGCATGATCCGCGCCCGGGAGCGCTCGCAGTCGGTGCCCCTCATTTTCATCACCGGCAACGCGATGACGAGCAACGACTGCTTCACCGGCTATGGGACGGGGGCCGTGGATTACCTGCTCAAGCCGGTGTCGCCGGACATTCTGCGCTGGAAAGTGCAGGTGTTTGTGGACCTGCACCGCTTGCGCGCGGATCGGGAAGCCCAGAACCACTCCCTGGCGCTGGCCAACCAAGCGCTGGCGGAGGCCGTGCTCGGGCGCGACCGGGCCCTGCAGGAGCGCGCCCAACTCGCCACCGAACTCTCCCGCCGGAACCGCCGGTCGCCGGTTTGCGCCGGCTGCCAGAAAATCCGCGATGCCCAGGGACAATGGCTCTCGATCGAGCGGCACCTCGCCGCCCAGAGCCTCGCTCCTGCGGGTCTCAGCCTGTGCCCGGAGTGTACCCCGGAATGCCCCCCGGAAGCCTCCCCGCTGGCCGCGGTGGCCCCCGCCGCATGAGTTCCGTGCACCGCCGCCCCGAAACCCTGCACCCAAGGAAAGCTATGACGCCCCACCCTGCCCCAGTGACCAACGCGCCCGCTCAGCGTCCGACCCTCGCCGGGCAGCTTCACCCGGCATCCCTGACCGGCCGACTGCGGCGGGGGGGGGGCTATTCCCGCAGTCCAATCTTGCGCCGCTTAGCGCAACCACCGATGAACCCCGATGAACCCCGATTTCTCCGGAAAAGGACTTTCCCCCTCCGGCGGCGCGGCGGTCTTTTTTCAACCCCTGCTGATCGGTGTCTCTCGGTGTCCAGCAGTGGTTTCAACGGCTCTTTTTAATTCCAGACGATGATCCCTCCACTTTTTCGCCTGTCGCGCGCCGCTCTCATTCGCCTCCTCCTACTCCTCGCCGCCGGGGGGCTGTTCACCGGGTGGATGGTCATGCGGGCCGACCGCGCCTTGAGCGCGGACTTGCTCCAACACACCCGCGCCGTGGCGCAAGCGGTGAATCTCGAGCAAGTCCGGGCGCTCTCCGGCGCGGCCACAGACTTGGATCAACCGGCTTACCGGCGGCTCAAGGAGCAGCTCCTCACGATCCGCGCGACGTTCCCGGAGTGTCGGTTTCTGTACCTCCTCGGCCAAAAGCCGGATGGCACGGTCTTTATCTTTGTGGACAGTGAGTCGCCCAGTTCGAAGGACCATTCCCCGCCCGGTCAGGTCTATACGGAAGTCCCGGCGGCTTTCCGCCGCGCGTTCGACGCCCCAGCGGCGGTGGTCGCAGGTCCGGTGGCTGATCGCTGGGGCGTGTGGGTCTCGGGTTTGGTCCCGCTGACGGATCCACAAACCGGGAGGGTGCTTACCGTGCTGGGCATGGATATTGACGCCGGCCCGTGGCGCTGGCGGGTGGCGGAGCGGGCAGTTTTGCCGGTGGGCTTGCTGTTGGTCCTGGTCACCGGCGCGGCCCTCGTCTGGGGCCATGCCTACCGCCCCCATACCCGCCGCAATCTGGCGGCCGCGTTGGGCTTGCTGGCGGGCGGGTTGCTGGTCACCGGGTTGGCTGCGCTGGCCGCCAAGAAGGATGTGGAAGGGCACGCCCAACAGGAGTTCAACCTGGCCGGCGATGAGATCCGGCTCAATATCCTCACCCGGTTGCGCGCTTGCTCCCAAGTGCTGCTCAGCGCCGCGGCCTTGTTTGAGGCCTCGGAGTCGGTCGAGCGCGCGGACTGGCGGGGTTTTACTCAGGGCCTTGACCTCGACGCGGAACTGCCCGGCATTCAGGGCATCGGCTATGCGCAATGGTTTCCCCGCGCGCAACTGGCCGCGCATGTCGCGGAAATTCGCCAGCAAGGTTTCCCGGACTATCAAGTCAAGCCCGCCGCCGACCGCGAGACTTACTCCGCCATCATCTATCTCGAACCGTTCGCGGAGCGCAACCTGCGCGCCTTTGGCTACGATATGTTCACCGAACCCGTGCGCCGCGCGGCCATGGAGCGGGCCCAGGATAGGCATGCCCCGGCGCTTTCCGGGAAGGTCACGCTGGTGCAAGAGAACGGCCAGGAGTTACAATCCGGCGCTTTGATGTATGTCCCGGTGTATCGGCACGGGTTGCACATTGAAACGGTGGAACAGCGCCGCGCCGCCCTCCAGGGTTGGGTTTATAGTCCCTACCGGATGACCGACTTGCTGCGCGGCTCCTTGCGCGGTTTGGAAGTGCGGTTCAATGACCGGCAGATTGACTTGCAGATCTATGATGGGGACGACTTATCTGCCGCCGCCTTGCTCTACAACAGTCCGGGCGCCGGGGATAAAGTGCCGCCGGGCACGGCCCAAGTGACCCGGCAGGCGACGATTGATTTCGCCGGGCAGCGCTGGACGTTGCGCTTCGCCCAGCTCGGGGGACTGGCCGCAACGACCGAATACGGCAAGGTCTGGTTCTTCGGGTTGGGCGGGCTCGTCATCAGCCTGCTCCTGTTCAACCTGACGCTTTCCTTGTTGGACACGCGCACGGCGGCGGAGCGGCTGGCGCAACGGATGACGCAGGAACTCCGGGCGAGCGAGGAGTCCTATCGGAATCAATTCCACGACAATGCCTCGGTGATGCTGCTGATTGATCCCGCGGAGGGCGCGATCATTGCTGCCAATACCGCCGCGCTGGGTTTCTACGGCTATCCGCGGGAGCGGTTCTTAGCCCTGCGGATCGCCGCTATCAACGGGATGTCCCAACCCGACTTCCAGCAAGCGGGGGGCTCAGTCACCCAAGGGCACAGCCAACGATTCGAGGGCCAACACCGGTTGGCGGATGGCTCGTTGCGCGACGTGGAAGTTTGCTCCAGCAGGATTGAGTATGCCGGGCGCACCGTGTTCCACGCCATTGTCCAGGACATCACCGCGCGCAAACAGGCGGAGGCCGCGCTGCTCCAATCTCAGGAGCGGTTGTCCCTGGCGACGCGCACGGGCGGCGTGGGCATCTGGACTTACGACGTGGGGCCGAACCAGTTCGTTTGGGACGAGCAGATGTACCGCCTCTACGGAATCACCGCCGACCAATTCAGCGGCGCCTACGAGAGTTGGCGGGCGGGACTCCATCCCGACGACCTGGCTCGCGGCGATGCCGAAATCCAAATGGCGCTGCGGGGCGAGAAGGATTTCGACACCGAGTTTCGCGTGGTCTGGGCCGATGGCAGCACCCACCACCTCCGCGCCCGGGCCACCGTACAACGCGACGCCACCGGGCAACCGGTGCGTATGATCGGCACGAACTGGGACCTCACCGACGCGAAGCAGACCGAGGCAACCTTGCGGGCCAGCCGCGCCTTCAATCTGGGCATCTTGAACTCGGTGACCGCCGCAATCGTGGTGTTGGACGCCCAGTGGGACATCGTCGCGGTGAATGAACCCTGGCAGCGGTTTGCGGTGGGAAACCGGCCGCCGGGCCAACCAGTGCCGCCGACTGGGGTGGGCGCCAATTATCTGGCGCTCTGCCAGAGCAGCCACGAGTGCATCCCGGATGCCGCCCTAGCCGGGCAGGCCCAATTGGGCATCCAAGCGGTAATGACTAGCGCGTTACCCCGGTTCACTTTGGAATACCAATGTGATTCCCCGGCCCAAGCGCGCTGGTTCAGTCTGATCGCCAGTCCGCTCCGCCAGGATTTCGATAGCGCGCACCCCGGCGGGGTGGTGGTTTCCCATGTGGACATCACCATTCTGAAACAGGCGAAGTTGAAACTCGCGGCGATCAACAAGGAACTCGCAACCTCCAACACCGAAGTCCGCGCGCTGGCGGCGCAAGCCGAGCGCGCGAACGTCGCCAAGAGTGAATTCCTGGCCAATATGAGCCACGAGATTCGCACGCCCATGAACGGCGTGCTCGGCATGAATAGCTTGTTGCTGGGAACGGAACTCAACGCCGAGCAGCGCAGCTATTCCCAGAGCATCCGCGGCAGCGGCGAGGCGCTCCTTGCCCTGCTCAACGACATTCTGGACTTCTCCAAGATCGAGGCCGGGCAGTTGGATTTGGAAACCCTGAAGTTCAGTCTGCCCGACGTGCTGGAGGATTTCGCCGGAATGTTGGCGCAGCGGGCGCACGCGAAAGGGCTGGCGTTCGGCTGCATCGTCGCTCCGGAAGTGCCGTCGCATCTGCTCGGCGATCCGGGCCGCCTGCGCCAGATTCTCACCAACCTGGCCGGCAACTCGCTCAAGTTCACCGCCCAGGGCGCGGTCGTCATCCGCGTGCGCCTGCTGGCGGAAACGGCGGAGACGGTGCAACTGCGCTTTGCCGTCTGCGATACGGGCATTGGCATCCCGGAAGACAAGCGGGCCAAGCTGTTCCAGAAGTTCTCGCAAGTGGATGCCTCGACCACGCGGCTCTATGGCGGCACCGGGTTGGGACTGGCGATCTCCAAGCAACTCGCGGCGCTCATGGACGGCGAAGTCGGGGTGGAGAGTGTGGTGGGTAAGGGTTCGGAATTCTGGTTCACGGTGTGCCTGGGCAAAACTTCGGCCCCC
>CAIKLQ010000641.1 GCA_903828255.1 uncultured Verrucomicrobiota bacterium
ATTCCAGGGAACGGGACTTTCGTGTTCTCGTTGCTCATAAAAACTTCCGCCCGGGAGCCAAACAAACTTGGCTACGCCGAGGCAGGGTTGCGCGAATCTAGGTTCGGAGGGAGGCCCCTGCAAGAAGTTTAATTGGCCCGGGGCGACTTTTATCGCTCGCCAAGTGTTGCGGGGCAGACTTAGCTATTTCGCAGAGCAGCACATGAACTTTTGGCCGCAACCGCAATTGGATCAGGACCCCGCCGAATGGCTGGGCGACGCGCATCCGCTCGTCCAGCAACTTGGCACCGCGGACGGGTTGGCGTCGCTGCACGCGCTGGCAGAATCGCTGCGCACGCGACCCGTCACGAGCCTGCCGGCGCTGCGGGAATTTCTCCGCTGCTATCACGAGCGCATTCTCCTTCCGCATGAATTGCCAGCGATCCAGACGGCTTTCACCCACGCCAGCCGCCACGAGTTGCGCGAACTGATCGCGTTTGATCAAAAACTCTCCACCGAACCGGCGCTGCGGGATTTCGCGGGCGCGAGCCAGCGCGTCGGCCAGGGCCAGTTGCAAAAACTGCGTCCGCTGCGCGACGAACGATTGGTCCAGCGGTATCTCGCGGCGGTCGAAAACGAGCAAGCGCACGGCTGGCACACCCTCGTTTACGGGATGACACTGGCGGTTTACTCGCTGCCGCTGCGGCAGGGCTTGCTCGGTTACGCGCATCAGACCACGCGCGGCTTCATCCACGCCACCGCGCGCGGCATGAACGTCACCGAGGCGGAATGTCGCGCCTTGTTCAACGAACTTTGTGCGCCGCTGCCCGGCGCGCTGGAGCGGAGCCTCGCCTCGCAGCACAGCGCCGCCTTCCAACCTGTCCCTGCGGGCGGTTGATCCTGCAGTCTTCCTGTCAGGCCGCTCGATCAGAATGTTGGTCAACGGGAAGTTCTGCGACCGGCCCCGACATCGGGCGCATTGAATTCCCTCAGGCAAACGAAGGGCGTATTAACACCGGAGCTGCTCCAAAATCGCCGGATCTTTGATCTCGGCGTCCCGTGCCAGAAGCAGCACCTTGCTGAGAATTTCCGCCGTCTTCGGGTCGTCGTCCGCAAATGGCAGGAACAGCCGCCCGCGATGCTGACTGCGGACCGGGACGATAAACACCATTCCGCCGGGCAGCTTGTGCGTGACCGCACTGCCGAGATGCACACAGTAGCGGCCGAATTTCCCCGCGATCACCGCGACGCGCTCCTCCACGCGCACGTTGGTAAGCTTGAGCACCGCCGCCGTTTCACGCACCAGCGCCGCGCGAGCCTCGATGGACGAGGCACTGGCTTCCGGATCCACCCCGCCGCGATGCGCCACGCTGACAACCAGGTCGAGATCGCGCATCGTCTCGCTGAAAAGCCGCGGCGGCACGTCCGTCAGGCGGAGCCGGTCCTCACTGCCGCGCTTGGTGAAATAGACCGCCTCCAGCGTCAACCCTTCGACATCGGCGGGCGTCCACCACGATTCCTGAAACTCGATCCCCGCCACCAAACCAGCCTCGTGAATGACCTTCCGCACGCCCTTCTCCGGGTGGCTCACCCAGCCGCGCCCGCCGAGCAAAGCCAGGGCCTGTCGGGGCCAGACTTGGTGGCCCGCGTAGCGCCGCGTCTGCGTTGACTCGTCGCGTTCGGTCGCCGTGAGCGGATACAACTCGCGGAAGACCTGTTTGAACACTTGCACCCGCTCGCGCGCAAAACACTCCCTTTGCCACGCAGACCATTCCTTCGGCGGCAGCAGATCGAGCGGATGCGCGATGCGCAGGATTTCCTCCGCCTTCACGGCTTCGAGACTTCCATCGTGGCGCTCTAACACGCGGCCCTCCTTCACGAGATAGCCCGCGATGCCGTCGCCGCACAGCACCAATCCCTGGAGCATCGGAGCCAGCAGTGGATGCCGCAGCAGTTCGGGCAATTCGCGCCCGCGAATCGCGTCGCCGCGCACCATCAACGTCTCCAGCGAAGCGCGAATGCGGGCCGCCTGACGCTTCAACTCCGCCTTCCGCTCGCGCAACGCCGCGAACTCCGGTCGCTTCCTCAGCGCCGCTGGCAAATCCTTGAGCGGTTTGCCCGCCTGCGTCACGGTCGTCTCGACTTCGCCCCAGGCATCCACGCTCAGTGACATCGTCACGTCCTTCACCGTGGCGGCAATCGGTCCGTCGGCAAGATCGGCGACGGCGCGCGCTTCCATCGCCCACTGCAACCGAATCGGGTCCGCGTAGCCAGCGGTGCGCGCGAGATTGGCCAAGCCGATCTCAAACGCCCGCTTTTCGCTCGCCCGGCGTTGCGCCCCGAACGCGCGGCTGCCCCGGACGAATTCCTGCAAAGCCTCGTAACGTCGCAGCACCGCCGTGTCCCGGCCTTTGGCGGGCAACGGCAACAAACCCAACGCGCGCACCGCGTCTTGCTGCCGCTGCCTCTCGATGCGTTGAACGAGGTCCTTCTCCGACGCCTCGCCACACAGCGCGTCCGCGAACAAACGCGCGCGAGTGTGGCCAGAGCCGGCGGAGGCGTATTTTGCCGCTTCGCTTAACGTGGCCCAGCGTTTCGGACCGAGTTGTTCGTGGATACGTCGGAACCACGCCACGTCCACCGCGCCGTCCATGAGTTCGTCGCCAGTGAGCGGTGAGTGCAACGCCATCTCCGCGCGCCAGAGTTGCCTCACCGCGTCGTTCGCGTCCCACTCGGCGACCTTTGTGTGCGCGTGGACCCAGGCGATGCCTTCCGCGAGTCCGACCCAACCCGTAGCCGCCTCGGCGTGCCGCGACCATTGCGGCGCATAGACCGCCGCTTCGACCAATCGCTCCGGCGTGAAGTCGCGTCCCTTCACCAGCGCCGCAAAACGCTCCGGCGTGTCTGCTGCCATTGGGAAACAACGCCGCAACAAATAGCCAAACACCGTGTCGCGGTCGCGTTTTTCGTAGTCGAAATGCCGGTCGAAAGAGCGGCCCGCCAGCGCTTGGAGCAGCTTTAGAAACGTCTCCGCCCCTTCAACTGCATCGAGACTCAAGCAGGCTTCGGTGGCCACGGTCGGGGTGTCGCCCCGCGCCAACTCGACCTCCAACAACCGCGCGCGGCAGCGGTCCGCGATGGGGCGAAGCTCCGGATGCTGAACCAGCAGGAAGTGTCGCCCGTGGCTGGTGGGGTGGCGCTGTTATGTGTAGCTAAGGTTTATGTGCTGTGCGATCGCGGCGACACCGCGAGTTATGCGGAAAATCCAGTGTCTCGGGTCCTTTTCGCTGCACATAATTACAGCCCCGATAACCATGATAGAATGTCGGGGCGCTTTTGCC
>CAIKLQ010000642.1 GCA_903828255.1 uncultured Verrucomicrobiota bacterium
CCAGCCTGATTCTCGCCGACGAACCCACCGCCGCGCTCGACAGCCATCGCGGCCGGCAGGTGATGGAATTGTTCCGCAAGGTGGCCCACGAGCGCGGCGCGGCGGTGCTGGTGGTGACGCACGATCAACGTTCCCTTGATGTGTTTGACCGGACTTACGAGATGGAGGATGGGGAATTGCGAACGTCGCTTCCGGCTGCGAGCAGGGGCTGATTCCAGCCCGCGAATTTTTCCGCCTATTCAATGCCCGTGCCGGTGGTGAATATCGGGATAATGTGGGTGGATGTGCGCCAGTTCCTCGTGCCGGTGCGCGTGCGGTTCACCCGGGGGATCGCCGCGAGCATGAACGCGTTGAGGATGCTCGTCGTGCGTGTGGCAATGGGCATGCCCCAGCGCTTCATGGCGATGCTCATGCGCGTGCCGCTCGGTCAGGTGCCGCCAAACTCCGGCGGCCATAATCGCCGCGTGGCGACCCTGCCTCGGTCATGCGCGGATGCGCCGGACAAAATCTGCGGGGGTAAGTTTTTATTTCCATTCAGCCACGGGGCTTTTAGGATGTTTCTGGCCGAGGGATTCTCGGGCTTAACAACAACCGAAATTTAAGATCATGCCATTAACACATACCCGCGACTTGTTCGCGAAGGCGCTCAAAGGGAAATACGCTCTGGGCGCTTTCAACGTCAACAACATGGAACTTATCCAGGCGATCGTCGAAGCCTGCGAGGAGGAGAAGGCTCCGCTGATGCTGCAAATCTCCAAAGGCGCGCGGCAATACGCCAATCCGGTCTATCTCAAGAAGCTCATCGAAGCCGCCGTCAGCCTCTCGAACATTCCCATTGCGGTCCATCTGGACCACGGCGATACGTTTGAGCTGTGCAAGGAGTGCATTGATGAGGGCTTCACCAGCGTGATGATTGATGCGTCGCACGAGCCCTTCGACAAGAACGTCGAGATCACCCGGAAGGTCGTCGAATACGCCCATAAACATAATTGTTCCGTCGAGTCCGAGCTGGGGCATCTGGTCGGCGCGCAGTTTGACGAAGGTGAAGAAGGCGGCGCGCACTCCGCCAGCGGCCATTACACGGTTCCGGAAGAAGCCGTCGCGTTCGTTAAGGCCTGCGGTTGCGATTCGCTCGCCGTGGCCATCGGCAACAGCCACGGCGCTTACAAGTTCAAGGGCACGCAACACCTCGACCTCGAACGCCTCAAACTGATCAAACAAGCCCTGATGGACGCCGGCATGGGCGATTATCCGCTCGTGTTGCACGGCGCTTCCAGCGTGCCGAAGTATCTCGTGGACGAAGTCAACAAATACGGCGGCAACATGCCCGACGCGCAGGGCGTGCCCGAGGCGGACATCGAGATCGCTCGCCGCACGGGCTGCACGAAGGTGAACATTGACACCGACCTCCGCATCGCCATGACCGCCGGCATCCGGAAAGTCTTCGCGGAGAGTCCGAAGGAATTTGATCCCCGCAAGTATCTCGGTCCCGCCCGCAAAGCCGTCAAAGACCTCGTCCGCCACAAGCTCAAAGACGTCCTCTGCTGTGCCGGCCATGCGTTTGACTGAAAGTGCTTACTCATTCAAAACCCCAAGCCGCTCGGCTTGGGGTTTTGTTTTTCGGCCAAGTCTTGGGCAAACGGAGCCCCGCGCCCCGGCTCGGCCCGTTCCTGGAATTGAACCTGAGCTCCGAAGTAGTGTTGGAGGTTGAGCGGTCAGAAGCTGTTGGCGGAGTGCGTTACGCCGGTTCCCGGACGATGCGCATCATTTCGCCCGGGAAGCCTCTGCGTTTTTGTAATTCCCTCACGCCTCCGCAACCGGTAATCATCCGGCCATGAACACAAAGCCGATTTTGATCCTCTCCCTCATCGGCAACCTTGGCCTCGCCGCAATGTTAGTGGTGACTTACAAATCCAAGGTAGGGTCGGCGGACGCCGGCGGTCGCGCGCCCGTGCCAGCAAACGGAACAAACCCCACCACCGCGCGGCAGAAAAATCCGAAAGTTGCGCCAAACGCCGCTGCCGCCAGCGCCGAACAGCATTTCGACTGGCGATTGGTGGAATCCGAGGATTACAGGAGATACATCGCCAACCTCCGGGCCATCGGCTGCCCGGAGGAAACCATTCGCGACATCATCGTGGCGGATGTGAACAAGCTTTACGAATCCAGGCGCAAGAAACTTGCCGGACCGAAACGGAAATTCGAGTTTTGGAAACCCGGCGCGCTGATGGGCGCGGGGCCCGACCCCGAGCGAACCGAGCAGGAGCGCACGTTGAACAAGGAAAAACGCGCCCTCCTCACCGAATTGCTCGGCTCGGCACCAGATGACAAACCCGACATGCTCGCCGGGGCCGCTGGCCAGCTTGAGGCCATGTTCGATTTCCTCCCCGCCGAGAAGCGAGGCAAGGTCTTTGAACTGATGCAGGACATGCAGACGCAAATGCAGAAAGCCATGAAGGGCGGCGCGATGGACCCCGAAGACATCCGCAAAGCGATGAAAGAATCCGAGGCCGCGCTGGCGACCGTCCTCACCCCCGACGAATTGCTCGACTACAACCTCCGCTTCTCCATGACGGCAAACATGATGCGGATGCAGCTCGCCGGGTTCGAGCCGACCGAACCGGAATTTCTCGATCTCTTCAAAAAGCGCAAAGCCTACGACGATGAATTCGGCCTGGCGGGCCTGACGGCGTTGAGCAAAACGGAAAAGGAAAAAGCCGCCGCCGCCAAGAAGGAGCTCGACGCGCAGATCAAAGCCGCGCTGGGCGATACCCGTTATGCCGAGTTCGAGCGGGCGCAGGACTTCAATTTCCAATCCATCTATCGCGTCGCGGACAAGAACGGCCTGGCCACCGGGGACGCCGTGAAAGTCTATGACCTGAAAAATTTCGCCGAAGCCCAGGCGAACAAAGTGCGCCAGGACCAGACGCTCTCTTCGGCGCAACGCGCGGCCACCTTGCAGGGCATCCGCATCGAAACCGAGAATTCCATCCGCACCGTGTTCGGGCACCCGGCGTTTGATTCCTACGTCAACCTGCCGGGTAACCACTGGCTCAAAGGCATCAGTCCCGATCCGAAACCGCCGTCACCGTAGCGGGGTTTCTACGCCGAGCCGGTCAGTTCCTTCAAGTTTCCCGGCGGTCTGCGCGTTCGTGAACTCCTACTGCGGCAGCGCGTGGCCGCGGATAATACAGGTTGGTGCCGCGGCCACCGAGTTGATGGTGTAGGTGCCGCCGGCGGGACATTTCGGAATCGCGCCGCCTCCCACATACGGCGCGATGTCATTGGCCGTCGGCGTATCGTTGGCGGTCTTCTTGTTTTCCAAAGCCCACTGCTGCTTCGCGCCGTCCAATTGCCGGAGTTGATTGATGCAGGTATTGAGTTGTTGCTGTTCCGGCGTCGCCGGCGCCAACCCATACCTTTCCCGGAACATCTTTTGTCGGGCCGCCTCGGGGTCGAGCGCCGCCGCCTGCGCCGCCTGCAGATTGGTGCTCAACGAAAAAACCTGGGACTGGGCCGCCTGAGCTTGGGCTTGGGCGGTCTGAGCCTGGACCTGCGCGGCTTGGGCCTGCTGGGCGAATTGCTTCTTGTCATCCCGCAACTGGCGGACTTCGTTGCGCAACTTGAGCAACTCCTGGTTGTCCTTTTGCAGTTGGGCGATCTGCTCAGCCTGCGCAGGCGAGCCGGTGGTTTTGAGCTGTTCCAACTCCGTGCGCAAGGTTTGGACCTGATTGGTCTCGTCGCGCAAAGCGTTCGTCTCGCGGGCCATTTTCTGGTTGGCGGAGAAGAGCAAGATCCCGCCGCCGAGCAAGGCCAGCGCGAACAGCCAGGGAAGAAACGATTTCATCCGGTTCCTTTGCCTGATTTCGGGGCGCGGTGCAAAACAAAATAACGGTCCGACTGGCGCCGGGGGCGAACAACAGTGGGGGAAGGCAGAGTCGGCGTTGCGCCGCGGTTGCGGAGTGCGCCCGTCCTCGGACGCAGCTGCCTCAGAACTCCTGACCCGCAGCGGGGCTATTGAACCCATCGGGAAATGGGTTGGGCCAGGGAAGCCGGACCAGGGTCCCCGGCCCACAACGCTGGACGCGGGCTTGTAGTAGGCCCAGGGCCCTCACCGGGCGGCCCCGCCAGATTCCAGGGGTCAGGAGTTCTGAGGCTGATGCTGAGGACATCGGTACCGCTGGCATTACCGGGGAGTAGCAGGTCAAGGTCGCCGTCGTTGTCATAGTCCAGCCAAGTCATCGTGCCGAGGTAGAGGTTGTGAAAGGCACTGCCGCTGTCCGCCGCGCCCACGCCCCACTCCGGGCCGGGCTGATTACATCTCCATACGGACCCTCTAATTCTTTCGAAAAATGGCTTGCATAAGTTACTCAGTTGGGTTCTGGTGAGCCTGTCCCAGTTCACGGTCCATCGAAAGCATTATGTCTGTTTGCCGCCTTGTGCGCCTGGTCGGGTTACTGCTGCTGGTGGCGGCATCGGCGGAATCGCAAGTTGCGCCGGGCAACGGTCTTCGCTTCAACGGCACGAACGGTTACGTCAGTGTCCCACATGA
>CAIKLQ010000643.1 GCA_903828255.1 uncultured Verrucomicrobiota bacterium
GGCCGAATGGCTGAACCGAGTCACGACCAAGATTTTGCCCGCCAAGCCGGTCGGACAAGACCAACCAGACCATTTTGTCATCGAAGGAGTTTTGCGGTGAAATGAGTATGCCACCCCCACCTATCCCGCCTAAATATCGAATTGCGCGCCCGGAAGCGCGCCCGGAAGAGTCTGCTGCGACCAAACCCTTGAGCGCGGCGGTTTCCCAGCCCCGCCTCAGCCATTGGGAGGCCTTGTTCCGGCTCGCCATGGGGTTGATCATCCTAGTGTCCCTCGGCATGGCTTACTGGAGCTTCTTTCACCGGCTACTCCCCTTGCAGAATCAAATGCGGGCAATGACTTCCTGGATTAGCACTATGTCCTCCGAGATAGACAGGCTGGAGAGTCGGTGGAGCCGCGAGCAAGTGGCGGAAATCAATGCCCAGTACGGCCGGGTTTACAGCCAACTCTTTGCGGACCAGGCCGCCCTCGAAGGTTGGCTCGGCAAACTGCAGGCCCAAGCCGGCCCCCTTGCCCTCGACATCAAAGTGGCACTCGGCCAAAGCTCGACCAATGCGGGCTTCGACGCCAACCTCTCGGTAATCCCAGCCTCGATTTCGATAGAGGTGCGACCCGAGGCGGGCGGAGCCGATGGCCAGTCGCCATACCACCGGGTGCTCCAATTCACGCAGCAACTGGCCGCCGAGGGCAAGCGCGCCGATCTGGCCGAGTTGAGCGTCTTCGGCGGGGTGTGGTCCGTCAGCCGGGCGCAGATGGTATTTAATCTCTGGGCCGGCGATCTGGGAGTGGAAGCCAACAACCCCGAACCCACCACCAGCCGATGAACCTTCTCCGCAATCCGATCGTGACTGGGGCATTGGCGGTGGCCGCCGTCGCAGTGGTGCTTTATCAGTTTGGCGGAGCGAAGCTGTTTCGTTCCACCCCGAAGGCCGCACCTTCTACGAGTGCCGTGGCTCCACCAGCGCCAGCCACTCTGCCCGTCCTGCCCGGCCCGCAGGCCGGAGTGGCCAGCCAGTCGGACGGAGCGCGTTCCGCGCCGACCGACAGCAACGCCAGCGCGGAGCTGGCCCTGGTAGGCGTGGACCGGAAATACGCCGCGGCTCATTACAAGGCTTGGGTTTCGGAGAGCCGGCGGCGCGATCCGTTCCTGCTGATCCAGCTTTCAGCGGACGATGCCAGCCTGTCCAGAACCGCGACCAATTCTCCCGTCGCTTCCTGGAAGCTCAAGGCCATCTGGAATCAAACCGGCAGCCGGTTGGCGGTCATCAACAACAGCGTTTATCGCGTTGGGGACGAAATCCAGGGATACAAAATCCTTCGCATCGAGAACAACGAAGTCTGGTTCCAAGGTCCGGGTCGTAAAGAACGTCTCGGTTTCGAGGCGCCGCCAAAGGCCCCTGCCAAGATTACCGCCAACGGCCAGAAGTCCGGCGCCGGGGTGTCGCCCAATGGAGACCTCACCACCTGACGAATGCGCACTGAACCCGAAACCAAGAACTCTGGAATAAGACTCATGAAAACTAAACGTCATGCCCTCAATCACTGGCCTCGGCCGCACGCACTCCTCGCCGTGGCTTGCGGCTTTGCCATCGAACTCGAAGCCACCGAGAGCAAGCCACCGGTTTTCAAAGATATCCCTGGAGTCACCTCACCCTTGCCGCCGCAACCCCTGCTGGTGGCGGCGGCGACCCAAGCCCCCCAGGCCGCCCAACCACCGCCAACCACGTTACCCTTAGTGCCGGAAGACAAGATCGTCTATTCCTTCCAAGCCAGCGACCTGGATCTGCGCACAGCCCTGGCCACCTTTGCCCGGGCCCCTGCCCCAGGCGATCGGCGCCAAAGGCATTGCGGAGTCTGCCTTGGGGGGATTAAACACCATCCCCGGTAGCAACGGCGGCAATGTGAACACCGTCGTGTTTAAGAATTTGAATACCGCCGCGGCGGTCAATGCGCTCCAGTTGCAAGGGAACGTCGAGGTCATCTCCCAGCCGCGGATTCGCACGCTAAACAACCAGACCGCGTTGATCAAGGTCGGGACCGAACTGCCTTTCTTCTCCCAAGCCACTCAGAATAGTCAGTCCAGCGGCGGCAACTACACCACCTCCAGCGATACGGTTAACACCGTTACCGTCGGCACCATCCTTTCCATCACCCCGCAGGTTGCCGACGCCGACTGGGTTTCGCTGGATATTTCTCCCGTGCTTACCAGGCTCGTACAGGTCGAAACGTCTCCCTCCAAGACCGCCACGGCCCCGATCCTCGAAGCCAAGCAGGCCTCGACGTTTGTCCGGATGCGCAGCGGCTACACGGTGGTCCTCGGCGGACTCATCGAGACGGAGAAGGCGAAAGCGGCGAAGAAAGTGCCCGTGCTGGGTGACATTCCGGGTCTAGGCTTACTCTTCACGGGCCGGTACCACCGCAACGAAAAGCGGGAACTCGTCATCTTCGTGACCCCGCACATCATTCCGACCGATGAAGCGAGCGTGTCGTCGGATTTCCCGAGCCGCATCAATTTGCCGGTTCGCAAATGAATTTCAGTAGTAGTGCAGTACAACAAAAACAAAAACAACAAACAGTATGAAAAGAAACAGTATGAGAGGGTGTTAGGGAATGGGTTTGAAGGATCTGCGACTTTGCAGGGGAATTCGTAGTTTTCCGGGAGTTACGGTTCCAAAGCCAAATCCAACTGCCACGGGGTCAATTCATCCAGCGGCAGGGAGGGCTGCGGGTGACGCAGCAAGGCGTTGGCGCGCAGCAGTAATACCGCGTCGGCCAGCAAGGACATCGTCCACGTCAACCGGAGGCTGTTGAGGAACACATGGCTCAAGCCCAGTTGGTTTTTCTCATAGGACTGGGCGGGTTCGATCCAGGGACGGACTTGCTGGAGCAACCGTTGGTTCACCGCCGTGTTCATCGGCAAGCTACCAGGGAATTACCGGCCCGGGCCAACGCGTCTTTTCTTTCAACGTCCACGGGCATGAGTTCAAGGACTTCGACATCTGGGTCAAGGCGGGCGGTCCCAATAAGGCCTATGTGGAGACGGTGCCGGTTGAAGTAACCAACGGCGCGTTTCGCATTGGGTTCACGTCCCAAGTCGAAAACCCAGCCATCAAGGCGATTGAGATCATTCCACAAGGGGAGACTCCAGCAGGCGGCACATCGCCTGTGGGTGCAACCCGGATCAATGCCGGGGCGTCCTCGTCATTTACGGATTCAAGTGGCCAGGTTTGGCAGTCGGATAACGGGTTTGAGGGAGGCATGACGAATCCGGGTATTGGCGGCATTCCCGGGGCTTTTGGTGGTGCTCCCGGCGGTGCTGAGCCTAGTCGCGGTCGTCCCGGCGGCGGCTTCGGCGGCTTCGGCGGTTCCGGAGGGTCTGGAGCGGCCTACGCCTCGCCTATCGCAATCGAGTTCGGCGGGCAGCGGCAGTATGTGCAACTCACCGCCAAGGCGCTCATCGGGGTTGCGGCCTCCGGTGGCAAGTTCCTCTGGCGGTATGATCGGCCCGCCAACCGTATGGGGATTAACTGTTCGACACCCATTTACCATGACGGGATGGTGTTTGCGGCTTCAGCCTATGGTGCGGGAGGCGGAGTCGTGAAACTCAGCAAGGACTCGAACGGGGAGGTCAAGGCCGAGGAGGTCTGGTTTTCCAGGCAGATGGAGAATCACCACGGCGGCGTGATCCTCCACGACGGAGCGTTTTTTGGATCCAACGGCGGCAACGGCGGTGGCTATCTGGCTTGTCTCGACTTCAAAACGGGTGAGGTTTTGTGGAACGAAAAAGACTCGGACAAGCGCCGCGTAACCAAAGGCTCGGTCGCGTTCGCGGATGGCCGAATCTACTACCGCACCGAGGACGGTCCGATTGTTCTGATTGAACCCAGCCGTAAGGAATACCTGGAACGCGGTCGGTTCGATCAGCCCGATCGTACGGGCAAACCGGCTTGGGCCCATCCCGTGATTGCGAACGGCAAGCTCTATGTTCGGGACCAGGACACGCTGTTCTGTTACGACGTGAAGGCAAAGTAACCAGCGCCAAGAGATTTGCCGACTTCAACCCGTTCACCGATGCGCGACCGATTACGCATTTCAAACGCTTGGGGAAAGCGATTTGCAGACCAGCAAATAGCGCTTCCGGCGCTGCTTCGTCGCGCGGGCTTGTCCCCGAAGCTTTTCGAACAAGAAAAGGTTTACCTCACGACCGCCCAACTGTTCGCACTATGGCGGAGTGTCGGGGAGATGAATTCCGATCCTGCCATTGGCCTGAGGCTCGGCAGTGAAACCCGATTGGCCCGTTCCCACCCCGCTGGCATCGCCGTCCTTTGTAGCCGGACTTTCTAGGATGCGCTGCAACGACTCGCCCGCTACAAGAAACTTACGTGTCCGGAGGAGATTCGCGTCGAGCGGAAGGCGCTAGAGGCGTCGGTCGAGTTTTTCTACGTGGAAGCTACGGAGCCTCAGCCCGGCTTGTTGGTGGATATGGTGCTGTCGTGGATTTTGAGCGTGGGCCGCCAAGGCACTGATGGTCGGATCACGCCGCTTCGGCTTGAACTGGCTCGGCCGGCGAAGCATCGCGCACTGCTAGAAGACCACTTCGGCTGCCGGGTGCGTTTCAACGCAGACCGCAACGCGCTCATTTTTCGCAGCAGCGATTTGGACTGCCCGTTCGTGACCCATAACGAGGAGTTGCTGGCGGTGATCGGCACACACTTGGAATCCGAACTGAAAGCGCGGGAGGCGGGAGCAAATGTCGGCGAACAGGTGAAGGAAACGCTCAGCCGATCCATGGCCGGGAAGCGTCCGACGCTGGAAGATGTCGCAAAAGAACTTGGCCTGGGCGCCCGCACGCTCCAGCGCCGGCTTACTGACGCCGGCCTCACCTTTCAACAGCTCGTTGAAGATACCCGCCGCGAGCTGGCCCGCCATTTTCTGAAACAGCGGGCCGTGGAACTCAACGAAACCGCCTTCTTGCTGGGGTTTGAAGACGCCAATTCATTCTTTCGTGCCTTTCAGATTTGGGAGGTCACCTCGCCTGGGGAATGGCGCGCCCGTCATTGCGTGGCGGAGGCTGTTCCGCCCCGCATGCCTGCCTACTCTGGAAGGGCTTCGCGCTAATCTACCGAACCGACGCCGATGAAACGACTCGCCACGACGTATCACGGGAGAAATCACCCAAAGGACAAATGATGCAAAGACAGGAACCGGGAATGAACCATGAGGTCGCCGCCGGCCGTGAGCGCGGGAGATGAATTTTCTGGCCGGACGCCCCGGAAGTTTTTGTCCTGGCAATGGCTGCTCGTGCTAGCGGCGATCCCTGTTATTTCAGCGAGCGCGCAGGAATCGAAAGCGATCAAGTCCCCGCCCGCGCCGACGGTTCGGACCGCGTCCGGCGTGGTGCGCGGCGTGACCGAAGGGGATGTCTCGAGCTTCAAGGGAATTCCTTATGCGGCTGCCCCGGTCGGCGACAATCGCTGGCGTCCTCCCCAACCCGTGCGCCCGTGGGAGGGAGAGCGTGATGCAAGCAAGTTCGGCGCAGATTGCGCACAAGCCGGCTTTCCCCGCAATGCTGGGGCGATTTCCCCGAACTCCTCTGAAGATTGCCTGTTCATCAATGTGTGGCGACCGTCCGGGACCGCGCCCGGGGCAAAGCTGCCGGTGATGGTGTGGATCCACGGCGGGGCCTTCGTGTTCGGCAGCGGCTCCAGTCCGGACTTTTCGGGAGGCCAGTTCGTCAAGCAAGGCGTCATCCTGATCACCTTCAACTACCGTCTGGGGCGACTCGGCTTCTTCGCGTTCCCCGCGTTGAGCAAGGAGCATCCGGAAGAGCCCAAAGGCAACTACGCTTACATGGACCAGGTTGCGGCTCTCAAGTGGGTGCAGCAGAACATTGCCGCGTTCGGAGGCGATCCAAACAATGTGACCATCTTCGGTGAGTCCGCTGGCGGCATCTCAGTGCATGCCCTCCTGACCGCACCGCTTTCGCGCGGCCTTTTCCAAAAGGCGATCAGTGAATCCGGGGGCGGACGTGACGGGGTGCTCACTGGCAGACCGATGAGCAAGGACGGTGTTGATCCAAACTATCCGGTGTCGGCCGAGAAGATCGGTGTGAATTTTGCACACAAGCATGCGATCGAGGGCACGGACGCGACCGCGTTGGCCAAGCTGCGTGCCCTGAGCGTGGCGGAGATTGTGGATGGAGGCCAGGAAAGCGATGGTCGCGGAGGTCCGCCCATCTACTCTGGTCCGATTCTGGACGGCAAACTGGTTGCAGAAACTGCTGAGAGCGCATACAAGGCAGGCCGGCAGCTAAAAATTCCGCTCCTCATCGGAGCGAACAGTGCGGAAGTGCCGGCTGGCTTTGTCAATGCCACTTCGAAGGAAGAACTGCTGTCTCAGTTCGTGAAAGTGCGGGGCGAAATGAGTGCGGCATACGATCTTGATGGCCCCACTGATTTCGCCAGGATGCTCACGCTGGTCAACACTGACAAGGTATGGGCGGAGCCGGCCCGGTTCACCGCACGGGCTTTTGCCGCCAAGGGCGCGCCCGCCTACGTGTATCTTTTCTCCTACGTCTCCCCCTCGATGCAAGGGAGGATGCGGTTTGGTGCCGCTCACGGATCTGAAATCCCTTACGTGTTCGACAACCTTAGAGATCGCAATGGAGCCACAGTCGCAACCAAAGACCAGGAAGTTGCCAGGATGATGAACACCTATTGGGCAAACTTCGCCAAGACAGGCAATCCGAATGGTCCGGGGCTCCCGAAATGGCCGCGTTACGAACCCAGCAAGGACGAGATCCTGGAGTTCAGAGCCGACGGTTCGCCGATCGCCGAACCCGATCCCCGGAAAGCGCGCCTGGACGTGATCGAGAAGGCCGCCAACGCGGCGACGCCACGCTAGCTCAGTTGGGCAAGTACGAGAGACTCGGCGCACGAAGGACCGCGAATCGTATGGGGTTTGAAATGTTGAGGCGAAATACCCAGTTAGTTTTACTGGGAGTGGTCGGAACCTCGCTCAGCTTTAGCGGCCCCGCCGCCGCGCAAGACGCGAGTGGAAAGGTCGAGCCGCTGATGATCCAAGAGCAAGGGAGCTTCGCCGTTGGCGGGACGGTGGTGACCAACTCCGGCACCTACGACGCCACCAACCGAAGCCCTGCTGGGCAGACATTGCACGGCAACCATGCATACGTGTTCTACCAAATCCCGGTACGCGCTCGCAAAATGCCGCTGGTGCTCTGGCACGGGATCGGGCAGTTCTCAAAAACTTGGGAAACCACGCCGGATGGGCGCGAGGGCTTCCAGAACATTTTCTTGCGCCGCCGCTTCCCGGTTTACGTGATTGACCAGCCCCACCGCGGCCGTGCAGGTCGCAGCACGCTGGCTGCGGCGATCACACCCACGCCCGACGAGCAGGACTGGTTCGGCACCTTTCGCCTTGGCATCTGGCCGAACTTCTTTCCAGGGGTGCAGTTTTCGCGCGAGCCTGAGGCGCTGAATCAATACTTCCGCCAGATCACACCCGACACTGGCCCTCTTGATCTCGCTTTGAACTCGGACGCGGTCACCGCACTTTTCAAGAAGATTGGGCCGGGGATTCTCGTGACCCATTCCCATGCCGGGGGCATGGGCTGGCGCGTCGCGGTAAAGAGCGCGAACGTCCGCGCCATCATCTCCTACGAGCCCGGAAGCGGTTTCATCTTCCCGGACGGTGAAGTGCCTCCCGCGATGCCAAGCGCCGGCGGCAAGCTGCAGGCGGTCGGCGTGCCGCTGTCGGAGTACATGGCGCTGACGAAGATTCCGATCATCATCTTCTACGGCGACAACATTCCTGCGCAACCGACGGCGCATCCGGGTCAGGACGGCTGGCGGGTCCGGCTGGCGATGGCGAGTCTGTGGCGGGACGCCGTGAACCGCCGCGGCGGCGATGTCACCGTCGTGCATTTGCCCGAGGTTGGCATTCGCGGCAATACGCATTTCCCGTTCTCGGATCTGAACAATCTCCAGATTGCCGCACTGATGTCACAGTTCTTGGAAAAGAAGGGCTTGGACTAAGTCAGCACTTTCTACCAAGCGCGCAACCAGCCGAGCAAGAATGCGCGCGACGATCTGTCCAACATGGAGTAAACTCACCCCCCATGTATAAAACGAAAGCCTACTCCGCTGCCAGCGCGACCTCGCTGCTGGCTTCCACCACCATCCCGCGCCGCGATCCGACTGAGCGCGACGTGCAGATTGAAATCCTCTTCTGCGGTATCTGCCATTCCGACCTGCATTACGTTCGTGACGAATGGCACGATGTAATGCCACGGTTTATCCGTGCGTGCCGGGCCACGAGATCGTCGGTCGGGTCACCACGGTCGGCGCGAGCGTCAGCAAGTTCAAAGCGGGTGACCTTGTGGGCGTCGGCTGCCTGGTGGATTCGGACCGCACCTGCCCCAATTGCCAGGCTGGCTTGCAGCAATTCTGCCCGGGCATGGTCCTCACCTACGGCTCGCCCGATATGCACAAGACGGCGCCGGTCACTTACGGCGGCTACTCCGATAGCATCGTCGTGGACGAGGGCTTCGTGCTGCGCATCCCGTCCAACCTCAACCTCGCCGGGGCCGCGCCGCTGCTTTGTGCCGGCATCACGACCTACTCACCGATGCGTCATTGGGGCGTCACGAAGGGCAAGAAAGTCGGCGTCGTCGGCCTTGGCGGCCTTGGCCACATGGGCGTCAAGTTCGCTCACGCGTTCGGCGCGCACACCGTTGTCTTCACCACCTCGCCGAACAAAAAGGAGGATGCGCTCCGCCTCGGCGCCGACGAAGTTGTCGTCTCTCGCAACGCCGAGGAGATGAAAAAGCACGCTGGCAGCTTCGACTTCATCCTCGATTGCGTTGCGGCCGAGCATGACATCAATGCCTACATCAACCTGCTCACGCGCGACGGCAACATCACCCTGGTCGGCGCGCCCGATAAGCCGCTGCCGGTCTCGGCTTTCGGTCTCCTCTTCGGACGCCGCAGCCTTTCCGGTTCGCTGATCGGCGGCCTCCCCGAAACCCAGGAGATGCTCGACTTCTGCGGCCAGCACAACCTCACCTCCGACGTGGAGATCATTCCGATCCAAAAACTCAATGAAGCCTATGAGCGGATGGTCCGGTCGGACGTGAAGTATCGTTTCTCGATTGATATGGCTTCGCTGAAGTCGGAGTGACCCGCGCAAGATTTGGCGAAGCCAGCACCGCGCCCGGAAATTCAATCATACAAAAGCGCAAACTTGGACCCAGCAATCTGGAGGTCTCGGCCATCGGGTTGGGCTGCATGGGAATGAGTTTTTCCTCCGGTCCGCCCAAAGACAAACAGGAGATGACGTCGCTGCTTCATGCCGCGGTGGAACGTGGGGTCACGTTCTTCGATACCGCCGAAGTTTACGGCCCGTTCATCAACGAAGAACTTGTGGGCGAAGCGCTCGCTCCTTTCCGCAAGCAGGTGATCATTGCCACCAAGTTCGGTTTCGACCTGAGTGGCAGCGACACGCGGCCGGGGGCGGCGGGCTTGAACAGCCGGCCGGAGCACATCCAGCAGGCCGTCGAAGGTTCGCTGAAGCGGCTCAAGGTGGAGGTCA
>CAIKLQ010000644.1 GCA_903828255.1 uncultured Verrucomicrobiota bacterium
AGGCAGGCGATCTCCGGGTCCAGCGGGCCGAGGACGTGATCGGGCTTCTGGATGAGCGTCACGTCGAACCCGACGTGAACCAGATTCTCAGCCGTCTCGAGGCCGATGAAGCCACCGCCCACCACGACCGCGCGGCGCACCGGCTTCACCATCTGGATGCCGGAGTAGTTGAACATCCCGGCGAGAAACGTCGTGCCTTTCTCGATCCACTCCCGGATGGTCCGCGCGTCCGGCACGGTCCGCACGTGGAAGATGCCCGGCAGATCTATGCCAGGGAGGTTCGGATGCACCGACGCCGCGCCGGGCGACAGCACGAGCTTGTCGTAAGACTCGGTCGTCACCTCGCCGGTTTTGGTGTTGCGGAGGTCCACCGTTTTTTTCTTCGCATTGACCGCGACGGCTTCGCAGTTCGTGCGCGCATCCACCATGAACATGCCGCGAAACATCTGTTCCGTGGCCACGAGGAGGCTGGATTCCTTGGGAATCACGCCCGAGACATGGTAGGGCAGCCCGCAGTTCGCGTAGGAAACATACGGCCCCTTTTCCACCATGACGATTTCGACTTTTTCGTCCAACCGGCGCAAACGTGCCGCACACGAGGCACCACCGGCGACTCCACCAACGATGATTACTTTCATAATATTTTTCTGGTCTGTTGTTGTTGCTCTGTTTCCATTTTCCGGTACTTGATTGAGTTCTACCACGCCACGGAGAGGGCGATGGCGAAGGTGTCCGAGTCCAGCCCGGTCCCGACCTGGGTGCGGGTTCCGATGTAGGCGAACTTCAGGCCGAGGTCCCGGGTGATCGGGATCCCGATGCTGAAACCCCAGCCAACGTTACTTTGCGAGTTGTCGCTCGAAACGCCATCCACGGCGGTGACGCCGCCGCCGAGGTAGCCCACGCTGCCGGCCAGCCAGAGGCCGGGGCGAATCGTGTAAATCAGATGGGCATCCAGGCCACACGCTGGATCCTGCTCCAGCCGTTTGCCGTTGAAGAAGTCGTTGTTGTCGGTGAAGAACAGGCCCGCCGCAGTCAGTTCCGCCGACCACTTGCCCCAGTTGTGGACCGCACCCAACTGGGGGCGGAACGTGAACCGGTTCCCGCCCAGGTTGATCAGCTTCTCATCGTAGTATTGGCCGGTAGGCAACTGCAGGACGAGGCCAAGGCCCAGGATCGTCTCGTGATCCGCGCTGGCCCGGTAGGCGGCGAACTCCTTGCCCGCCAGCGGCGGCGCCCCAAGCAGGTTCACCGCGAAGCGCAAGGTGGTGTCAGCCAAACCGGTCCGATCCACCGACGCGGGCACGCCATTGACCAAGCCGGTCCAGTTACCGGACTGATAGGGTTGAGCGAGATCTACGCGCGCCGACTTACCGAGCAACTCGAAGCACCGGAGGTATTTCACGGCGACGGTCTGGAGATCGAACTGAACGTCCTCGAGCCTGAGCGCGGGATCGAAATAGATTTCGCCGGTCGTGTAGGCGTAGCCCGCGCCGGCGAAGTTGCCTCCGATGGGGAGGTGACTCCAGCGGCGCGGCTCGATGTCCTGGCCCCGGCAGGGCAGTGACATTACGCTGGTGATGAAAGGCAGCACGCACAGGGGCATGATTCGTTGGCGCATGATATTCATCATGGAGCCTGGAGCCATTTCTCTGCCTTTCATGTGCCTTCAATCTGTGTCCGTCGTCTGGTTGTTATGATCTCCAGGCGGAGTCATTTCGCGCCTGGCGCTTTTTCACCGGTGCGGCCAAAGGCTTCGTCTATGATGGCCTGGAGGTGTTTGACCACTTCATCGGACGGCGTTTTGTAATCGTCCAGTTCATACACCTTGCCCAGATACTCATACTTGCCCAGGCCGAAGCGGTGATAGGGCAACAGCTCGTAATCAATCACGTTCTTGTGCGGGCGGATGAAGGCCAGCACCGCCCGGATGTGCTCCTCATCGGCATTCACGCCGGGGATCAGCGGGGTGCGGGCGATGAAGTCAACATTGGGAAACGTTTCGTAGGCTTTCTTGAAGTTCGCCAGGATCCGCTCGTTGCCCGCGCCGGTCCACTTCTTGTGCCGCTCGGGAATGGTGAGTTTGTGGTCATGGAGCATGGTGTCCACGTGGGGCAGCACCTTCTCGATGTTGGCCCAGGGCACGTTGCACGCCGTTTCGACCGCCGTGTTGATGCCACGTTGGTGCGCGCCTTCGAGCAGGCCGGCGCTGAAATCCGGTTGCAACATGCACTCGCCACCGCTGAGCGTGATGCCGCCGCCGCTGGAACGATAGATGGAAGCATCCTTCTCCACCTCGTCCAACACCTCGTCCACGGTCATCTTCTTGCCATACATTTCGAGCGCGCCGGTCGGGCAGAGCGAACATAATTCCTGGTCGCAGCCGCTGGTGAGGTCCCAGTTGATTTTGACGGGACCCTCTTCGCCCTCGGTAAAATAGAAGGCGCCCTTCGGGAAGGGATCTTTCAGGCACAGGCTGCACTCCCGGCCCTTGCACTTCTTCGGGTCGTAAGACAGTTCCGGCTTCACGCGAATGCTCTCGGGATTGCCGCACCATTTGCAGCGCAGCGAGCAGCCCTTGAGAAAGACGTTGCTCCGAATGCCCGGTCCATCATGGCTGCAATATCGCTGGATGTTCAGGACGATACCGGTCGGAGCGGAAGGAGTTGTAGTTTGAGTGGTCATAGTGATGCTCCTTAGTTTCCGAGATGAATGCCGAGTGATTGGGCGATCGTCACGAACATGCTGTCCGTGGGCACGGTTCGGACTTTATTAATCGCTTCCACCAGCGGCACGAATTTGATGTGCGGTGGTTGGAAGGCCACCATGACTCCGTTTTGGCCGGCGTTCAGGGCCTGAACGGCACCGGCACCGTAAGCCAGTCCCAGTTGCCGGTCCACGGCGGTGGGCGTGCCGCCTCTGGCCCAGGGGCCGACGACGAGCGGATACGTTTCCTCGGCAATAAGCAGTTGAAGCCGGGTCGCGACCGCCGCGGCAGCCTGACCGGAGCGCTGAATGACGTGGCTGCTGTTATCACCTGTGGCCAGCGGCGACAGGGACGCTTTGAGGGAATCTTCGGATGGCTTGTCCGCGCCAGCTTCCGGTTTTTCGACCAGCTTTGCACCTTCAGCCACCACCACCAGCGCGTAAGAGCGACGAGTGGACATTTTTTCCTTCAATTTGGCGGCGACTTTTTGCAGATCGCCGGGAATCTCGGGAATCAGCACGGCATCAGCACCCGCGGCAATGCCCGCCTGCAACGCCAGCCAGCCGGCCTGCGTTCCCAGGACTTCGACCACGGCAATTTTTCGGGCCGCCTGCGCCGCCTGCCGCGCCTTGTCGAGCATCTCGATGGTGAAACTCAGGGCGCTGTTGAACCCGAAGGAAACCTGGGTGACGGCAATGTCGTTCTCAACCGCCCGGGGGATGCACACGACGTTGAGTCCTTTGGCGTGGAGCTTGTAGAGAATAGTCAATCCCTGGCCACCGACGACGGCGATCAAGGCGTCAATTTTTTCCGCCTTCAGCCGGGTCAGCAATTCATCGGACTGATCCACTTCCTCCACCATTTCGTTGGCATCAAGCTGACGGACATGAAACGGATCCACGCGGCCCGACTGACCCAGCACGCAGCCGGAGGCGGGATCGAGGTTTTCAATCAGTTGGGGCGTGAGGGGCAACAGACCGCCCTCGGAATAGCGCTCCGGATGCAGCAAGCCTTCAAAGCCGTCCCGGATGCCGACGACCTCCCAGCCTAATTGGCCCGCCGCGAGGGCCGCGCCCTTGATCGCGGCATTCATCCCGGGGACGAAGCCCGCGCCCACGATGATCGCGATGCGCTTTATATTTGTGTTCATAATTTTAATCGGTGTTTGGTTGATGACCAAGGGGGTTCCGGTATGGCGTGACGAAGTGCCACGCCATACCGGTTCCGTTGACTTTTAGCACTGTTGACCGTCGAACGATTGCAGGGTGCGTTCGATAACCTCGTTCTGCACGCCCGGAGCCAGTTTGGTGAAGAACGCACTGAAACCGGCTACCCGCACCACGAGGTCGCGGTAGTTTTCCGGGTGCTTCTGTGCGTCCCGGAGGATGTCGGTGTTCAGCACATTGAACTGAATGTGATAGCCACCGTTATCAAACAGGGTCTTGACCAGACGCAGCACATTGTCCCGGCCCTTGCGGGTCTTCAACTGGTCCGGCGGCAGTTTCATGTTCATGTGGGTTGCCGAGTATTTGATGGCATCCTGGCTCTTGGCCGCAGACATCACCAACGCGGTGGGGCCGTTGACATCGGTGCCCGGCATGGCCGACATACTTCCATCGGTGAGTGCCACTCCGGCTCGCTTGCCGTTCGGCAGCGCCCCCGTCACCATGCCCATCAGGTTGTGGATGCTCTTGGTATAGGCATCGGGCACTGATTTGATGTCCTTGCTGAGGTAGTTGCCACCGCCGTCCACCTTGTTGAAAGCCGTCAGGATGCTTTCATACACCCGATGGGTCAGCCGGTTCATTTCAGGAATGTCGTTGCCATGCTTGGGCGCATCTTCATAGCACAACTTCCTGACCTTCTCATATTCCCCCTCGAAGTTGGCCGCCAGGGCTTTCTTGAGTTCGGCCATCGTCAGCTTCTTCTTGTCATAGACCAGGTGTTTCACCGCCATCAGCGAGTTGGCGGCGTCCACACCTCCAACCACAATCTGGGCAACGGTGTAGTAATTGGCTCCGCCATTCCACACCTCGGTTCCGGTTTCGATGCAGCCGCCGGTCAGGAGCGAGCGCCAGGGAACCGGGAGGAAGTCCGCGCACAACATGCTGGCGATCCAGGCACCCCGCCGGAGAACATCCTCATTGAACTGCAACTGCTTTTCGAAGGCCGCATACAATTCCTCAAAGGTCTTGAAGCTCTCGGGATCCCCGGTCTTGGGTCCGATCTGCTTTTTGGTGCGGGGATCGAAGCCATTGTTCATTGTGAACTCCATGATCTTCCCTAGGTTGGGCTGGCCTTCCACCGGATGACCGGTTTCGTAGGGAATGTATGAACCGACGCAGGCGCCGATGCAGGTGCGCCGGGCTTTTTCCAAGGTGAGGCCCTTCTTGGAGTCACCGAACAGATGGAGGGCGCGTTTCATCATCACGTCGCCATTCACAAACTGCGGCATGCCGATACCGGTGCCGATGACATCCAGGACCTTTTCCAGGAACTTGCCACTCATCCTCTCCGTCCAGATACAGCTCAGCGGAGGCTGCGGCAAATGCAGGTAGTTAGATGCATCGAGGATCAAGTAGTCCATTTCTGCGGTGGCATCTTCCCCATCCTCGGTAAAGCCACCGAGCGAGATGCTCTGCCCGAGGTCCGCAGAGTTCTGCAAGAGGACTTTCTCGCCAAAGTAATAGCCGATTTCGTTCAGCTTGATGAAGAGGTTCTCCAGCATGAACGTCGCATCCTCAGGACTGATCAGCCCGGCCGCCTTGTCGGCCTGATAGTAGGGCTCGAAGTTCTGGCCCAGATAGGCCTCGGAGTAACCGCAGCCGACCTGTTCAAGTTCCGCGCAGAGGTGGCAGAAGAAATGGCATTGGATGGCTTCTCTCAGGTTCCGGGCCGGATGTTCCGGCACCCATTCGCAGGTTTCGGCAATGGCTATCAACTCTGCCTTGCGGGTTGCGTTCTGCTCCTTGGCCGCCATTTCCCGGGCCAGCTCGGCATAGCGATGGGCCAGGCGGACAATGGACCGCATCAAGATGAGGCTGGCTTCATAGAAGTAGAGTTTGCTGGCATTGGGCAGCCGCATGTCGAGGGCCGCCTGACGCTCCTCGACCTCCTTGATCACGGCGGCCAGCCCATGATTGTAGATCCGGGGGTAGTTCAGGTTGCCGCCGCCACCCGGCCAGTCGAAGAAACTAATGACAAAGCCGGAGTCATAGCAAGGTCTCGGATCGAAACCATACTTTTTCTCGAAGATCTCCAGCGTGCGAGGCTTCAGCGCGCGCTTTTCCCAGTAAGCGAGGGCCCACTGGTTCACCCGCTTGTCCTCCGGGTCCTTGCACTTCTCCACGGTCTTGTCGTCCTTCATCCAATCAATGTTCCATTCCGGATACGTGTAGATGCCGTTCACGGTGCTGGCCATGCTCCCCACGAAGAGGTTTTCGTCGATATAGATTTTCTTCCTCTCCAGCAGGGTGGCCATGAACTTGGCGCGACGCATGATATTCTGGTCGCCTTCAGTAGCCGCGTAGACCTCTTCCATGATCCTGATGCGCTCAAAATCAACCGCAGCAGGGGTGCTCCTGAGTTGTTCTTTCAGGCGGTCAATCCGGACTTTGTCGGCCTTGACGGTTGCGGTGGAGGCATTCGTTGTTTCTTTTGTCGTTGTCATATTGCTTGTTTCTTTTGTTGTTATGTTTGTTGCGATGTTTTTGTTTGTTTGTTAACGGTTAATCGTTCCATCCCAGCCGGCGCAGACAGGCCGCGCACGACGCGCCGCCCGGCCCTCCGCCAACGATGATGATTTTCACAATCTGTTTCCGGATTGTTCTTGCTTTCGTTGGTCTTGTTGCGCAATGGGCCCAGGCCTATCAAAAATGAACCGTGACCCCGAGCTGCGGTCCTTGGTTGAGGAGCTCGTATTTGAACCGGCCGCCGCCGGTGCCGGTTTCGTAATCAATGTATAGCCAGCGATAGCCGAACTGGACCGATCCCCATTTGGCAAACTGCCAGTTAAAGTAGGGAAACGCCTGCCACGTCAGGTCGGAGCCGACCCCGAACCCGCCGATGTCGCCCCGCACGTTGAAGCTGAATTTCTGGCCCAACGGCAGGCTCAGAGTTGCGCCCACGATCGGATCCCACCAGTCCTGCGTGTCGCTCGGGTTGAGCCCCAAGGGCCCCCCGCTGATTTCGGCGTTCATGTTGTTGTATCGGACGCCGGCCAGCGCTTCGAACCCTTTGCAGACGGTGTAGCTCACACTCGGCTCGACCATCCATTGTTCCAGGTCCACGGTCAGATCGTGCTTGGTGGCACTCAAGTTCATGTAGATCACGTCGGCGTTCAACGCCCAACGGTCGTAGCCCACCCGCACCTTGCCCATCATGCCGAAATCAAGGTTATCCCAGACCTTGTCGAAGCCGAAGTCCACGTCCGCCGGGATGCCTTTGACCGCCACATCGCCGGTCATGCCGACGGCGAGGCCGTAGAGCGAAACGTCAAAGGTCCATTTGTTCCTTTCCTCGGCGCGCAACGCTTCGGGCAGTAGTGCGGTGGCGAGGGTGAGGGTGCAGAGGAGTTTGGGTTTCACGGTGGGAACATTGGCTTTATGGAACATTCGTTTGGCTTAGACCTTCGGCAACACCATTCGTTCGGGCGTGAGCTTTTTCGTCCACGGACACCCCGAGTGCTTCCAGCCGTCCTTCAGAAGTGGAGCCTGAGCCACGCTGGCCGAGTCGCCATTGGCATCCCCCTCCATGCCATCAATGATGTTGTAAACATTCTTGAAGCCGGCCTGGGCGAGCAGGTTGCACGCAATCGCACTACGACCACCGGACCGACAGGTGACGAGAATGGGGTCCTCGGGCTTCAACACTGTCTGCACCCGCGCGACGAAATCAGGCAGGAGCTTCATGGGGAACTTCCCTTTCTCGGCATCCCACTCATACGATTGCGCGATGACGGGGATTTTCCAGGCCATCTCCGGGTGGCCGACAAAGAGGTATTCCTCGGGCGTGCGGACGTCGAGAATCTTAACCCTCTCAGGGTCGGCTTGCCATTTTTCGTAGGCTTCTTTCGCTGTGACGTAAAGTCCCAGCACGGTTTGTTTTTCTTTCGGTAGGTTTGTTTTGGGATCAGTCATAATCAGTTTCTTAGTGGGTCGCCTCAATCGCTTTGTTCATGCCCCCCAAGGCTTACTGCCGTCCCAGCGCTGCATTGATGGCATCCTCGGGTTTGACCAAGTGACCCGAGTTATTCGGGTCATCCGCGATGGAGAGTTGCACGCCCCGGACCTCGCCGTTGAAGGCGTTGCCGACGGGGCTGTAGTCCGGGGAGACTGCGGAACCCGAATCCTCACCGACATCGGTGCCGTCGTCGGCGGAAAAGATCGTCGCCAGCGTCGCCTCGACGTTCCCCTCGCCGACCTTTTTGCCGTCGGTGAACAGCGTCACTTTGCCGCCTTTGCCGGGGCCGCCGCCTGCATAAGCGAACTCCAGGCGAACTTGATGCTGGCCCGCGGGCAACTTGTCGGCAGATTCAGCGAAGAAGTTTTTGAAGCCGCCCCAGTTGTAGCAGTACTTGAGCTTGCCGTTCTTCGCGTAGAGACTCCAACCGCCAATGTTCGCGCCCTGGCAGACGATGACTCCTTCGGCGCCCTTCTCCGGCACCGCGATCTCGGCGGTGACGGAATGCGACTTGTTCTTGAGATTGAGAACGCAGTTCTCCGACAGCCGGCCCATGCCGCCGGCGAGGAGCTGGGTCGTGCCCTTCATAAGCACCGGGCGTCCAGCGAGGTCCGGATTGAGCTTTTCAAACAACCGGTCGTCCAGGGGCAGCACCTTGTAGTGCGCGGCCTCGATCAACCATTGACGCTGCAGCTCGTGAACCTTCTCCGGCATCTGCTTGGCGAGGTCGTTCGCCTGGGTCCAATCCTTGGCCGTGTCGTAAAGCTCCCACACATCGTCGTCGAATGCGGGCTTCTTGGCCTGAATCCAAGGCGTGTAGTGCCTCGTCACTGCTGACCAGCCCTTGTAGTAGATTCCGCGGTTGCCCATGATCTCGAAGTATTGCACGTCGTGCCGCTCGGGGGCGTTGGCTTCGTTGAACGAGTAGAGCATGCTGGTGCCTTCGATCGGGTCCTGCTGGATGCCGTTCACCGACTCCGGCTGCGGGAGACCTGCCGCCTCGAGGACCGTGGGGGCTACGTCAATGACGTGGGCAAACTGCGAGCGAATCTCGCCCCTGGCTTTGATGCCTTTAGGCCAATGGACAACAGTGGCGTTGCGCGTGCCGCCCCAGTGGGAGGCGACCTGTTTGGTCCACTGGTAAGGCGTGTTCATGGCGTGCGCCCAGCCGACCGCGTAGTGGTTGTAAGACTCCGGCCCGCCAAGCTTATCAATCCGCTCGGTCAGGTAATCAGCCGTCTCGAAGCCCTGCAATCCGTTGAAGTAACTCATCTCGTTGAAGGCTCCGTTGACCCCACCCTCGGCCGAGGCCCCGTTGTCGCCGACGATGTAGTAAATGAGTGTATCATCGACGAGGTTCAACTTCTCCAGCATCTCCACGACCCGGCCCACCTCGTAATCGGTGTACTCCATAAACCCAGCGTACACTTCCATCTCCCGGCGCAGCACGGGCTTGAACGCTTCGGGCATAGAGTCCCAAGCTGGTATCTCCTTGGGGCGCGACGTGAGCTGGCAGTCCGCCGGGATGACTCCGAGCTGCTTCTGCCGGGCGAAGGTTTCCTCGCGCAACTTGTCCCAGCCCTGATCAAACTTGCCTTTATACTTGGCCACCCATTCCTTCGCCACATGATGCGGCGCGTGGGTGGCCCCGGGGGCGAAGTAGATGAAGAAGGGTTTGTCAGGTGCCAGCGCCTTCTGCTGCCCGATCCATTTCCTGGCCTTGTCGGTCATGTCGGTCATGAGGTGGTAGCCCTGCTCGGGCGTCTTCTTGTTCTCCACCGGCGTGGTGCCCTCGAATAGTGTCGGATACCATTGGTTGGCCTCGCCACCGAGGAAGCCGTAGAAATACTCGAAGCCGCCGCCGCCGGTAGGCCAGGCGTCGAAGGGACCGACGGGGCTGGTCTGCCAGACGGGGACTTCGTGGTTCTTGCCGAACTGCGCGGTGGAGTAGCCGTTGAGTTTGAGCGTCATCGCCAGAGGCGCCATGGACTTGGGAAGCACCGAGCAATAGCCGGGTGCGCCAGTTGCGATTTCAGTAATCCCGGCCATGCCGGCCGAATGGTGGTTGCGCCCGGTGAGCAAGGCCTGCCGGGTCGGCGAGCAAATGGCGGTGGTGTGGAAGCGATTGTACTTCAGCCCGCCCGCGGCCAGCTTCTCCAAGGTCGGCGTCTGGCACGGGCCGCCGAAGGTGCTGGACGAGCCGAACCCGGCGTCGTCAATGAGGATGAGCAGGACGTTGGGCGCGCCCTGGGGCGGGCGCAGTTGCTCGATAGGGGGGAACTTGCTATCCGGGTTCTTCGCATCGTAGGTGGTCAGGGTGGGCCGCATCGTGTTCGGCATGGGCAGATGCGATCGGGGCTTGGTGGCGATCGCGCCGGATGATCCTGGCGTGCCGGTGATTTGTTCCGCCCCGTAGGCGGGGAAGAGTGCTGCGCCGAGTAGGAGGCTGCTGGTCATGGCGGCCACGAAGGCCGTGTGACGGAATGTTTTTCGGTTCAGAGTCATTGCATCGAGTTTAGCCATAATCAGTCTTTTCTTAATTGTTAGTCACACTGCATTCCGCTTGTGCCAGCGGGCGCCCTCCGGATCAGGAGGGCGCCGTTGGCCTTTGAGCTTTGTCCGGATTACCCGACCCGCTGCGATGACTTCAGTAGTTCAGTTGCGCTGGGAAGCTTTTCCGTGGTTGCCTTCTTCCATTGTTGTTCGAGCAGCTCTTTCGCGGCCTGCTCCAAAAACTCCGGCGCGGCCCAGTTCTTCACATCAAAGTCCCTCTTGATATAGCCGTGCTTCAGCATGAAGTTCTTTCCGATCTCCACGGCGGCCAGGTTCTGCGATGACAGGTTCGGCATCATGTCAACATCCTTGATGCCCCGGTAAGTGTCTTCCACGTCCCGATAGAAGGTCTGCTTGTCAAGGATCGCCGCCGCGGCATGCTTGTGCTCGTTAGCCCAGCGCCCGACCTTGATCATGCCTTTCATGAACGTGACGACGAGTTCCGGATGCTTCTCGGCCATCACATCACTGCATGTGATCGCAGCCGGAATGTTAGCTACCTGCAGGCGCCAATCCGGATACTTGGATAAATCCTCAATCGCCACGAAGTTGCCGGTGGCCTCGGCGAGACAACTCAGCACTTTGCTTTGACAATACAGCGCATCAATGACGCCCGATTCCAAGGCTGTTTCCAACGGGCGGAAGGCCAGGTCACGCTTGTGGTCGCGCTTCAGCCACAGCTCAGACGCGTTGTCCATGGGATCCAGCATGGCGGGATTATTGTACCAGTCATCCGCATAGGGGAACTCCACTATCTGGACGTCTTTCATGGTCATGCCGTTCATCCGGAGCATCAACTCGATACCCTGGTGCTCCTGGATGCGCCACCAGTCGCACTTGACCCGATTCATGCTTTTCGAGAGGCCGATCTTCCTCCCTTTTAGGTCGTCCATGCGGTAGATGTCGTCCTTGGCGCGCACCATCATGACCCCACCCTCGTGGGGCACATGAGTCACCCCCAAAAGCCGGGTTCGGCGGATGTCCGCGTGAACCTGGACGGGCGGAAACAACCCGCCGAAGCGGATGAGGTTGTCGAGGTTGTGGATGTAATGGGGGTACCAGTCATTCTCGCGGGTAGAGCGTAAGAACGCATACTTCACGCCCAGCTTCTTGTACTCCTCCCGGGTCCAGCCCAGTTCCTGGTCCACATTGCTGGCGGACACAAGGGGACAGTTGGTGTAGTACACCTCTTTCCAATCCACCTTCACTAGGTTCATTTTTGTGTTCTCGAACGTTGTCTCTTTGACTTTCGTCTTGGAGAGATCCCCTGGAGAACAGGCTGTCGGATCTCCGCTCTTTTTGGTTTCTTTAGCCATAATTACGTCTTTCAGTTCATTTTGTTGCGCATCATCGGATCGGCGGTGATGGCGCTTTGTTGATGGATCAGGCCCGGCCGCCTGGGTAAAATGAAACCCGACCCGGATTCACTTGGCTTCGGTGGACAGCGACTTTTCCATCTTCTGCATTTCCTCCAAGGCGTCGTTGATGGTCCGGTTGACCGCTTTGAATCGCCAGTTCGCGTCGCTGACCGTGCTGCGCAAGCCCTTGACCCCGCTGGCAGTCAGGTCGGTGGACAGCACCTTATGAATGTCGCCGAGGTCGGCCAGGAAGGGCTGGAACTTCTCCGCCGCCTCCTGGAAGCTAGCCATCACCTTGAGATAACTCTTCTTCGTGGCGTCGAGCCGCTTCTGCGACTTCTTGCGGAGCGATTCGTTGTTGATGCTGTCTATGGTCCTTTGCCAGCCGGAGAAGTATTTGAGGCCGTCGCCCTGCATCCAGGCCACCCGCGCCCGCGTTGAGGCGGCGGCAGCTTCGATCTTGGGCACCTCCGCGGTGAAGGCTTGGTAGGCTGGCCGAAGGTCCCCCTTGTCCTGCTTGGTCAGCGCGGTCAGGGTGGCTAGGGTGGCCGTTAATTGATCCCGGGTTCGCCCCGCTTCCAGACGGGTTTCTTTCATGCTGGCGGCGAGTTGTTCTTGGTTGGCATGGGCGGTGCCCAGGAGCAACGTGGTGAGCCCGAGGGTGGTCAGGAGGGTCTTGGTTTTCATAGTTTTTGTTTTTCTTTGTTAGCTTGGTTTAATGCTTTCGTTGTGCGGTTTTGTTGGAAAACTAATCGGGTTGGTTCGCAGCTGGGTTCGAACTTTGGCGGTTGCTTGGATTCATTGCCCTGGTGATGGCGTCGAGGACCAGCCCGCCGGAATCCGACTTGCGAAGGTAACCCGCGCAACCGGACGCCTCCGCCTGGGCCTGCACTGCGGGATCGTCGTGCGCCGTGATGAAAACGACGGGCGTGCCGTCATTGACTGCGGTAAGTCTCCGGCTCAGCTCCAGCCCGGAGATTCCGCCCAACTGAATGTCCAGCACCAGACAATCGAACCGCGGGCGCTTAGTATCCCCGAGGAAGGCCTCGGCCGAGGCATAGGTGACGGGCTGAAAGCCAGCGGTGCGCAGCAAACGGCCAAGCGAGCGACAGACGCTTTCGTCGTCGTCCACTACCGCCACGTAAATGATGTCCCGGTTGCTCATCAAGCCGGGAGTAGTCTCTCAGAGAGAAGGCGGTGCTGGCTACTGCCCTTTGGGGAAGGTCACAGAACCAAGCAGCAGCACCCGGACGGGACGCAACGCAGAGACCTCGAGTAGAGCGGAGGCACGAACATGTTTAGATTCTCAACTACATGGGTGGCGGAAATACGCCCGTCTCCTGAACCAGGCGCGTCAGTTCGGCCACGGAATGTAAGTTGAGCTTGGTGGTGAGGTTGGTGCGATGAAATTTGACCGTGCGCTCGCGAATACCGAGGTCGGCGGCGATCTGCTTGTTGAGCTGGCCTTGCACGACGTGCCGGAGGACTTCGCGTTCGCGATCGGTCAGTAACTCGAACTGCTGGCGCCGGGCCCGCAAGCGGGCCCGCTCCGCGCGCTCCCTTTCGTTACGAGCCAGTGCCCGGTTTACGGCGGCAATCAGGTCAGCCTTGGTTGCCTGTTTCGTTAGAAAATCATCGGCCCCATGCCGCATGGCCTGCACAGAGGTGGGAATGTCTCCATGACCGGTGAGGAAGAGGATCGGCAACGGGCTGCCGGCCTTTAGGAGGGTCGCCTGCAACGCCATCCCGTCCATGCCGGGCATCTTGAGGTCCGTAATCACGCAACCACTCAGGTCAGGCCGTAAACTCGCCAGGAACTCCGCTGCCGAACTGTGGGCGACCACCGGGAAACCCGAGGCCCGTAGTAGCCGCGCCAAGGAGCGCAGGAAGGAGGTATCGTCATCAATAATGAAGACGGTGGCTTGAGGCGCGGGGCCGGAGGGGAGTGGCATGGTGGGGGATGGGGAGGGTTCCGTATTCAGTGTTCAATCGGTAATCTGAGCTCATGGGGGGAATTCGGGTGCGGCTTTACGGAGAACTCTGGGTCAGGAAAGCCACCGAACAAACCGGTCTTGAACTGATAGCCCCGAAGGGCTGGATAACTCCTCGCGTAGTATGGCGTCATAAACGATTACTGAATACTGATTACTGGTTACTGCTCCCCTGCCCTCCCTCCGCCACCCGCAACGTGAAACAGAAACACGCGCCACCTTCCGGCCGGTTCTCCGCCCAGAGCTTTCCCTGGTGTGCTTCAATAATGGTCTTCGAGATCGCCAAGCCGATGCCCATGCCCGTGGCCTTGGTAGTGAAAAACGGTTCAAACAATCGTTGGAGCGATTCGCCGGGAATCCCCGAGCCGTTGTCGGAGACGCGGACTTCGACCATGCTTGAATCCGCCCGGTGAGCGCTCACCTGGATGCAACGCTGGTTAGGCGGGCAGTCAGCCAGCGCATCCATGGCATTGACGAGCAGATTGAGCAGGACCTGTTGAAGGTGTATGCGGTCGCCCCAGACTGGGGGCAGGCCCGGCACAGCGTGGCAAACGATCAGCACCTGCCGGGCAGCCGCATCGGTGTGCATCAGCGAAAACACTTCGGCGATCACGCCCGGCAGTTCGACCGGCTGCGGCTCCAGGCTGCCCTGCTGGAGCAAGGACCGCAGCCGCTCAATCACCTGCCCCGCCCTTTGGTCGTCCCGCAGAATGTCGGTGACGATGGCGCGCAACTCTTCCAAATCCGGGGAAGATTCCTGGAGCATGATCTCGGCGGCTTCGGCGTTGCGCAAGATGGCCCCCAGCGGCTGACTCAGTTGGTGGGCCAGCGCGGAGGCCAGTTGCCCGAGCAGGGTGACCCGGCCAGTGTGAGCCAGTTTGCCGCGCAGTTCATGGGCTTCCAGTTCCGCCCGGCGTTGCTCGGTGATGTCTTCCACCAAGGAGATGAAGTGCAGCGGTTCCCCCGCCGCGGTCCGCACCAGCGAGACGGTGAGGATGATCCAAATTATGGACCGGTCCTTGCGGAGGTAGCGCTTTTCCAGCGAGTAAGTTTTGAGTTCACCGGACAAGACCTGACGGACGAGGTTGAGATCCTTCTCCAAATCTTCCGGGTGGGTAATATCCTGAAAGGTCAACTGGATCAACTCGGGGCGCGGATAGCCGACGATCGTGCAAAGTTTTTCGTTGACCCGTAGCCAACGGCCGTCGGGCCCCACATGGGCGATGCCAACCGCCGCTTGCTCGAACGTGGCGCGGTTTAGTTCCTCGCTCTCGCGCAAGATCTGGTCGGCGCGTTTCCGAGCCAGCGCATTGGTAAAAATTTGCGCCACCAGTTGCAACCGATTCACCAGCGCTTCCGGCCACTTGCGTTCCGCATGCATAGTACCAAAGCCCAGGACGCCAAAAGGCGGCGCGCCTCCCATCGCCAGCGGGAGGGCCAAATTCGACTTGATGCCGAACTGGCGCAAGGTTTCCCGGTCGCGGGCGGCCTCCACCGGGAGTTCGGCCACCGTGGCGACCGTGATGACGCGGCCGGCCAGCAATTGCTGGGCGGCCCAGGGATATTGATCCTGAGTCATCCGGTCGGGCGGTTGCGGGCCATCCTGCGCAATGTAAAAGTGGGTGAGCTTGAAAAACCCCGGGGCCTCGTCCGACCACTGCCAAAGCGTCGAAAAATCGAGGCCGAGGAACTCGCAGAGCCGGCGCTCGGCCTCCATGATTTCGCGGTCCACCTCACTAGCGGGAAGGTTCACAAACTTCGACGAGATGTCGGCGATCAGGATCGCCTCCGCCTCCCCATGGCGGCGTTTGGCCCGGTTTGCCAGCAAACCGATGATCAAAGCGACTTGCAGGAGGCAAAACAAGATCGTGCCGACGATGGGCCACCCGTAACGCGCCCAGAAGCCCGGTTGGCGAAACTGGATGACACTCCCGACCGGCAGGCTGGCCTCGCGGACGCCCCAGCGGTGGAGTTCGCGCCAATCGAAGACCGGGGTTGTGGCCTCGAGCACCAGCCCGGGAATGTGCCCGGGGTTTTCACCGCGCAAGATCCGGATCGCGGTTCGGGCGGCCCGCTCGCCGACCTCGGAATCCTGATAGAGCCGGCCGCCGATCGTCCCCAGGCCCAGCTCGCTCGCGAAGTATCCGAACACCGGCGCATTGGCCACCGCGTGCAGCCGCCGTAACGGCTCGTTCTGCTCGAAAGGAGTTCCTGCGGCGTCCACCAAGAACAGGCCGTGCAGGATGAACGAACGCGGCGGCAAAGCGGCACACCGTTCCAAGATTTGCCCCAAAGCCAAGTCGTTGAGCCAGGTGAAACCCACCCGATTCGTGAAGGCCTGAAACTCGCGGCGACATTCGTTGACCCACAAACGCTCAATCGCCGACGCGCCGAACACCACCGCGATATTGGTGGTCTGCGGCTGTAATTGCAGGATGTCCTCGATCATCCCTGGAAGATTGACCCGCTGAGTCACGAGGGTGGCATTCGTCCGCAAAAAGCCCGCGGGCACAAACCGCGCGTCCGCTGCCAGAAGCAGAACGGGCGGGTCGGAAAAAAGCCGTTCGCGGTGCCGCGCGGCAAACTGCACCCCTGCCCCACCGACGGGCACCACGAGATCCACCGGCGGGCTTTTGATCCGGCCTTCCAGGAAGGCTACCAAAGAAGCCTCCCCTTCCGCCCCCGCAAAACGCGCCAGGTCCAGGGGGACTTCGTAAAATTCCACCGGCCCTCCCAACTCCCGCGCCAGCGTGGTGCGAAACGCCGATACGGCGGCGTTGAACGGCGCGACATCACGCCCAAACGGGTCCAGAATAAGGACCTGCTTGGAGCTGGCGGCCGAGGCGCAAAGCGTGGCCACGGCCAGCAGCAGCGTCCCCAAGCAAACCCGGCCCCAGCGCATCAGGGAAAAGGAGCGCCTCCAAAATTTTGCCATGCGTTGAGGCCATGAACCCAGCAACCGGTTCATGTGTAGCTTCGACCTCCAACTTAGGCCGCGAAGCGGGGCCAGTAAGCGCGCAATCGGAGCGCTGGTCTGGGACGGGCTTTGCGGGCCGCCTTGGTCCAAAGCCGGCGGCAACCCGGCGCTCCGGTATATGGAAAGCGATTCCGTCACAAGTTCACTCCCAAAAAATACTCAATTATTCTGGGGTTAGCGAACTCTGAATCAGCCAAGAAAAAGGAGTGCAGACAGCGAATCGTCGGGCTGGTGATTGAGGGCGGCGTTCCGCGCCCTTTGAATTCTCGGGCCCGCCTGGCCCACGGAGCGAGCCGGTTGGAGGGGCGGCGATACAGCAGGTGGAAGGCTGAGAACTCCTGATCCCAAGGAGGAAAGGCTTTGATCCGCCGCACCGGCATCGCCGTTCCGCTCAACGTGACCGCGCCGCCCACCGCTCGGCCAACCAGGCCTTCAGACCCTTCCAATTGCGCGAACGGTAACGCACCGTGAACCGCTTGAGCGCGAACGGCGACGTGCTGGCGTCGTTCACGCCGGCGACCGTCGTGCAAGCGGTGCGGTAGCCGGCCTCCCGGACGAAATCGCGCACCGGCTCGTTCCAGTCGCCATGCGGGTAACAGAAATGCTCAATCGGGCGCCCGAACAAATCCTCCAGTTTTTTCTTGCTCGCGAAAATTTCCTCGCGCGCCTGTTCCAGCGGAACTTGCGTCAGAAAAGGATGCGTCAAACTGTGCGACCCGAGGTCGTGGCCGGCGGCGAGCCACTCGCGGACTTGGGCGGCATCCATGATGGCTTCGGGCGCTTCGCCGTGCGCGACATCCCATTCGTTTTGCCGGCCGAGGAAGTTGGCGGGCAGAAACTGGATCGCTTTGAAACCGGCCGCTGCGAGCGGGGCGACGGCCTGGCGCAACACGTTCACGTAACCGTCGTCGAAACTAATGACGATCTTTCCCGGCTGGAACGGCCCAGCGCTGTGCTGCAAGGAACCATTCCCAAATCCGGCCGCCTGCAACTCCCCCAGTTGCGCGGCAAACAAATTGGCGCCGACGTACAGCCCTTTGAGCCGGACGCGGCGGGGACGCGGCCCGAGCTTGTGATAGATGAGAATGGGATTGCCCTGCGCGAACCGCGCCCGAAACGGGGCGAGCGAGCGGTAGTAGTTGGGAAGGCTCGCTTCAACGACGTTGGAGGATGTCGGCATAAAGCTGGTGAGTGTGCGCCGCGAGAATGGCGCGGGAAAAATGGGCCTCAATGTGCATCCGCCCCGCGCGGCCGAG
>CAIKLQ010000645.1 GCA_903828255.1 uncultured Verrucomicrobiota bacterium
AAGACCTACGCCTACGATATCCAGCCCGACGGCACCCTGGCGAACAAACGCCTGCGCTGCAAACTCGGCTCGGACGGCATGACGCTCGACACGGAGGGCAACCTCTACCTCACCGGCAACGGCGTTATCGTGTTCGATCCGTCCGGGAAACAGATTGCCCACATCGCCGTGCCGGAGTCCTGGACCGCCAACGTCAGCTTCGGCGGCAAGGATCACAGGACGCTGTTCATCACCGCCAGCACCGGGCTGTATTCCATCCGGATGAAGCACGCCGGAGCGAACGCGGCGAAGTGAGGCTCGCCGGGCGCTGAGTCAGGTGGCCTTGCCTCCGTGCCTGGCGACGGCCTCGACGCGGTTGCGCACATGCATCCTCTGGTAAATGTTTTTAACTTAGGTCCGCACGGTTTCGAGGCCGATGGCCACTTTCTTGATCATAGAGTCCCGATCCCAGTTTCATGATGGGCCGCCGCCACCGCGCCCGCCGCCATCCCCGACCCGCTACCGACGCTCTGACCCCGATGAACTCTTTCACTGCCGTCCACCGTGGTTCCCTGATTAACTTCACTCAGACTTCCAACCATTCTTTCTCCAATCATCTGTGGTTCCAGATGCAACCCACTCCTGCCTCTTAAACACTCTCGGCTTGCGAAAACGGTCGGCTGGGGGACAATCGCGCCCCATGTTTTCTCACATCGTCATTTTCTGGACCGATCCGGCGCAACCGAACGCGACGGAGGACTTGCTCGCGGGCGCGAACCAGTACCTGAAACCCATTCCCGGGGTGCTGTCCTTTCACGTCGGCAAAATGGTGGGCAGCCATCGGCCCGTGGTGGATCAAAGTTACCAGGTCGCGTTGAATTTGATCTTCCCCAGCAAGCAGGCGCAGGACGATTACCAAGCGCATCCGTTACATGTGGAGTTCGTGGAAAAAGTGTTCAAGCGTGTCTGCAAAAAGGCCGTGATTTACGATTTTGAGTGATGGGTAGCGGATTGCGTCAAGTGGCAGACAAAGCCCGGTCAAATACTTGCTGCGACCCGCAACCCCCAAGAGGCGGGGATTGTAAGTGGCGGGAACCCGGGTGTCTTACTCTTACTCTTCATCTTGATCTGCGACGCCTGCGGATTAAGAAAAGGATTAAGACACCCGAGGGGGCCCGCCACTTACAATCGCACCCCGCGTAACACGTAACGCTCCCCTGCCCACCGGTACTGGCGAGCGCGGTTTGCCAGACTCCCGTCCGTAGTTCTGCGCCCGGTGGAGAGCTTGCTTTCTCCCGCAAAAATCGCCACAAATGGCGCATGGGGAGCACCCATGAAGCGATGAAACGGCTTGAGTTAGCGCGCAGGAAGCATCCTGGTCGAAACCGGGCGGGGATGACGCTGGTCGAAGTGATCGTGGGAGTCGGCGTCTTGGCGATCACGACGCTCTCGCTTTATGCCGGGTTTGCGTTTGGGTTTGCCGAGATTCGCCTGATGCAGGAGAACGCGCGGGCGACGCAGATTTTGATGGAGCGGATGGAGTTGGTGCGCCTGCTGAACTGGGATCAGGTGGTAAATCTTCCGGGCTACGTCCCCAAAAATTTCACGGCCCCGTTTTACGCCGACAACCCGGCCAATCCCCCCACGAACGTGCTCATTTACACCGGGACGGTCCTGATCACCAACGCACCGGTGGCCGAAACCTATTCGAATGATTTGCGGATGATTCAAATCGAAGTGAGCTGGCTGTCCGGTAAAGTCATCCGGCGCCGGCAGATGACCACGTTTGTTTCCCAGTATGGAATGCAACGCTACATTTATTAGGCCCCGGGACCGGGCGGCGTTCACGCTGGTCGAACTCCTGGTGGCCACGGCCTTGAGCCTTGTGGTCGGCACCGCCATTGCAACGCTCGCCTACTTCACCAGCCGCTCCTTCGTGGCCATGAACAATTACACGGACATGAACCAACGCAGCCGGCTGGCGCTGGACAAGATGTCGGAGGAAATCCGGCAGGCGCGAACCCTGACCGCGTACGCGACCAACAGCCTCACGTTTCTGGATCGCAACGGGAATCCGCTCAAGTTCACCTACGATGCGACCGATCGAACGCTCGTGCGGGTGAGCGGAGGCCAAACCACCACTTACTTGACGGACTGCGATGCGCTTCAGTTCTGGATTTACCAGCACACGGTGAAATCAAACACCTTCAACTGTTACGACCCGGCTTACCTTACCAACACCCGGGTGATCCAAGTGACTTGGAAATGTTCGCGCTCTATCCTGGGCTTGGCAGCGACGACGGACAGCGCGCAGTCCGCGCAAATTGTTTTGCGCAACCATTGAATGAAATTGCCCCCCGCAGCCAAACCGCGAGCAACCGGGAGTGTCCTGATGATCACCCTGTTCACCAGCATGGCCATTGGCATTGTGCTGGCCAGTGTGCTGACGCTGGTTTCCAGCCGCTACAAACTGACCGTGCGTTCGCTGGGCTGGAATGCCGCCCTGGCGGTTTCGGAAGCGGGCCTTGAGGAAGCCCTGTCGCATCTGCATACCGACAGCAACAACCCCACCGCCAACGGCTGGTCCGCGACCACGATCGGCGGCCAACCGGTCCACACGAAAACGCGCTTCCTCCCGGATGGCAGCTATTATTACGTCACGATCTATAACGCCAGTTCCGCCAGCCCCGTGATTTACTCATCGGGCTTCATGCCGTCGCCCCTGGAAACCAACCAATACATCTCCCGCATGGTCCGGTTGGACAGCACCAATGCCACAACGGTTTTCATCCGGGCGCTGGCAAGTTCGGGCGCGATCAATCTCAATGGTGGCGCCGTCGTGGACAGCTTCAATTCCCACCTCGGCCCCTACGATGTGACCACCAACCGCAATGCCACCGGAAACATTGCGACCAGTTCCACCGCCGAGGTAGATGTCGGCAACGCGCACATCTATGGCACGGTGACGACGGCTCCCGGTGGCAGCGTGACACTCGGCGGGAATGGGGCCATTGGGGACGAGGCGTGGAATGCCGCCCACACGGGGATCGAGCCGGGCTGGACCAATAACAACATGAATGAAGCCTTCCCCGCGAACGTGCCGCCCGTCGGGGGGCCGTTCCCCTCCCCGCCAGTTACCTCAGCGGGCGGCTCCAATATCACGTATCTGAACACGGGTAATTATCAGAGTGCCAATTTCTCGGTTTCCCACCAAAAGGACCCGCTGATCGTCCTCGGAACGGTCACCCTGTACGTCCCCGGCGACTTCTCCATTTCCGGCAACGGCTACATTTACATCGCCCCCGGCGCCAGCCTGACGCTTTACGTTGGCGGCAGCGCGAAACTCTCCGGCGGCGGGGTGGTCAACGCCAGCGGGACCGCCGCCAACTTCAGTTTCATCGGGCTGCCCGGCAACACGGAGATCACCTACAACGGCCATGTCGCCTTCGTCGGCACCATCAATGCCCCGCAAGCGAGGTTCACCCTGAACGGTGGGGCGCAATTCTATGGCGCCGCAATTGTCGGCCCCGTCGAAATCAACGGCGGCGCCAGTTTGCACTACGACGAGGCTTTGGCCACGGGGGCCGGCGCGAGTGCCGCCGCCGGTCCCCTCCTCCTAAAATGGACAGAACTGTGATGCGCTGCGGGTTCGTTATCCTGCTCTTCACCCTCGGGCTTCCGCTTGTCGGCCAGGCTGGGGATCCCTATGCCGTCGTGTTGGAGCAATTCTTCGCGCCTGGACGCGAACAATCCAACAGCGTCCCACCCAGTTTGGATCTGACTCCGGCACAAGCCAAACTCCTGGACCTCGAAACCGCGCTCAAGATCGCCACCCGGCAGATGGCCCTGGGGCCGGAACTCCCGCCCCTTCGGCCGCCCCCGATTTTCAACCGCAACCGCCTACTGCTGACCTTGGCCGTGGTGCTGGGCGCGGCAGTGGTTTTGCGCAAGCTGGCGGAGCTTCACAACGAGCGGTTCGATCCGTGGGCACTTTCCGCCACCGCAGTGGCGCGCTCCGCGTTGAAACTGCGCACCGAGGCGGAAGTCCTTTCCGAATTCCAACGGAGCTTCAAGACCGCGTCCGCCCTTCCGACGGGTGGCCTCACCAACGGCCCGGCTGGCGGCCGACCCGCCGCCGCGGTTGGCGATTCGCCCACCGCGGTCGCCTCTGCCCCGGACAACGAGGTGGCCAAAACGCTCTTGGCTGTTGCGCTTGAGACCCTCGGGGAATTGCGCAAACAGCTTCAGAAAATCAGCACGACAGCGAACCCGGAGGATCGGCGAAAAGTGTTCAGCGCCCTGCGCCACGAGCTAAATTACCTGAAGAGCGTGGCGGACCTTTCGCAATTGCTTCCGGTCTGGCAACTGGCCACAGCGATGGAGGGGCTGCTCCTGCAACTCAGCCAAATCGCGGGCAGCGCCACCCCCTCCACGCTCCGAACCTTTGTGGGCGGCTTGGACGTCATACAGGACCTGTGGGTAACCGGCGCGCGCCCGGATCTCTTCACCAATCCGCCCCTCCGGCTGCTGGCGGTGGACGATGACCTGACGTGCCGCAAGGTGGTTTCCTTTTCGTTGAAAAAGGCCCTGAGCGAACCTGACTTGGCCGAGAACGGTGAAGGGGCCCTGGCCCTGGCCGAAAAAAATGCCTACGACGTGGTTTTCCTCGACGTGCAAATGCCGGGGATGGATGGCTATGAAGTCTGCACGAAAATCCACCAGACGCTTCCCAATAGCAACACCCCGGTGGTGTTTGTCACCGCCTGCAGCGACTTCGAGGCCCGCGCCCAATCCATTCTCAGCGGCGGCAGCGATCTGATCGCCAAACCGTTCCTGACGTTCGAGATCACGGTCAAAGCCCTCACCTTTTGCCTGCGAGGGGCGGCCCCCACCGCACGCTCAGACCGCCGGCGCTGGCCCCCGGACAAGTGATGGTTGGAGGGCCGAGTTTTGCAGGTTTCGGCCCGGCCCGGTGCAAGTTGGTTTGGAAGTCCTCGCCGGAGTGCGCCCACCCTCGGGCGCTGGAAAATATCCGGCGCTAAGCTCGCGGATGAAACTTCCGATGAATGTCCCGCAGACGCTGGCCCGTGACGTGGGTATAGACTTCCGTCGTGCCGATGCTCGCGTGGCCGAGCAACTCCTGAATCACCCGCAAGTCCGCGCCGTGCTCCAGCAAGTGCGTGGCGAAGCTGTGTCGCAGCATGTGCGGCGTGACGTTGCGCTCCACGCCGGAGCGGCGCACGCGCTGTTTGATGTGTAGCCACAGCGTCACGGAGGCGAAGGGCGTGCCCCGCTGCGTCAGAAAAACATTCGCCGGCGAACGCGGCGTGACGAGCTTGGGTCGCCCGGCCTCAAGATAACGGTTCAACGCCGCCACCGCCTGGCGACCCACCGGCACGACCCGCTCCTTGTTTCCCTTGCCGATGACGTTGATGAACCCAGCTTCGAGATGGAGTTGTTCGAGCCGCAAGTTGCGAAGCTCCGCGAGACGCAACCCGGACGCGTAAGCCAGTTCAAGCACGGCTTGATCGCAGAGCGTGGGCGGGGCGGCGGGAGCTTCCGGCGCGAGCAGCTTCTCAATTTCCGAATCCGTCAGCGCTTTTGGCAGGCGCTTCCAGCGGCGCGGGAGCGAAAGATGTTCCGCGACGTTCGCGGGCAAGAGCTTTTCATTTTCGGCAAACCGATAGAACGCCCGCAGCGCCGCGATCTCCAGATAAACGCTTTCGCTGCTGAGCCGCCGTGTGGATTCCTTCGGTTCGTTGGCCAGGTTGCGTTCCCGTTCCTGCTGGAGGAAGGACATGAGATGGTTCAACTCGACCTGTTGCCAGTCGGTGATTCCGTTTTGGCCAGCCCAGGAAATGAACTTGTTCAGCAACCCGGCGTAAGTCTTCTCCGTATGCTCCGCCTGCCCGCGCTCGTGGCGCAGGTATTGGAGGAAATCTTCCACGAGGGTTTGCATGTCACGAACTCTCCACCCTTCGCCACTCCTCCGCGAGCAGCGCCCAGCGTTCGTGGTCGCGCCAGCGCCCGGCGATTTGCAGGTAACGGCGGGACAAGCCCTCGCGCCCGAAGCCGGCGCGTCTGACCAGCGTGATGGAAGGGGTGTTGCGTGGCTGGATGCTCGCCTCCACGCGGTGGAGCTTCAGCTCCCTGAAAGCGAACCGCAGCATCAACCGCAAAGCCTCAGTCGCGTAGCCTTGTCGGTTGTGCGGCGCACCGATGAAGTAGCCCACACAAGCGTTGCGCAGGCGCAGCAGGATAATGTGAAAGAGATTGATGTTTCCGAGGATCAGGCCGTCCTCATTCCGGCAAATCAGGAAGCCAAAGAAATCCTCCCGGCGACAGCGCTGAAGATATTCATCGAACTGGGCTTTGCTTTTGAGGGGAGGCGCAAACTCACCATAAACGGAGGCACTCCTCCGGGCCAAAAGTCCAAATGTCGCCGCGTCGCCAGGGCGCGGCCGCCGCAAGGTGATTCGCTCGCCTTGCAGCAGAGGATCCTGGCCAAAGCCGGAGCGGGGGTGCATCAGAGCGTGCGGCCGGTCAAGCGCTCGTAGGCCTCGAGATATTTCGCCGTGGTCTTGGCGACGACCTCTTCGGGCAGGCGCGGGCTGGGCGGGAGTCCTATCCCGGGCTGGGAGTGTCGAGGATTTCTCATGCAAAAGTGCGGAGAAAGGCAATTGCCTCGGCACGCTTGGGGAAAGTCGCTTCAATCTTTGCGCTGGTATTGAATCGCACGACAACTTCAAATGCTTCCCGCTGCTCGCCGTCTTCGCGCAACCGATACGATTTCTCTTCCTCAATCAAATAGGCAATCGCATCGGCAACATCCGAACACTCGACAGCATGACCACGAAGCACAGTCAACCGAACCGAAGTCACCTGTCGCTGGAGCGCGGCTTCAAGGCGCTGCTTGAAATCCGCAATCTCGCGCTGGTGAAGTGCGTGGATTTTTGCCAGCAGGCGGTTGGTTGCTTGTGGCTGTCGCGCGGATTCCCATTTCGCAATCTTCTCGCGAAACTGCTCTTCGGTTGTGCCGCCCACGCCATCTTCTGACGATGCGTCAATTCCGAGTTCCCTGAACGCAGCCAGGATCGAGTCGTAGGGAATGTGCAGAACGCCGAAGCCTTTCGATTCCAATTGATGCAGTGCATTTCGAGTGAACTCCCCCGCGAGCACCGCGCCACAAAACGGCTGGTGGCGTGAAAAGGTCAGCGCAATCGGCATCACTGCCGCTTCGATTTCCTGCACCTTGTTCTTCGAGTGTTTGGTGTAGCGGCGCCACGCGGACTCGATGAAAGCGATGGGGACGCCCAGCTTTTCCTCCGTTCCGCCACGCTCAAGAACATAGTCGAGGTCGTGCTTGTTCCCGTAGCCGTCTTGCCAGGTGACTTTGCCTTGGCCACCGCGCGTGGCGCGCGGTCGCTTGAAATCACGGTAGAGTCCATGTCGCTGCGCAACTTCGCCGAGGACGTTGCGAACGAACATCTCGAAGTCGTCTCCGATAATTTGTCCCCAACGATGTGCGAGTGATTCGGCCACGATGTTTCCTTGCTATCCGCGAACCCACAAATGCCCCTCGCACAGCGGCACCCGGTGTTTGCGGTTCTTCCACTTGATGTTCCGGTCGCGGAGCTTCTCGAACCTCCATGATTCAAAACCAGCGGCCAGCGCCAGTTTCCCGAACCATTCGATGACCGGCACGTAAACGCCATAGGGCGCGGAATCGCCGATGACGAAACACACTTCCGACGGCGAAGCGCACACGCGCCGAAGCGCTTTCCAAGTCTGCGCCAAGTCGAGAAAGTAACAGGCGACCATGTTGTTGTAGGTCTTTTTGCCACCCCGCTCCAACCGAACCGAGGAAAGTTCACGGCACACCGGCACGATCTCATCCCGGATGGGAGCGAGTTCCGGCGACTCCAGGATTTCGTCGAGATTGACCGATTTCGGTGGGACGTGCTGGGAGCAGGCGCGGACCAAATGTCGCCGCACTGTTTCTTGGAGGTCGCCCCAGCCACGAATCTCACCCATGAACGCCATCTCCAATCGCGTGGCATCGGCATAGTCGTAATTGTTGGCGTAGGGAGGCGACGTGATAACAAGCGTTGCCCAACCGTCCGGCACGGTCGCGCACTTGCGCGCGTCGTCCACGCGCAACTTCGCCAGCGGTTTGGCCCGGGAGGCCATGAAACGGATGTCGGCGGCAATCATTTGCACCGCCTTGCGCAAAGTGATTTCAGGCGACGGCGGCACGGTTTTGCGTCGTCCCGGCAAGACATATTGCCACGGCGCTGTGCCCGCTTCGGAAACGACCCGTAACGATGAGACGAGCGCCATCCAGAGTAGTCCAGCTTCCGGTGAGCCGTCCTGTTCGACCTCCACAGCCTGACGGAAACGATCCAGATAATCCAGCGTCTCAACTCCGTAACACTTGCCGATGATTTCCGCGTAATGCCCCGTCTGAGCCGTCGCCTTCCGGGCAAACCCGAAGGCTCGTTCCGCTTTGGAAAGCAACCGCTCGGGGTCGGTGGCGTAACTCAATTTGGCCTGGGCTACCCGAAAAACGAAGGGATGCGCTTCGATGCCATGCGACGAAATGCCCATTTCGTCACAGGCCAGACAGGTTGTTCCCGAACCAACAAACGGGTCCAGCACCCGGAGGTCGTTGCCATTGCGTTCGAGCAGCAACCATTTCACCCACTCGGCCGAAAAACCGGCGCTGTAACGAAACCACCGGTGAACCGGCAGCCGCATGTTGTTGAGAAAGTTGGACGTGTGGCCGACGACTTTGAGATTGGGACTGACCTCCTTCGTCTCCTCGCTTTCGTCGAACAAGTCGAGAGCGGCTTGGGCGTAGTTCTCGCGAAGGCGGAGCAACAAATCGTCGCCAACTTTCGGTTCAGGGTATTTCGTCACTGCGGTCATGCGCTGATACTATGCTCGCGAGAAGAATTCCACACTGTTTTCCCAGAACCTACCGGCCTTGGCCTTCACGATTTGCTTGAGCGAGAATCTGGACATCGGCTGGCCAGAGTTTGGTCAGAGCGTGCGCCCGGTCAAGCGTTCGTAGGCCTCCAGATACTTCGCCGTCGTCTTGGCGACGACCTCTTCGGGCAGGCGCGGGCCGGGCGGGGTTTTGTCCCAGTCGAGCGTTTCGAGATAGTCGCGGACGAATTGTTTGTCGTAGCTCGGCTGGCTTTTGCCGGGCGCGTATTGATCGGCGGGCCAGAAGCGCGAGGAGTCGGGCGTGAGCACTTCGTCAATCAGGATCAACTTGCCCTCGAAGACTCCGAACTCGAACTTCGTGTCGGCGATGATGATGCCGCGCTGGCGGGCATAGGCGCGGGCTTCGCGGTAAATCTTTAGGCTCAGGTCGCGCGCCTGATTCGCGAGGTCCGCGCCGAGAATCTTCTGGGCCTCGGCAAACGGGATGTTTTCGTCGTGGCCGGTTTCGGCCTTGGTGGACGGGGTGAAAATCGGCTCGGGCAGTTCGGAAGATTCCTGCAAACCGGCGGGCAAAAGCTGGCCGCAGACGGTTCGGGATTTCTGGTATTCCTTCCAGCCGGACCCGGCCAGGTAGCCGCGCACGATGCACTCGACCGCGAGGGGTTGGGCTTTCTTCACGATCATGCTGCGGCAGGCAATCTGGGCGGCGAAGGGCTGGAGTTGCGGCGGCAACGGATCGTTCGCACCGACGAGCAGATGGTTCGGCACGAGCGTCGAAAACTTCTCGAACCAGAAATGGGAAATCTGCGTGAGCACCTCGCCCTTGCGAGGGATGCCGTTGGGCATGATGACGTCGAAGGCGGAGATGCGGTCGCTGGCGACCATGAGGTAGCGGTCGCCGAGGTCGAAGAGTTCGCGGACCTTGCCGCTGCGGAGCTTCGGGACGCCGGGCAGTTCGAGCGAAAGCAAAGTGTCGGTGGCGTTAGTCATGGGCGCAGTATGCGAATCGGGCTTCGCGGTTCAAGATTCAATCCTTCAGCGGTGGCAAAACTCGTTCACGCCCGCCGGATGAGCTTCGCCACGCCCCAACCTACCAACACCAAGACGGCGAGAATGAGCCAGTTGTAGCGGCTGGGGCAAGGAAGAGTTCCAGAGAAGACTGAACAACCAACATTGAACATCCAAGGCTGACCTCGCTGTTCGTTGGAGGTTGGGGGTTTCCCCTTTTCCCTTTCAACAGAACTTGCCTTCCCTCGCATCGCTGGCAACTTGGTCCGCTCATGAGCACACTTTTGCAAGACGACATCAAGAACGCGCTTAAAGCCGTGAAGTATCCCGGCTATTCGCGCGACATTGTTTCCTTTGGCCTCATCAAGGAAATCGCCGCGGCCAACGGTGCCGTCAGCGTTTCGATGCTGTTGACCTCCGCCAATGCCGCCGCCGCCCAGCAAATCAAGGCCGAGAGCGAGCAGGTGTTGAAATCGCTGCCGGGCGTGACGCACGTCCACGTCCAAGTCAACCAACCCGCCGCCGCGCCGGGGGCGACTGCCGGCGCGAGTCCGGGAGCGGGTCAAAATCGCGTGACCGGCGTCGAGCGCATCGTGGCGGTGGCCAGCGGCAAGGGCGGCGTGGGCAAATCCACCGTGTCCGTCAACCTCGCCTGCGCGCTCCAGCATCTCGGCGCGCGCGTCGGCCTGCTGGATTGCGACATTTACGGCCCGAGCATCCCGCTGATGATGGGCATCAACGAGCGGCCCGGCCTGAACGCCGACGAGAAAATGATTCCGCCAACGAGCCACGGCGTGAAGTTGATGAGCATCGGCTTCCTGCTGGCTGACGATCAACCTGTTATCTGGCGCGGTCCGATGATCCAGCGGACGATCCAGCAATTCATCACCGTGGTGGACTGGGGCGAACTGGATTATCTGCTCGTGGATTTGCCGCCCGGCACCGGCGACGCGCAACTCACGCTTTGCCAGACCGTCCCGCTCGACGGCGGCGTGATCATCACGACGCCACAGGAAGCGTCATTGGGCGTCGTGCGCAAGGGCATCGCGATGTTTGAAAAGGTCAACGTGCCGCTGCTGGGAATCGTGGAGAACATGAGCTATTTCACCACGCCGAACGGGGAGCGCGTCGAGATTTTCGGTCATGGCGGCGGGCGGGCGGAGGCCGAGCGGCGGAAAATTCCCTTTCTCGGCGAAGTGCCGATCTTCACCGAAATTCGCGAGGGCGGTGATCGTGGCGTGCCGGTGGCGGTTTCCGGGCCGACCAAACCGGCGGGGCGGGTGTTTATTCAAATCGCCGAAGCGTTGCGGTTGCAACTGGGCTAAGGCGCCGCGCCGCAGCAGGGTTGGCGGGCAGGAGCGCCGAAGCTCAGCAACTCAAAAACTCGTTCCTGAGTTTCTGAGTTTTGGCGCTCTCCTGCGGCGCGACTTGTCCGCGCGCCGATCTTTCTTGGTTTGACCACCATTGCCACCCGCACCCGGCCCCCGCCTTACATCTCCGCCGACCTTTTTTTCTAAAAAAACTGATGACTAAATGCCACGCTGCCGCCGTCCAAGCCCGCGTGGTCGAACCGCTTCCTGAACGTCCGCGGGTCTCCGTGGACGGAAAATTCTTTCGCCGCGGCGCCGAGAAACTTCATCTCAAAGGCGTCACGTATGGCCCCTTTGCGCCCAATGCCGCCGGGGAACCTTTCGCTTCGCCCGAACAAACCGCGCGCGATTTCGCGCTCGCTCAGGAACTCGGCGCGAATCTGCTGCGACTCTACGACGTTCCCCCGCGCTGGTTTCTCGATAGCGCCGCCGCCCACGACCTGCTCCTGTTGATTGATATTCCTTGGAATACGCATCTGTGCGTCCTCGATTCGAAGGCGCAACGCGACACCGTGCGCGCCGCGGTGCGCCGGGCCGTGCGCGCCACGGCGCCGCATCCGGCGGTCTTCGCCTACAGCGTGGCGAACGAAATCCCGCCGGACATCGCGCGCTGGGGCGGGGCGACGAAGGTGGCGGATTTCCTGGACGAACTGGTGCTCGAAGCGAAGCACGCGGACCCGGGTTGCCTCTGCACGTTCACGAATTATCCGCCCACCGAATTTCTCCGGCCGCAAACGCTCGATTTCGTCTGCTTCAACGTCTATCTGCACCAGCCGCAAGCGTTCAAAAACTATCTCGCCCGGTTGCAACTGCTGGCGGACGCCAAGCCGCTCGTGCTGGGGGAATTTGGCATTGATTCGTTGCGCGAAGGCGAAGCGGCCAAGTGCCGGATGCTCGCCTGGCAGATCGAACTCGCTTTCCGCGGCGGACTGGCGGGCGCGGTGGTGTTCAGCTTCACCGATGACTGGTATCACAGCGGCCGGCAGATCGAGGATTGGGAAATGGGTCTGACCACGACCGCGCGCGAGCCCAAGGAGTCCTTCGGCGTCGTGCAGAAACTTTTCCGCGCCGCGCCGTATTTTCCGCCGATCCGCGTGCCGAAGGTTTCGGTCGTGGTCGCCAGCTACAACGGGGATCGCACGCTTCGGGCCTGTCTGGAATCACTCGGCCAGCTCCGCTATCCCGATTACGAAGTCATTCTCGTGGATGACGGTTCGACTGATACGACGCCGCAGGTTGCGGAAGAAGCCGCGCGGCACCTCGCTCCGTCCGACCTGTCTGACAAGCGCCCGCCTGGCCTCCGCTGCATCCGCCACACCACGAATCTCGGCCTGTCCGTCGCGCGCAACACCGGCATTGCGGCGGCCACCGGCGAGATAATTGCGTTCACCGATGCGGATTGCCGGGCCGACGCGGACTGGCTGTTTTATCTCGTGGGCGATTTGCTCGGAAGCGAGTTCGCGGGCATGGGCGGGCCCAACTTGCTGCCGCCGGAAGACTCAGCCGTCGCCGGGGCGGTAATGCTATCGCCCGGCGGACCCGCGCAGGTGATGCTCGACGACCGTCAGGCGGAGCACATTCCTGGTTGTAACATGGCGTTCTACAAATCGGCGCTCGCGGAAATCGGCGGCTTCGATCCGATCTTCACGAAAGCGGGTGACGATGTGGACCTCTGCTGGCGGCTGCAACAGGCGGGGATGAAAATCGGCTTCAGCCCGGCGGCCTTCGTGTGGCATTACCGCCGGTCGAACGTGCGCGCGTATCTCAAACAACAGCACGGCTACGGTGAAGCGGAAGCGTTGCTGGTGCGCAAACACCCGGAGTATTTCAATTCCTTCGGCGACAGCATCTGGCGCGGGCGGATTTACACCGCGTCCAAATCCGGCGTGACGTTGCGGGCGCCGATTATTTACCACGGGATGTTCGGCTGCGCGCCTTTCCAAACGCTCTACGCCTCCGAGCCAGCGGTGACGCTCATGCTGCTCACGACGCTCGAATACCATGTGCTCGTCACGCTGCCGCTGTGGGTGTTGAGCGTGACGTTTCACCATCTCTTGCCGCTGGCCTTGACGAGCCTGCTGATTTCGGTGGGCGTGTGCGTCGCGGCGGGGGTGCAGGCGGCGTTGCCGAGTGCAAAACGGCGCTGGTGGTCGCGCCCCCTCGTGGCGCTCTTATTCTTGCTCCAACCCATCGCGCGGGGTTGGGCGCGTTACTCGGGCCGGCTCCGCTTGCGTTCGCTGGACCAGCCGGCGCGCGAAAACCTGGATTCGGTTACGCTGCGCGATGGCGTCGAACCGCTCGGGGAAGTTCGCTATTGGTCGGAACGGCGCGTCGAGCGCGTCGAGTGGGTCGCGCGCATCCTCGCGGAACTGGACCGCCGCGGCTGGCCGAATCGTTCGGACATCGGCTGGAGCGAGTTTGACGTGGAAATCTTCGGCAACCGCTGGAGCACTTTGCAACTCACCACCGTCTCGGAGGACCATCCGCGCCGCCGCCAAATGCTCCGTTGCCGGCTGCGCGCCCGCTGGTCGTTGCAGGCACAAGTGGCGTTCTGGTCGCTGCTGGGATTGGAGGCGTTGGTGGTGGGTTACTTCGGCGGCTGGCAGAAGTGGCTGGTGCTCTTGCTGCTGACATTGCCGCTGTTCGCCTATTTCCTGTCGCGGCAGAAACGCAATCTACAAAGCCTCGTCATCGTGTTGCTCGACGACCTGGCGACGGAGTGGAAACTGATCAAGGTGCCGGCGGACTTCGAAGCCCGGCGGGAAACGGCGAAACCTGGGCCGGTCGAGGCAAGGGGGAACCCCCAACAACCCAAAAACTCCGCCCCATTCGTTGGGTAATTGGGTATTTCCTCCGTTTCCAATTCGTGCTTCAATCTCTGGCCGATGCTCGAGAAGTTCAAAGCCCGTCCCGACCGCCGCCGCTTCGTCGTCAGCGCATGGCCGGTCGCGGACATCCACGGCCTGGCCCTGCCGCCGGGCCACCCCTGACGCCCAAGATGAAGCCCTACCTCGATCTGCTACAGAACATCCTCGACAACGGCACGCTCCGGGACGACCGGACCGGCACCGGAACCAAGGGCATCTTTGGAGCGCAACTGCGCTTTAACCTGGCCAGAGGATTCCCGCTGGTTACCACCCGGAAGGTTTTCTTCAAAGGCGTCATTCGCGAACTGCTCTGGTTTCTCGCCGGCGATACCAACATCAAATATCTCACCGACCATAAAGTTCACATCTGGGATGCTTGGGCGGATGAGAGCGGCGACCTCGGCCCCGTTTACGGCGCCCAGTGGCGAGCGTGGGAAGCGCCCGACGGGAAGAAAATTGACCAGATCGCCCAACTCATCCAGCAGCTCAAGGCCAAGCCCGCTTCCCGCCGGCATATTGTGAGCGCCTGGAATCCGGCCGTGCTGCCCGACGAAAGCATCAGCCCGCAGGATAACGTGCGCGCCGGACGCGCGGCCCTGGCCTCCTGCCACACCCTCTTTCAATTCCATGTGGCGGATGGGAAACTGTCCTGCCAGCTCTACCAAAGGTCCGCCGACACGCCGGTGGGTTTGGTCTTCAACGTGTCGCAGTATGCGCTGTTGACCCACATGATCGCGCAGCAATGTGAGTTGGAGCCCGGAGATTTCATCTGGACCGGCGGGGACTGCCACATCTATCTCAACCAGTTGGCAGGCGTCCAAGAGCAACTCCTGCGCGCCCCCCGCGCCCTGCCGCAGTTGGTCATCAAGCGCCAGCCCGCTTCCATCTTCGAGTATCAGTTTGAAGACTTCGAGATCGTGAACTACGACCCGCACCCGCCGATCAAGTACCCGGTGGCGGTGTGAGGCCGTGACCACGGAAACACGTTCTAAGCCGTCGCGCCTGCGAAATTTTAATTCAGCCCGCGGTGACGAGTTGACGAAAAGCGCGGATCGTCTGACGCGCGGCGGCCTCGGCGTCGGGCAGCGGCAAGACTTCCGCGCTGAGATAACCTTCGTAGCGGATGTCGCGCAGGGCTTGAACAATAGCCGCCCCCTCCAAATGCCCGAAACCGACCGCGCGGCGATTCGTATCCGCGAAATGGACGTGCCCCACCTGCCGCCCGACGGCGCGCAGCGTGGCGGGAATGGATTTCTCCTCGATGTTCATGTGAAAAAGATCGCAGAGAAGTTTGACGCCAGAGATCTTTCGCCGCCGGAGAAACGCCGCCGCCTCCCCGGCGCGGTTGAAGAGGTTCGTCTCGTAACGATTAAGCGGTTCGTAAAGCAACGACACCCCAAGCGCGCCCGCGCGCGCGCCCAGCGCGGCTAGCTCCGCCGCGAACCATTGCCGCGCCTGGCGCCGCGTCACGTCGCCCTCCACGCGGCCCTGCATTGAGCCGATGATCGCAGGCGCGTCGAAAACGGCAGCCAGGTCCACGAGGCCCGCGATGAAATCCCGGGCGCGCGCTCGGATGGCCGGATCGGCACTGGTCAGACTCAAACGATGCTTCACCCAACCGGCACCCGTGCCGATCGCCGCGAGCCGGAGGCGATGTCGCTGGAGCAACGCCCGCAGTTCTTTGACGTTCAGCGCATCCGCCGCCGGAGGGAAAATTTCCACGGCATCAAATCCCAGCGCCGCCGCGCGCGCGCAGCCGTGTTTCAGATCGTCACAAAACACGAACGGGCCGCCGTGCGCTTCCGGCACAAGCGAAATGGTAATGGCGGATCGAATCATCGCTCGGGTCATCCTAAATTACCTAGTTAAGGCAGCCACAAAAATCCGCCGCCCGTTTCAGCCGTTGGCGCGCCGCCCAATCCGGCAAGCGGGCCGCGTGCGCTCCCCATTCGGATTTCTGAGTCTGGGTTGAATTGAACCTCCGCCAGCGCTAGGGGCCGCTGCGAGCCGGGGACGCAGTCGAAAGGTTCGCTTTGACAGCCCGCGTGAAGGGAAGTAAAAAACCGTATGACCAACGCGAAGACTCAACAGGCAGGCCGCCCGGCTCGAAGCCGAGCGTGCGGCTTTGGGCCGGCGTCGGTCGGGAACGGGGCGTTCACCTTGCTGGAGCTTCTCGTGGTCGTGGCCGTGATGGCGATCCTCGCCGCGCTGTTGCTACCGGCCCTCGCGAAGGCCCGGACCCGCGGGCAGTCGGTTGCTTGCCTCAACAACACCCGCCAACTGGCCCTGGCGTGGACGCTTTATGCCGACGACCATGACAGCCGCCTGCCCTATAACCTCGGCGGCCAGGGAGCGCGTCGGGTCGCCACGCTGCGGACAAATCTGAATTGGGTGAACAACGTGCTGACTTGGTTTGATGATTCCGACAATACCAACACCGCGACCCTGACCGAAGCCAGCCTGGGGACTTATATCAGCCGTAATCCTGCGGCCTATCGCTGTCCGGCCGACCAAGTGGTGAGTGAACTCCAGCGCTCGCTGGGCTGGACCGGACGCGTCCGCAGTTATTCGATGAATGCGATGGTGGGCGACGCGGGGGAGCTTTCCGAGCAGGGGTTCAACGTCAACAACCCGGGCTACGTGCAATTCTTCAAGTTCACCAGCATCCCGCGTCCGGCGCAGATTTTTGTTTTCCTCGACGAGCACCCCGACAGCATCAACGACGGGTATTTCCTCAACAAGTATTCCAGTTACAGCTATTACAGTTGGATTGATCTCCCGGCTTCCTACCACAACGGCGCGGCGGCGCTTTCCTATGCGGACGGACACAGCGAACTGCACCGCTGGCAGATGACCAGCACCAAAGTTCCCGCCCGTGCCTTCGCGACGGAACTCCCGGCGACCATCTCCGCCGCCGAGCTTGCGGACTTCCGCTGGGTGCTCCAACGCATGAGCGTGGACCAACATTGAGCGGATCGCCGTGCCGGTCAGAGGAATTTTCTCAGCAGCGTGGCATCACCTTCCACGGCCAAGACGTAAGTCTTGCCCTGTTGGGTCCAACTGGCGGTCGTCACCGCGTTGACCGTGGTCACTTGCGGCGTGGCCGTTTCCGGCGCGTCCGGCACGACCGCCCGGTCAACGACGAAGAACCACAGATCGCTCGACTGCCCGGGCGGCCGGGGGCGGCCGGTCTGGAAACAAATCATCGCCGCCCGCCCGCCCCGCCACGGGACAGTCAGACAGCCAGTCCCGGTCGCCTGCGCCAGACCCGGCGGCGAAACAAAATCCCCCGGCGCACCGCGTTGCTTCAGAAAAGCCCGGATGCTCGCCAGATCGTTGGTTTCGAGTTCCATCCCATACGCCCGCAACGCGGTGCTGACCATGCGACTGCGATATGTCGCAAAACTCCGGTCCTCGCGCGGCGTCTGACCTGACCACCAAAGGCCAATGCCGAAAAGCAAGATTACCCCGGCGGCGACTGCCACCAGGTGGCGCAGGGTGACCGGCCGCGTGTGCCATGGACGTTCGGAAATGATCTGCTCCTGCAACGCCGGCGGCGGCGTTATTTTTCTAAACGCCCGGCGAATCGCATCTTGCGCCATGCGCTGGGCCTCGAACCAGCGGCGCAATTCCTCATCGCGCTCCACCAACCGAAGCGCCTCGGCGAGATCCGGATCGGCGGCGCCGCCGGGGTCGGGCCGGTGGAGCAGCAGGATTTGTCTGGCGTGTTCGCGGTTCACGAGGTTGGCGTTGGGGAATCGCCGGCGACGGAAATGTCTGTGGCAAGCAGTTTCTGGAGTTGAGCGATCCCGCGGGCGATGCGGGATTTCACCGTGCCCAGCGGTACGTCGAGGATCTCCGAGATTTCCTTGTAGGCATAGTCTTCGAGATAAAACAGGGAGACGGCCGCTTGATAAACTTCATCCACCTGGCCGAGCGCACGCAGCACGAGCGCTCCATCCAGCCCGCTGGCGAAACTGGGTGCCACAGTGGGCAGCTCGAATTCGACCTCGCCCAACTCCTGATGCGGGAAACGGGTCTGCCGCCGCCGCCTTTCGAGGAACTGCCGATGCAACGTCGTAAAAAGCCACGTTTTCACTTTGGTCTGGTCCCGCAATTGATTTCCCTTCGCCGCCCACACATAAAAGGTTTGCTGCGTCAGGTCGCAGGCGTCGTCCTCCGCCCGGGTCAGGCTGAAGGCGAATTTGTAAAGCGGCTCGTAATAAAGAGCCACCACACCTTCAAAATCCAGCCCGGGAGCCATGTCGCAACATCAATGATTAGAGTCGCCGGCGCGCAATTGGTTCCCGTCTGCAAGGGAAAAATCCGCCGACCCGCCAGTCTGCTCCCGTCGCCCCCGGCAATTCGAGCAGAAAAGTTTCGGGTTCCTGGAAACAAGTCCCCGCTCCCGCCCTCTTATCCGTGTGAAACCAACAGCGCGACTGAACCGATTCAAAGCTTGGGCGGCCCGGGCGGGTGGGCTGCGCGGGCGCTGCCCGGGACGGCCACTGCGACTTCGTCGCCGGCCCCACCCGGCTCTGGCGGAGCGGCCAGTTTTCCGCAAACTGACGTTGAGCGTCTGGCAGTGTCACGCGTGGACAATAGAAGTGGCCGGACCGTGGTGAAGGCCGCCGGCGCGCTCGCCAGTTCAGCGGGTTGAATGGGTTGCGGGGTTCCAAATCGGTCATGCGCAAACGCGATCCTTGATGGCCTAGCCGCGCAAGTTCATTTCCCCGTTTTGCGCCAACGGATTCTTGAAGATTCATTCTGCATCCCGTGGCGAAAGCAACCGCCGCTGGTTGCGGCGCGGGAAACCAAGGGCAGAGCCCCAACCGCCCCCTTGCGGCCACTGCGGCCACGGCTGGCTTGTCTTTTGAAATGCGCCGGGTAATCTGGCAGAAATAAGTCAACTTGGATCATGTCCGTCGCACTCATCACCGGCTCAGCCGGATTAATCGGATCGGAAACTTGCCGATGGTTTCACGAACAGGGGTTTGAAATCGTCGGCGTGGACAATGACCTGCGCGCTTGGTTTTTCGGCCCGCAGGCCTCCACCGCCCCGACCCGCCAGCGGCTCGAAGCCAGTCTCAAGCGCTATCGCCATCACGCGGTGGACATCCGTAACGCCGACGCGGTGCGCGACATTTTCGCCAAGATTGGCCCCGCCCTCAAAGTCGTGATCCACACGGCGGCGCAGCCTTCGCACGACTGGGCGGCGCGTGATCCGTTCGCGGATTTCAGCGTCAACGCCAACGGCACGTTGAACCTGCTGGAAGCCACGCGGCAGCACGCGCCGGACGCGGTGTTTATTTTCACCAGCACGAACAAAGTCTATGGCGACACGCCGAATCGCCTGCCGTTGATCGAACAGGCCCAGCGCTGGGAGATTGACCCCACCCATCCATTTCACATCGGCATTGACGAGAGCATGTCCATTGACCAGAGCAAACATTCGCTCTTCGGCGCCAGCAAGGTGGCGGCGGATGTGTTGGTGCAGGAGTATGGCCGTTATTTCGGGATGCGGACGGCGTGCTTTCGCGGCGGCTGCCTCACCGGGCCGGGTCACGCGGGCACGGAATTGCACGGCTTCCTCGCCTACCTCATGAAATGTGCGGTCAACGGCACGGCGTACCGCGTGTTCGGCTATCAGGGTAAGCAGGTCCGCGACAACATCCACAGCCACGATCTGGTTTCCGCGTTTTGGGAATTCTTCCGCGCGCCCCGCAGCGGCGCGGTCTATAACCTCGGCGGCAGCCGCCATTCGAATTGCTCGATGCTCGAAGCTATCGCAATCTGCGAGCAGATCAGCGGGCGCAAACTCCAGTGGACCTACGAGGAGGACAACCGCATCGGCGACCACATCTGGTACGTGAGCGATGTGCGGCGGTTTCAATCGCACTATCCCAACTGGAAATATCGCTACGGACTGCGGGAGATTTTGCAGGAAATTCACACCGCCTGCGCGGGCTGAACGCGATTTCAGGGCGTGAAAATTCTTATCACAGGCATCTGCGGGTTTGCGGGCAGCACGCTGGCGCGGCATCTGCGCGAGGTGAAACCCGGACTGGAGATTTTCGGCGTGGACAACTTCATCCGCGCCGGCAGCGAGCGGAATCGCCGCGCGCTCCAGGCCGCCGGCATCCCGGTGCTGCACGCCGACGTCCGAGTGAGTGAAGATGTCGCCGGGCTGCCGGCGGCGGACTGGGTGCTGGACGCCGCTGCGCAGCCAAGCGTGCTCGCGGGCACGGTCGGCAGCGGTACGAGCAGCCGCCAGCTCATGCAACACAATCTCGAAGGCACGATCAACGTGCTCGAATACTGCCGGGCGCAGCGGGCAGGCTTCACGCTCTTGAGCACCAGCCGGGTTTATTCCATACCGCCGCTGGCCGCGTTGAAGCTGGAAATTCGCGACCGCGCGTTTCGTCCGGCGCGCGATCAGGGGTGGCCCCTCGGCGGCAGTGAAGCGGGCGTGGCCGAAACTTTTTCCGTGGCGCCGCCCGTCTCCCTCTATGGCGCGTCGAAGGTTTGTTCCGAAACGCTTGCGTTGGAGTACGGACTGACGTTTCAGTTTCCCGTCTGGATCAACCGGCTGGGCGTGCTGGCGGGCGCGGGTCAGTTTGGGCGCGCGGATCAGGGCATCTTTTCCTTTTGGATTCATTCCTGCGCGCGGAAGCGGCCGCTCAAGTTCATCGGCTTTGGCGGTGAAGGCCATCAGGTGCGCGATTGCCTGCATCCGCAGGACCTCGGCGAAATCCTGATTCGCCAAATGCAAGCGTCCCCTGCTCCCGGCGCGGCGGTCACCAACTTCGCCGGGGGAAACGCCAACCGCATGTCCCTGCGCCAGCTTCACGATTGGTGCGAAGCGCGCTACGGCAACTGCCCGGTCAACAAGGAGCCAGGGGAGCGCCCGTTCGACATTCCGTGGCTGGTGCTGGATTCCTCCCTAGCGGAACAGCGCTTCGGCTGGAAACCGCGCCGCAAGTTGGAAAGTATTTTGGAAGAGATCGCGGCCCACGCGCAGGCGAATCCCGACTGGCTCGAGCACACCGCATGACCGCTCCCGCACCAGCCCCACCCAAAAGCGAACTGCGCCTGCTTTCAGTGGTGATTCCCGCCCGCGATGAGGAGGTGAGCGTGGTGCCGACGGTGCGGCATCTGCACCTCGAACTGAAGTTACAGCAGGTGCCACATGAAATCGTGGTGGTGGACGATGGCAGCACAGATCACACGTGGGAAGTTTTGGCGGAGTTGAAAAAGGAGATTCCCACGTTGCGACCGGTGCAAAACAACGGCCCGCACGGGTTCGGGCGTGCGATCATTTGCGGGCTGGATCACATGCAAGGCGACGCGGTAATCATCATGATGGCCGACGAATCGGATGACTGCCGCGAGGCCGGGCGCTACTGGAAGGTGTTGCAGGAAGGCTACGATTGCGTGTTTGGCAGCCGGTTCATCAAAGGCGGCGGGGTGATTGATTATCCGCGCGTGAAATTGCTGGTGAACCGGATGGCCAACTTTTTCATCAAGGTGATGTTCGGCCTGAAACTCAATGACACCACCAACGCCTTCAAGGCCTATCGCCGCACGGTGATTGACGGCTGCCGGCCACTCATCGCGCCGCATTTCAACCTGACCGTCGAGTTGCCGCTCAAGGCGATTGTGCGCGGCTTTTCGTGGACGGTCGTGCCGATCACTTGGCGCAATCGTCGGGCCGGCGTAGCGAAACTCAAGATCAAGGAAATGGGCAGCCGGTACCTGTTCATCTGCCTCTATGTGTGGCTGGAAAAATACTTTAGCCAGGGCGACTACCGCCGACGGGAATGAGCGCGAACACCCCCCAAGAATTGCAGCGGCTTTATGCGGAGCGGTTCGGGCCGATGACCGAATACCGCAAAGCCGTCTGGCAAGTGCTGATCCAGAATTACTTCCAGCGGTTCATCCTAGATGGCGCCGCGGTCCTTGACCTGGGCTGCGGCTACGGCGAATTCATCAACCAGATTCGCTGCCGGAAGAAATACGCGATGGACTTGAATCCGGATGCGCCCCAGCGCGTGAACCCGGACGTGCAATGCCTCTTGCAAGATTGCGCGGCCCACTGGCCGCTCCCGGACCACAGCCTCGACACCGTCTTCACGAGCAATTTCTTCGAGCATCTCCCCAACAAGCCCGCGCTGGAGGCAACGGTGGGCGAAGCTCATCGCTGCCTGAAGCCCGGCGGCCGGCTCATCGCCCTGGGGCCGAACATTCGTTACCTGCCCGGGGCGTATTGGGATTTTTGGGATCACCACCTCGCCTTGACGGACCAGTCGCTGGTCGAGTTGCTCACCAGCCGCAATTTCAAGATCGAGCTTTGCGTGCCACGATTCTTGCCCTATTCGATGGCCGGCGGGCCGCAATATCCGCTGTGGTGTCTGAAGCTCTACCTAAAACTGCCGGGGCTCTGGCCGGTGCGCGGAAAACAATTTCTGGTGGTCGCCACCAAGTGACGGAGATCACTTGGCCGAAGCGGCCCGCGGGATTTCTTTGATCAGCACATCCGCCGTTTGGAACAGCGTTCGCCAAGGTTGGGCCACTGGCGTGATATGGGCCTCATACGAATCCCGCTTCTGGTCGGATTGTCCGGGGTTGGTTTGTTGCATCGCCAGCAACATCGGCGATTCACTGACCATGACAAGTTTGGTGTAGCCCAACTCCTGGATGCGCCGCAGGTTCTCCGGTGGCTCCAAGAGTTTTGTATCCCAGAGAGAAAGCCCCTTGCGATCCGACAGGAACAGCAGATGCCCGCCCCAGCCGCCGCCTTGAATCAGCAGCTTGTCTTCCGGCGCGGTGTGTTGCCGGAGCAGGGCCACAACCTGTTTCGGATACGGATCGCCGTCCAACGTGACTTTGAGACCGATCAGACCTTGCCCCGTGCCGAGGGACAATATCCCGGCGGACAACAAGATCACCAACCCCGGCGGCACGTTCCGACCCGGCCCCAACCGCGCCTCCAACCGTTCCGCCGCCACGCCGCACAACAACGCCACCGCCGGGCTGAACATGAGATAATAATGGTGGTGATGCAGCACCAGATGGGTGAACACCAGCGTCGTCAGGCAACCCGCCAGCATCCAAACCTGACCCAGCCGGTTTCCGGAGCGGAACAAACTCCACCCCAAGAGTCCCACCAAGGCAAAGCTTCCGAGTTGGGTCGTCAAAAACCGCCATCCCCCTTTCATCCAATTCACCGGATTCAGCCGGTAATTCAAGTCGCCGAAATACCAGCTCTTCATGAATTCACCGCCATCGGACCCTCCGGAAAGGCGCAAATCCACCAGCGGAAACTCCGCCTGCGCCACCACCACCGCCGTATGCCGCGACCACAGCATGAAAATAATGAGCGCCACCAACCCCACGCCCGCCAGCATCGCCCAGCGCGTCAACGAGCGCCGTCCATGAATCAGCAGCAAAAAGAAGGAAGCCAGTCCGGCGCAAAAAAAGAACGGCGCCTTGGTGACGGCCGAAAGCGCACCAAAAACCGCCGCCGGGGCGAACCACTGCCAGTGCCCAGTGCGCACGAGCCGGTCGGCAAAATAGACAAACCAGATTGTCAGCGTCAGACAGCTTCCATCTGTGCCGCCCCGGCCCGACAGGTAAAAAATCAGCGGCTGCGTCAAAAAGAACAGCAGCGTCCACCACGCGCCGCGTTCGCCGGCGCTGGCTTTGGCCAATTGAAACACCGGCCAGAGTGCCGCCAGCGCAAACAGCAGCGACGCTACATTGGCCCACCCGAACCAAGGCCCGAAGGCCTTGAACAGAACTGCCGTCGCCGCCTGCCAGACCGGTAATTCCTGCGGGGTTGGCGTGCTATTCGCGTTGAACCCCACCACGATTGGGTTCAGCAAATCAATTTTTCCCCGGGCATATTCGAGCGCTGTGCCGAGATGTTGCTCGCGATAAATCCGCCAACCCTTCTGCGTCGCGCCCAAATGGAAGACGACCGTCAACGCAAACAAACCGCAGGCCGCCAGCAGAAATAGCTTTCGCTGCGGCATGGGGGTGCGGTTGGGGTTGAATGCAACGTTTGTTTGGGCCGGGTGGTTCATGGGTTAATCCTCAGGCAGTATGTTTGAAGCCAAGCCCGACCTGCAATTCCAAAGACCGCGAGGTTGCGATGCGGAGTTTAGAGCCGGCATTAGAACTCGCTTTGCGTGAGTCATCTCATGCGGCGGAGTGCGCCCATCCTCGGGCGCAGCAAGTCACTTGCGCTTGGCGGTTGGGGAGGTTCACGAGACTTTCGTCCCCGCTACCCTGCTGTGGTCGGGGACGGCCGCACTCCGGGCTTCACCGGGCTTTGGTCCCACCCGAAGCCTTGCTCGCCGATGGATCGGGATTGATTTGCAGGAAAGGGAATCCTAGCCTCCGTCACTTGATGTGGCTCCCGGTTCATAACTGATTTGCCCTATGATCAAACGTCCATCACCGACGATTGCGGTCGTCGGCTTGCTCTACCTGTGCTTGCTTGCGGCCCGCGCCGGCACGCCGGGACCCTGGCGCTCTTTGTTCGATGGTCACGACACCAGCGCCTGGCGGGAGTATGGGCAGAAGGAATTTCCCAAAGAGAAATGGGTGGTTGAGGACGGTTGCCTGCATTTGTTGAAGAATCCCAGCGCGGGCGGCGAACTGGTCACCCTCGAGACGTTCGACAATTACGAGTTTGAGTGGGAATGGAAGCTCGCGCCCAAGGCCAACAACGGCATCAAGTATTTCGTCACCGAAAAGCGGCTGGGCGCGCCCGGCCACGAATACCAGATGGTAGATGACACCGCGGAAACCGGGGCCAAGCATATCACCGGTTCGTTCTACGACGTGCTCCCGCTGCAAGTGCCGACGCCCGTGAAGCCGCCGGGCCAATGGAATCAATCGCGCCTGCTGATTCAAGGCAATCATGTGGAGCACTGGCTCAACGGCGTGAAGCTGTTGAGCTACGAGCTTGGCAGCGCGGAATTGAAAGCGGCCTTGGCCAAAAGTAAATTCAAGAACACGGACGGCTTCGGCACCAAGATCAAGGGGCGCATCATGCTGACGAATCACCACGGCGAAACCTGGTATCGCAACCTGCGCCTCCGCGAACTGCCAGCGAAGTAAGGCTACTGGAGTTCAAGCTTCTGCTTATCCTGGTACCCGCTAAAACGTGAACTCCAACTGCGGATCTTCAACCTTCAACTTGCAACCGCCGCCGGTTCGTGTTTTCTGAGGCCATGAAACGATCCCTGCCCACTGTTGGTTTGCTGTTCCTGCTGCTGCCTGGCCTCGCCTGCGGGCGGGAGTTCCTCGTCTTCTTTGGCACTTACACGGATGCGAAGAGCAAAGGCATTTACGTTTCCCGTTTCGATTCCGGGACCGGCAAGCTCGCCGCGCCGCAACTCGCCGCCGAAACGAAAAGCCCCAGCTTCCTCGCCCTGCATCCGAATGGCCGGTTTCTCTACGCCGTCGGGGAAGCCTCGGCGGTGGGCGCCGCGCGCCAAGGCGGCGTCACGGCTTTCGCGATCGAGCCAGCGGGAAACCTCACGGCGCTCAATACCCAACCTTCGGGCGGCAACGGCCCGTGTCATCTGACGCTCGACGCGGCGGGCCGGTGGCTGATCACGGCGAATTATGGCAATGGCAGCGTCGGCGCCTTGCCGGTGCGTGCGGACGGCTCGCTGGACGCGCCGGTTGACACCGTGCAACACCAGGGATCCAGCGTGAACAAAGATCGTCAGAGCGGTCCGCACGCCCACTGCTCCAGCCTTTCGCCGGACGACCGCTTTGCCCTCGTGTGCGATCTCGGCTTGGACAAGGTCCTGGTGTATCGCCGCGACGCGAAGGAGCGCGCGCTAACGGCGAACGCTCCGGCGTTTGGCGCGGTGGCCCCGGGTTCGGGGCCGCGGCATCTCGCGTTCAGCCCCAACGGCAATTTTGCTTACGTCGTGAACGAAATGATTTCCTCGGTCACGGTGTTCAGTTGGAATGCAAAGCGCGGCACGCTGGCAGAAGTCCAGACGGTTTCGACTCTGCCGGAGAAATTCGCCGGCCAGAGTTGGGGCGCGGAGATTGCCGTGCATCCGGCGGGCAAATTTGTTTACGCGTCGAATCGCGGGCACGACAGCATTGCGGGGTTCGCCGTGGACGCAAGGACCGGCAAACTTGCCTTTGTGGAAGCGACCCCGACGCAGGGCAAAACGCCGCGGCACTTTGCATTGGACCCGACTGGCGGCTGGCTGCTCGCGGAAAACCAAGCTTCCGACAGCGTGGTGGTGTTTCGCGTGGACCGGAAGAGCGGGCGGCTGGAAGCGACCGGCGGGAAAGTGGAAGTGCCGGCGCCGGTGTGTGCGGTGTTCGCGCCCGCCCGATAAAACCACCAGTGTTTCACGTGGGGTTTCCGGGGCGGAGCGCCGACCTCCGAATCGGCGAGGTATAGGTTTCGCCATCCGGCTGGCCGAGACCGGGCTGACCGCTCCGCTCAACACGCCGTGTCAGAGGCCGACGCTCCGCCCCACGCGCGCCCGCGCAAACCGTCCCACAAGAGGTAAAACAGGAAGAGCGAATTCCACTTCAAATAGCGCGGCCCGAGTCGGCGGGGCTCGGTGACCATCCGGTAAATCCAGGTCAACCCGGCCCGTTGCATCCACAGCGGCGCATCAGGTTTGAGTCCGGCATTGGCGTCGAACGCAAAGCCCACGGTCAAAATCACGCCCCGTTGGATCAAATGCTTGTGCCGCCTGGCCCACGCCTGTTGCTTGGGCGTGCCGAAACCGACCCAAATGAAATCGGGCGCGAGTCGGTTGAGGTCGTTCACGACTTCTTTCTCCGCCGCGCCTTCGAGCAAACCATCCGCACCACACCGGCCATGAAAGCTGCCCACAAATTTCAGGTGGGGATTGCGCTGCGTGAAAATTTCCTGCAACCGGGCGCCACATTCGGCCGAACCTCCGAGCAGGTAGTGCGTGCTGCCGGCGGGCGCGGTTTCTAAAAACCGGCGCATGAAGGTCGGGCCATAGACGCGGTCGCGCAGCTCGGCCCCGGCGCGATTCAAACACCACACCAGCGGCATGCCATCCGGCAGGAGGTGGTCGTAACAGCTCATCGTCTCCCGAAACCCCGGATCGTGCCGGTGCATCGTGACGATGTGGGTATTGACGAACTCCAGCGTCACGCCGCGCGGCGCCCGGGCCCACGCGAGACACTGCGCCGCCAGTTCGTCGTAATCGGCGACCAGCAACGGAGTCCCAAGGACGTGAAGTTTTTTCATTCGGTGTGACTGAGACTTCGAATCGGAGCGCGGCGTTCCCGCCGCTGGGACTCACGATATCCGACTCCTACCGGTTTCCGGCCGGCCTAATGGATTCAAACCGTGCTGCGGACTGCCGCCCGCGCTCCGGGTTCAGTGTCAGGATGCCCGCCCGGCGCGTTCAAGAAAAAACTTTTCGGCAAGGGGAATTCTGCTAGAACTGCGGGGCATTGAAAGCCCGCTTGCCAGTCGTTACGCACCAGCCTCCGTGGGTTTCTGCCGCATGAAATTGCTTGTTTTCGCCCACACCCCGCCGCCGCATCATGGCCAGAGCTACATGGTGCAACTCATGTTGCAAGGCTTCGGCGGCGACCACCGGCAGCGCCGCCACGGCTTCGTCCCCCGCCAGCCCGCCGGGGATGTTCACGGCATCCAGTGCTATCACGTCAACAACCGCGTCTCGAAGCGGCTCGAGGACATCGGCGAATTTCACGGGATGAAATTGCTCCTGCTCCTCGCCCACTCCCTGGAAGCCATCTGGTGCCGCTACCGCTACGGCGTCACCACTTTTTATTACATTCCCGCGCCCGGTAAGAAATCCGCGCTTTATCGCGACTGGCTGGTAATGCTGTTGTGCCGCCCGTTTTTCAAAACCATGATCCTGCACTGGCACGCGGCGGGCCTGGGAAAATGGCTGGAAACCGCGTTGCAAATCCGCTCGCGCGTTATCACCTATCACACCGCTGGCCAAGCGGACTTGAGCATCGTCCTCTCCCGCTACAACCTAGCCGACGCGGAAAAACTCCTCCCGCGCCGCGTGCGGGTCGTCAGCAATGGCATTCCCGATCCTTGCCCTGACTTTGAAAGCTTGGTGTTGCCCCGCCGCCGGGCGCGCTTCGCGGCCCGCACGCAACCGGCAGCCCAGTTGCCCGGGGGCGAAGGTCGCGCCGCCTTGGCTGCCGAGCCAACTGTGGTGCGCGTGCTCTATCTGGCGCACTGCATGCGCGAGAAGGGCATCTTTGACGCGTTGCAAGGCGTGGTCCTGGCCAATCGGTTGCTGGCGGCCAGCCACTCCCCCACGCGTTTGAAACTTTGGGCCGCCGGAGCGTTCGTCACCAACGAGGAAAAAGCCGAATTCGACCGGATGGTGGCCGATCCCGAAATGGCCGCCGCGGTGGAATTGCGGGGGTTTCTCGCCAGCGAGGAGAAGAAGCGCGCGTTTGTGGAGGCCGACCTGTTTTGCTTCCCGACCTACTACCTCGGTGAAAACCAGCCGGTGAACATCATTGAAGCGTTGGCCTACGGCCTACCGGTGGTGACGACCCATTGGCGGTCCTTGCCCGAGATGTTGCCGCCTGGTTACCCCGGCTTGGTGCCGATCCGCTCGCCCGATAAAGTTGCCCAAGCCCTGCTGAGTTTGATGGCACAGGAAACCGGGGAGAACCTGCGCCGGATTTACCTCGAGAACTTCACGATTGATCGGCATCTCAAGTCGCTCGCCGAAGCCATCAGCAGCGTGCAGGACCCGCACCCAATCCTCAGCCACCGCGCGCCTGCGCCGGCGACTTGAAGCGATGGGGGTGATTGAAAACGGGTGAGGGCAAAGTCGGCGGCACGGTGAGTGCGCCCGTCCTCGGGCGCAGCCGGTCACCTACCTTGCCGGTTTGGTTAGTTCAGGCCGCTGAACTCCGCTCCAGCTTGCCGTGGTCGAGGACGGTCACACTCCGGGCTTATCCGCTTTTAATCACATCCGCTTCGCCGCCCCGCCCCGCAAATTCATTGATTCCTCACCCGGCGTCGCTACCTTCCGCCCAGTGAAAATCGGCGTTTTGCAACTTAACTCGACGATCGGTGACTACGAGGCGAACCGGGCCAAGCTCGTCGCCGCCTACGAACGCGCCTGCGCGCAAGGCGCGGAGTGCGTCATCGCGCCCGAGCTGTTTCTCTGCGGCTATCCGCCGCGCGACTTGCTGCTGCGTTCTGATTTTGTCGAAGCCAACCTTGCGATACTGGCCGCCGTGGCCGCCAGCGTCGGGCCCGTGCCGCTTTGCGTCGGCTACGTGGACAAGAACACTGTGTTCCCAGGCCGCCCGCTGGCCAATGCCGCCGCCGTGCTTCAGGATGGAAAAATCATCTGGCATTACCACAAGTCACTGTTGCCGACTTACGACGTGTTCGACGAGGACCGCTATTTCGAGCCGGCGAAATCCGTCGCGCCGTTTGTGTTCAACGGCCGCAAAATCGCCCTGACGATTTGCGAGGACATCTGGAACGACGAGGATTTCTGGCCAGATCGCCTCTATCGCCGCGACCCGATCCGGGAACTCATCGGGCAGGGCGCGGATTTGATCCTGAACATTTCGGCGTCGCCGTGGCACGCAGGCAAGGAGAAGACTCGGATCGCCATGCTGCAACGAGTTGCCCGCGACGAGAAAGTGCCGCTCGTGCAGGTCAATCTCATCGGCGCGAACGACGAATTGATTTTCGACGGCCACAGCGTCGCGCTGAACCGCCAGGGCGAAGTGATCGCGCTGGGCAAAGGTTTCGCCGAAGACGTGTTCGTCGTGGAAGTGGACGGTCCGGCGACGCCGGTTTCCGTCACCTGGCCCGTGCCGGAGGAGAATCTGTTCCGCGCACTTTCGCTTGGCATTCGCGACTACGTCCAGAAATGCGGTTTCAAATCGGTCGTGCTCGGTTTGTCCGGCGGGATTGATTCCGCCATCACCGCTGTGCTGGCCGTGGACGCGTTGGGCGCGGACCACGTCCTGGGCGTCTCGATGCCCGCGCGCTATTCAAGCAGCGGTAGTCTGACTGACGCCGAGTTGCTCGCGAAAAACCTCGGCATCCGGTACGAAGTCATCCCCATCGAGCCGGGGTTCAAGGCGGTGGAAGGCCAGTTGGCGAAGGTGTTTGCCGGCACGAAACCCAACGAAGCCGAGGAAAACATCCAGTCGCGTCTGCGCGGTGTGACTTTGATGGCGCTGTCGAACAAGTTTGGCTCGCTCGTGCTGACCACCGGCAACAAATCCGAAATGGCCGTCGGGTATTGCACGCTTTACGGCGACATGTGCGGCGCGTTGGCGGTGATCGCCGACGTTTTCAAGACGGATGTTTACAAGGTTTCGCGCTGGATTAACCGGGAGAAAGTTGTCATCCCGACCGACTCGATCACCAAGCCGCCGAGCGCCGAGTTACGCCCGAACCAGACGGATCAGGACTCGCTCCCGGAATACGATACGCTCGACGCCATCCTGCAGCACTACGTCGTCGAGCACCTGAGCAAAGCGGAGATCATCGCTCGCGGATTCGCTCCGGCGGTCGTCAACGACGTGATCAACAAAGTCACGTTCAGCGAATACAAGCGCCGCCAGGCCGCGCCGGGGTTGAAAGTTTCGCAGCGCGCCTTTGGCATGGGCCGGCGGATTCCGATCGCGCAACGTTTCCGGCCGGCGCGCTGAGTTGTCCGTTGAGAATCTTTGCCTCCGTGCAGCGAGTTTTTGAAAAACCCCTCGCCCCGGCCCTCTCCCCTTCCGAAGGGGAGAGGGAGAATTGCCGCCAGTCTGTCAGCGAATCGGGCCGCGAAGGAGCATTCGGGAAACGATCATCGCTGTTCCCTCTCCCCATCCGATGGGGAGAGGGCCAGGGTGAGGGGTTTGGGGAATTTCCAATGGCCGTGTAAGTCCAATGCCCGCAGATCTTCCCAAAATCACCGTCGTCACGCCCTGCTTCAACAGCGCGACGACGATTCGGGAAACG
>CAIKLQ010000646.1 GCA_903828255.1 uncultured Verrucomicrobiota bacterium
CCTCTTTGAATTCATCGAATGCTTTTATAATCGCCAGCGCGCTCACAGCGCCTTGGATTATCTTTCCCCAGTTGACTTCGAAACCCAAAACCACTAAACAAATGACTCAACTTTTTTGTCCGTTCTTTCAAAGCAAGCCCACCACGGCATCGCCGGTCACGGCCTGTGGACTTTGTCCCGCGGTCTGGCTCGCCACCGCCAGCGCTATTACGCCTGCCTCGAAGCGGCCGACCAAGGACGTCGCGGCGACCTCGATGGCCGGGGCAATCTCTCCGACGCGGCGCTGGCCGACTTCTGTGTGTTCTTTCTGGAAACCATGCTCGACCAGGTCCAGTTCATGAGCGGACTGCTCGGGCTGCCCGCTCTGCGCACCCGCGTGGAACGCTACTTCCAGTTTCAAGCCCTGCACCTGGAACGCTACCGCGAAGAACTCATGCGCGTGGCCCGCACGCTGGTGGATGAAGGCGAAATCCCGCGCGCTCGCGTGCAGGAAATCACCGGCAAAGCCGCCACCGTCTCCGTCGAAATCATCAAGCTGGGACTGGAACACGGCTACTTTGAAACACCCAGCCCCAAAGGCCCGCTGCGCGTCGCCTTCCCGGCGAAAATTCACGAGTTTTACTTCCCGCAACTCTTCCTTGATTTGCCGGTCGAACCTGCAGGGAGGGCTGCCTGAACCACGCTGGCAAAGCGCACCAACTTCTCGGGAATGACTTGAACCGCATTCTCGATGAACTCAATCTGGCGCTCGGCGCATGAGCAAAGCCAAACTCAAATCCACTTCACCCGCCATTGTCGGCCGCTATCCCGAACTGCTGGCCGAAATCAAGCAGCGCATCCGCACCGCCCAGGTGCGCACCGCGATGGCGGGCAATGCCAGCCTGCTTCTGCTCTACTGGGAAATCGGCGGCGTGTTGGTGGAACGGCAGAAAGCCGAAGGCTGGGGTGCTGCCATCTTGCCCAGACTTGCGACCGATTTGCACAACGACTTGCCCGACGTGAAGGGCTTCTCCGTCCGCAACCTCAAGCTCATGACCCAGTTTTTCCGGGAATACCCGGACTTTTCAGCAATTGGGCAACGGCCCGTTGCCCAATTGGGAGAGAATCCGCCCGCCGATCAAATTCCCCCACAAGCCGTGGCCAAATTGCTTGCAGCCCCCGTCTATACGGCGGTGAAAGGGCCACCGGCCGTGGCCCAATTGCCCGCCGCAACCGCCGCCGCCCAAATGTGGCAACGGGCCGTGGCCCAGTTGACCTGGGCGCACAACGTGATCCTCATCCAGAAAGTGAAGCACCGGCCCACGCGCCTCTGGTATGCGCGGCAGGCGTTTGAGCACGGCTGGAGCCGCGATGTCCTGTCGCTCCAAATCCAGAGTCGCGCGCACGAACGACACGGCAAGGCCATCACCAATTTCCAACGCACGCTGCCGCCGCCGCAGTCCGACCTTGCGGCCCAGCTTCTGAAAGACCCCTACGTCTTTGATTTTCTCACTCTGGAAAAACCCTTTCACGAGCGCGAACTCGAAACCGGCCTGCTCCAGCACCTCCAGCATTTTCTCGTGGAACTCGGCACCGGCTTTGCCTTCGTCGGCCGGCAGGTTCACCTGGAGGTGGGCGACGACGATTTCTACATTGACCTCCTCTTCTACCATCTCAAGCTCCGCTGCTTCGTCGTCATTGACCTGAAAGTCGGCCCGTTCAAGGCGGAATACGCCGGCAAAATGAATTTTTATCTGAACGCCGTGGACGACGGGATGCGGCACGAGTCCGATCAACGCTCCATCGGCCTGATCCTCTGCGAGGAAAAAAACAAGATCGTCGCCGAGTATGCTTTGCGCGGCATGGACAAAGCCATTGGCGTTTCCGACTACCAGCTCACGCGCGCCCTGCCGAAGAAGCTCCAAAGCGCCTTGCCGAGCATTGAGCAATTGGAGAAAGAACTGTCGAAGCCCGCCAAAAAGGTGAAGCGCAAGGCATGAGCGTGAACGCCACATCCGCAGCCCCAACGGGGCGAAAGAAAGCCATTGACCATCGGTCATTGGCGAATGGCGATGCGGCGAAGCCGCCTGCCGCCCTGGGTCACGAATGCCAAAACACATCAAGCCCTGACGGGGCTGATGAAAGCCCTACGGGCTGGAAATCTGCACCTCTCGGTGAACTCTGTGAACGAATCACAAAAGGTTCATCCCCCAATTGGCAGGGCTTCGACTATTGCGACAGCGGAATCATTTTCGTTCGCAGCCAAAATGTCGGATGGGGTGACCTGAAGCTCGGCGAAGTCGCGCACCTTCCAGCAGCTTTCAACGAGAAGGAAAAGAAATCGGTTCTAAAAACGGACGCTGTTCTCTTGAACTTGGTTGGCGCGTCGATTGGACGAGCGTGCGTGGCAACTTCCGAGGTCGATGGCGGCAATGTGAATCAGGCTGTCGCCGTGATTCGTGTGCAGCCCGAAGTCTTGACTCCAAAGTTCCTTGTCCACTTCCTGATTTCTCCGCCGGCTCAGGCGCGCATTCATTCGGAAAAGGTTGACGTTGCGCGGGCAAACTTCAGTTTGGAAGACACGCGGTCACTCTCAATTCCACTTCCACCCGTGCCCGAACAGCGGCGGATTGTGGCCGAGATTGAGAAGCAATTCACGCGGCTGGAGGCGGGGGTGGCGGCGTTGCGGCGGGTGCAGGCCAACCTCAAACGCTACCGCGCCGCCGTCCTCAAAGCCGCCTGCGAAGGCAAACTCGTTCCCACGGAGGCAGAGCTTCAGAAGTCAGAGGGCCGAGGCCAGAAGTCGAAAGCGAAATTTGAAACTGGCGCAGCCCTGCTTGCCCGCATTCTCACTGAGCGCCGCCAAGACTGGCAGCGCCGCGGGAAATACAAAGAACCCGCAGCTCCGGACACAGCGAACCTTCCGGCAATTCCGGATGGTTGGTCGTGGGCAAGCATCGAGCAACTTGGAGAGGTGCAGCTAGGCCGCCAGCGTTCGCCCAAGAACGTGTCGAAGAACTACCCGACGAAATACATACGCGCAGCGAACATCACCGAGCGCGGCATTGATGTGTCGGATGTCCTCGAAATGGAATTCTCTCCGGCAGAACGCGAGCGCTTCGCCCTACGCCGCGGCGACATCGTCCTTTCCGAAGCATCGGGAAGCCCATCGCAGGTTGGAAAGCCAGCGGTCTGGCGAGACGAACTGCCGCTTTGCTGTTTCCAGAACACGGTGCTTCGACTTCGTCCGGTTGGTGTGCAGTCAAAATATGTGCTGGTGACATTCCAGCACTTCTACGCAAACAGCGTGTTCGCGAAGGTTGCTGGAGGCGTCGACATTAACCACCTCGGCGCAGAAAAATTCTCGGCGATTCCGTTCCCACTTCCACCCCTCGCCGAGCAGATGCGGATCGTGGCGGAAGTGGAGCGGCGGTTGAGGAAGCTCCAGAACTCAGGCTGGTGCAGGCGTTGTTCCATTTGGTCCCAACGCAGAGCGAGGTGCAGACGTTCCCCTTCATTAAGAACCCCCTGAACCCCCGACCGGAGAAACAACGCGCGGATCAATTCCGAATCCTTGAGCCGGATCTTGCCCGCATTGAGCCGGGAAAACACCCGGACGGCTTCACGCGGATGATCTAGTTCCTGCCAGATGAACTTGGCGCACACGCCTTCAAGGTTGGTGAGCGATGCCAGCTTCTGGCCTGGGTGCGCTTTTAGCCAGTCCTGGATGGCCTCCTGAGCCTTCTTGATGAAGTGAAAGTCGGGTGAACAAAAATCGGCTGCCGGGGTTTCCGTGGAGATCGTTTGCAGCAGGCCGGCCAGCCCCAGTTTGTCTTCCGGATGGCGTTCGTAGCAGATATGAAAAAGATGGCTCTCCGGGGGCGACAGGTGGTTGAGGATGAGAAAAATTGTCGTTAGGCGTTGTTGCCCGTCCACGACTTCCCACTCGTTCCACCGCCCAACTTTCTCCCGCCTCACTACTACGAGAGGCTGCAGGCAATAGAATGCCCCGTCAGTATTTCGGTTTTCGAACTCCGCCAAGTCGTCCAACAAAGCCCGTACTTGTTCCTTGTCCCAACGATAGCCGCGCTGGTAGCTGGGAATATGAAAACGCTCGCTCTTCTGAGCGAGATCGGCCACCGACCTGGTGCGTAGCTGCTGGATTTGATTCATAGCAGTCCTGTCCGTCCGGTAAGGAGTGTCTGCTTCATGGCCTGTTCGCGGTCGGGAGAATTTTCCTCCCGCTGGTCCAACGCCACCGAGTCAGGGAAGATGCCATTGTTTGATGCCTTTCGGGATTGTTATTGTTGTGGCGACATTTCGAGCGTGAATTTCATACCAGCCTATTTAGCTTGCGGCAATCATCATTTCAGCGGGTTGGTTTCGCGCCAATCAGGTTATTGCGCGATGCGCCGGAATCCGGTCCTGATGTCTCAGTTTCATTCGCAAAAGCGTTTCGGCGATATGTCCGCTCTTTGCAACAACTCGAGTACCGTAGTTGCGCCTGCCTGTTTCATAATCGCCAGCAGGACACGGCCGGCGGCTTCGGCGTCGGCTTGGGCGTGGTGGTGGTGGAATTCGTGGCCGATGGACGCCGCCAGCGTGCCGAGGCGGTGGCTGGGTAGCTCCGGCCAAACGCGCCGGGCCGCGAGGCAAGTACAAGAATAGTCAAATTCCACGCCGGTCAGCCGGTAGTGCTCGAGGGTGCGGCGCAACACCCCGATGTCAAACCTGGCATTGTGGGCGATCACGAGGTCGGCGCGCGTGAGCCGTTCCAAAAATTCCGGCGCAATGAACGGAAACTCGGGCGAGTACTGCACGTCAAACCAAGTGAGACCGTGAATTTCCGTGAAGTCTTCCCGAAAATATCCGTGCCCCTTGCCGCTGATTCCGTTCGTGTTTCACGGTCCGCGACATTCGTTGCCCCTCGTGGACAAGTTGCCGCTGGCGGACATCATCGCGCTGAACCTGGATCACTACCGCCTCGATGCCGACTACAAGCACGGTCTGCATTTCACCGCGCTGCCGACGGCGTGGGTCAGCGGTTTCGACAAGAGTTCGGAACTGCGGATTGGATCGAGCACGGCTTGGGTCGCTGAGACCGTTGGTGCTGCGGCTGGCTTCCTGGAGTTCACGGGTCAAGGTCTCACCACGTTCGAGCGTGCGATGGATCGTGATGAGCGTCTGCTCGCGGTCCTCGGCACGCGGATGCTGGCGGAACAGAAACGAGTCGGTGAGTCCGCGGATGCCATCGCTCTCCGTCAATCTGGTGAGAACTCTGTTCTCGGCGCCCTCGCGGCGAGCATCAGTGATTCGCTGACGCATGTGTTGCGTTGGATGCACTGGTGGCACAGCACCGAAGAGAAGCCTGACCTCGTGAGCAGTGAGCAAGTGCTCGTGTCGCTCAACACTGACTTCTCCCTGCAAGGGATGGACAGCCAGGCGATCACCGCGCTGGTCTCCGCGTGGCAAGCAGGTGCGATCAGTCAGGACACGATGCTCGACTGCTTCCGCAAAGGTGAGGTGCTTCCCGATGGTCGTAGCAACGCTGAGGAAAAGGAGTTGGCGCGTGAAGGGGTTCGAATTTCTGAAGGGGGGCTGGAAGCTGCTCGGGGAACTCCCGCTGCGGCGGGAAGCAACGGTGGAGGAAATCCATGAAGCTATCGAACCTCTGGAAAGGTCTGACGCGCGATCAGCGGTGCGCGTGGAACTCCTGGGCGCGGAACAACAAGGTCGTGCTTGATGACGGCACCATTCGCCGCGTGAGCGGGCACAAGGCGATGACGATGGTGATGCGGAATCGTTTCATCGCAGACGAAGACACGGATGAAACGCATGTGCCGCAGCCGACGACTTGGCGGTTGAATGCCGTGTCGGTGCGGGACACGGGCCCGTGGACTGGGCCGGGCGCGCCGGGCGACATGCGGTTGCGCGTCGAGGAAAGCACCGCGGTGCGGACGGATTGGTTTGTCTGGGCCACCGCGCCGGTGCCGCTGGCGACGCAAGGCGCGCGGTTGGCGTATCGCTTCCTGCGCGAAGTTAACGTGATGGAAGGCCAGCTTGCGGGGCAAACCACCGAGAACTTCGCGTCGGACTACGTGCGCGTGTGGGGCTCTTTCTTTGGACCGGGTCCGGCAGGGACATGGCTGGAGGACCGCTACATCTATTTTCGAGTGCATCAGCACTTCGATGGACAGCTTGGCCCGGCGCTGGGATTCCGGGGTTTGATTGCGGAGGAACTGTGACGCGTGATGCGTGAGACGTGAAAGGAAAAAGTTTATGACACTGAAATTCAAATATGGCAAGCGGGAGGAAATTCCCGCCGAACAAGCAGCGCTCTACATCGAACGCGACGGGGCGTTCTACGCGGACGTCGAGGGCGTGACCGAGAAAACGAAAGCCGATGAGATGCGAACGCACAACATCGAACTGCGCAAGCAGATCGAGGCGTTGACGGCGCGCTTCGACGGCATTGATCCGGAGGAAGTGCGGCGGCTCGCGACGGAGAAGCGCCAGCTCGAGGAAGAGAAGCAACTGAAAGCCGGCGAACTCGACAAGGTCGTGGAGAACCGCATCAAGGGGCTCAAGGCCGATTGGGACAAGCAGGTGACGACTCTGACGAGCGAACGTGATTCGCTGACGTCGCGGCTCACCGCGATCCAGATTGACCAGGGTGTCCTCACCGCGGCGACCAAGCGCGGGCTGCGCCCGACGGCGATCCCCGACATCACGGCTCGCGCGCGCATCGTGTTCAAACTGGTGAACGGAGCGCCGCGCGCTTTCGAGGGCGACGGCCAGACCGTGCGTTACGGCAAGGATGGCGTGACGCCAATGACTTTGGAGGAGTGGGTGGACGCGCAAGTGGCCGACGCTCCGCATCTTTTTGAATCCAACGCTGGTGGCGGGGTTGCCGGCAACGGTGCCGGGGGGTGCCGCGGGTTCGCAACGGTCCGGGAAGAATCCGTTCCGCAAGGAAAGCTGGAATCTGACGGAGCAAATGAAACTGCAGAAAACAGATCCATCGCTGGCGACGCGGCTTGAAGCGGCGGCGTAAGGCGACAGGCGGATCACAAGAGAAAGGTTTGAGTTATGGCAAAGACAGCAGTGGCGGACATTATCATCCCCACACTATTCGAAAAGTACGCGATTGAGCGCACGGCGGAACTGGCGCAGTTCGGACAATGCGGCATCGTGGAAGCGGCGCCCGAGTTTGACACCATCGCGGCGGAAGC
>CAIKLQ010000647.1 GCA_903828255.1 uncultured Verrucomicrobiota bacterium
AGGAGCGCTGTCAGGAAATGTGTCGCGAGGCGGCGAAGTCCCAGGCGATTTTGCATCTCGGCAATCTCGGCGAACTCCTCGAAGTCGGCAAAACCTCGCGCGGCGAGCAGAGCGTCGGCGGCTTCCTGCAGCCGTGGATTGCGCGTGGCGAGGTGCTGGCGATTGCGGAATGCACACCCGAACAAGTCAGCGTGATTGAGCGAACCGAGCCGCATCTGCTGGGCGCGTTTCAGCAATTCGCCTTGAACGAACGCACGCCGGAACAAACGCTGGCCATTCTTCGCCAAGTGTTGGCCACCGCACCCGGCAAGTTCTGTGAGCCGTCTGACGGCGGTGCGACAGAACACACCGGCGGTCCGACGCTTCTCCCTCTCCCCCGCGGAGGGGGAGAGGGCCGGGGTGAGGGGGAAACGGTGGAGAGTGCTGAACATCGAACATTCGACATTCAACATCCAACATCCAAAACTCCCCTCACCCTGGCCCTCTCCCCTTCCGAAGGGGCGAGGGGAACTGCCGCGCGAGCCACTCGCCAATCCGAGTGTCCCGCTGGTAACGCAGCCACATCAGCTTTGGCCCGTTTGCACCAACTGCACCAGCGCTACGCCACCTATTCCGCCAATCCCGGTCGCCCGCTGCGCTTCCTGAGAAATCTGTTGGCCGACCGCTTTCCGGAAAAGCAACTGACTGAGGCGTTGGTCATCGCCGCGTTCTCCCGCGAAACCGGCTTGCCGACGGTGCTGCTCGACGACGACGTGCCGCTGGAATTGCAGACCACGAGTGACTGGTTCGCCAAGCGCGTCATCGGCCAGCCCGAAGCGGTGGAGCGCGTGGTGGATTTGCTGGTGATGATCAAGGCCCGGCTCGCTCGCCCGCGCAAGCCGCTCGCGTCGTTTCTTTTCATCGGCCCGACGGGCACGGGCAAAACCGAGATGGCGAAGACGATGGCGGGATTTCTCTTCGGCGATCCCACGCGGCTCGTGCGGTTCGATCTGAACGAATTCAGCGATCCGGTTTCGGTGCAGCGGCTCATCGGCGGATCGGTGGTGGGTCGGGCGGAGGGCTTGCTCACGGCGCGGATTCGCGAGCAGCCGTTCAGCGTCGTGCTGCTGGATGAATTCGAGAAGGCCGATCCCAGCTTCTTCGATCTGCTGCTGCAAATCCTCGGCGATGGCCGGCTCACCGACGCCACCGGGCGCGTGGCGGATTTCTGCAATAGCGTGATCGTGATGACTTCCAATCTCGGCGCGGAAGGATTTCAGCGCGGGCCAACGGGCTTTCGTCCGGAAGCCGCCGCCGCGCCGGAAGCTCAAGCGCACTTCGCCGATGCCGTGCGCCAGTTTCTGCGACCGGAGATTTACAACCGGCTCGACGCCATCGTGCCGTTTCGCGCGCTCACGCCGGACATTGTGCTGGCCATCGCGCGGCGGCATTTGGACGCGCTCCGGCAGCGCGACGGCATCCGCTTGCGCGCCGTCGAATGGCAGTTACAGCCCGAGGTGGCGGATCATCTGGCGGCGCGTGGGTATTCGGCGCGTTACGGCGCGCGTCCGCTCAAACGCGTCATCGAGCGCGAACTGCTCGTGCCGCTGGCGGAGGCGTTGAACCAATATCAAAACAGCACGGCGCTGAACGTCAGCATCGGCGTGGCCGGGGGAAAAATTCAAATCCAAGTCCGCGCGCACACCAAT
>CAIKLQ010000648.1 GCA_903828255.1 uncultured Verrucomicrobiota bacterium
CACGCACGTCTTCACGCCAAACCGGTGCGCGTACGTGAACGCCTCCTTCAACAGCTCACCCGCGCGGACGAACACCGCGTTCTTTTCCTCCAGTGTCTTTCCTTGTGGCATCAAGCCACGCATGACCGACGGCCCCCACGGCTCCGTCTCAAACAACAGCGCTCCGCCGAACAGCATCTCCTCCACTTTCCGCGGCGCGTGCCCCGACGCGTGGCGTGCCGTGTTGAAATAGTGCGCCGCGTAGCTGAAGCGTGGACGCCCCTGTTCATCCACGTCTTCCGGCAGTCCCAGCCAGGTGGTCGGCTCTGAACCCCAACCACATTCGGTATAGGTGTGCAGCCCAATGAAGTTCATCCGCAACTTCACCATTTGCGCCAGCACCGCCTTGTAATCATCGGCCTCCCACAAATCCGGTCCCTCGGGAAAATCATGGAACGGCAGAACGCCGCGTACCGCGAACTCCGGTTTCCCCGTGTCACTCAGCACCGGCAACTCCTTCAGCCGCTCATCTGGAATCACGTCGCCGTGCAAATAGAACCGTACTCCCAGCAACTCCGCATACCGGTACGCGCCATAGAGCACACCCACATCGCTGCCGCCCGTGATGCCGTCTGACGTGATCCGGTACTCCTGCGCGCCGAGCGCCGGGTCAATCTTCAGCGCAATACCCTGGCCTTTTTCAGCGACGGGCAACAACTTGCCGGTGCGCAGATACACGTAGCGGCGGATTTCCTTCGCGGCGAGTTGAACATTCGCTGGTGCGCCGGGCGGACAGACGATGGTCTGCGCAAAAGCGAGGCTCGCGGAGATAAGCACGAGGAGGGTGGCAAGTGCTTTCATGCGATTCAGTTGTTCGGCGATAGTCTAACGGTTTCGCCTAGGGTGGTTTGCCGCTCGACGATCTTGTCCGTCCACGGATTCAACACCCGCAGCTTGCCGCCGACGGTGGAGGTGATTTCGAGTTTCACGACCTTGCCGCCTTTCTGCTCGGCGGTGACGAGGAAGCCGCCCTGGGCGCGGAGGTTGGTGTAGCTGGCATCCTTGTCTTTCGGCCAGCAAGGGAATACCCGGATGGTGTGCTTCACGCTTTGGAGGAGAAACTCGGAAATGCCCGCCGCGACGCCAACGCTCTCGGCGAGGTAGTAGCCGTGTAACGGCCAATAGAACATGCCGTTGGACTGAACCAGCGGCTGGTAGTAATCGCGCAGATCGCTGACCGCCTCGGGCATCGAGAGCCGGGCCTTGGCGACGCTGAGCATGACCGTGGAGTTGCAGCCCCGATGGCGGGTCTGACGCAGGGTGTTGCGGAACAACTCTTTTTCGGACTCCGGTGAGAACCAGGTGACTTGCTCGCCGGGGAACACCGGCACGGCTGGCACGGTGATGTTGTGTTCGCCGATCTGGCGAAACTTGCAGCCGGTCCAGTCCACCACGACCGGCTTGCCCGTCGCATCGGGCGCGGTGGGATAATCCGGCAGCAAGTCAATCGCCTTGCGAAAACGCGCCGCCAGTTCCGGTTCACGGTCGAGTTCCTCCGCCGCCGCGATGCCGGCGTGCAGGCTGAATCGCGCGTAAGCCAGGTCGAAAGGAACGTTGGCGACGCCGAAGTCGCCGTGTTCCGGGCTGTAGCTCGGGCCGAACTTCACCTTGCCAGCGACATCGCGCGGGCATTTGTCCGCAAACGAGCAGAAGAACAACGCGGCTTCTCGGACGACGGGATAGATCTTGTCCTCC
>CAIKLQ010000649.1 GCA_903828255.1 uncultured Verrucomicrobiota bacterium
ACGGCGCGACGACGCCGTGGGTTGGCCGACCGGAACGTCGCCCCTCGGTGGGACTCCGAGAGAGCACAAAAACCGCGTCCAAACCTTGACTCCTGTCGGACACCCCATTAAGACTCCCGCCGAGCGTCGCTTCGCTCCGACCACTGTCCGACAGCCCCGGAATGGTGTCCGATATGAATTGGAACAGGTGTCCGACAGCATCGGAATCCGCATTTGGCAGGGCGGTGAACATTCCGCTGGGCGAGTCGCGGGAAATACTGCCACGCCAAGTGAAGGACAAAAGCCAGGTGTTACTGCTGCATTGCCTGAGCGGCGGGTACAGCGGCATCGCGAAGCACCAAATCAAGGGCTTGGGCTATCAGAAGGTGTTCAACCTCGGTTCGTATAGGGCGCTAAGCAAATTGTGGAAGCAGCGGGGGATCGCTGACTATCAACCGGCTGCTGGAGCTGCCCCCATTACTGACGCGGCGAATCTCGACCAACGATCCTAAATTGACCTTCCGTGAATTCTTCGTTAGCTGAGTAATGGTGGAGTAGTTCTGGAGTTATGGCAGGCAGTGCCAGAGGATCCTTGACTGTCAGCGGTTTGCTCCGAAAATTGCTTCGGAAAACAGAGCATTAACCGCTCCATTTTGACCTCCGCAAATAATCGCCAAACCAATTGTTCACTGGGTGCCAGTTGGGTTGTAGCCCCGGCAGCGTCTCCCGCGCCGTCCGCACCGTCGCGCGCGATCATTGCACCCAGTGTACGGCGGGCTGGGACAAAAATTCCTCCAGCGGGATGCCTTGACCGCCGACCAGCAGTTGCCGCTCCGGCTTGAACTGCCGGGCAAACGCTGCCATCCCCGGCAGCGAATCCTTCCCCCGACCACTTTTCACCTCCAACCCCACGAGATGTTTGCCCTGGCGCAGCACGAAATCCACTTCCTGATTGCGGTCCCGCCAGTAGGTCACTTCCAAATCGCTGCCCATGCTAGTGTTCAGCAAGTGCGCCCCCACGCAGGATTCCACGAGCCGCCCCCAATGGTTGCCATCCTGCCTGGCTTCGGTAAAAGTGCGACCCGCTTGCGCCGTCATCAGCGCGGTGTTCAGCACCTGCAACTTGGGGCTGGAGCCACGCTGGCGCACTTGACCATGGGAATACTTTGACAGGCCCGCCACCATGCCCGCGCCCTGCAAGAGTTGCAGATAATGGGCCAGGGTCACCGTGTTACCCGCATCGTGCAGTTGCCCCAGCATTTTCTGGTAGGCCAGGATTTGCCCGGAGTAATCACAGCCAAGCTGAAACATCTGGCGCAGCAGTGCTGGCTTGTCCACTCGGGTCAGCAGCAGGATGTCGCGGGAAATCGTGGTTTCGATCAACGCGTCCACGATGTAACGCCGCCAGCGCTCCGGTTCGGCGATCAGCGGTGCCGCCCCGGGATATGCGCCGTAGAACATGAACTGGTCGAGGCTCCACCCGAACGCCGCGCGCATCTCCGTAAATGACCAGTGTGGAACCGGGATGATTTCGAATCGACCGGCTAGGCTTTCATTCAGGCCGCTCTGCACCAGCAGGGGAGACGAGCCGAGCAGCACCACTTTGAGCGGCAGCCGGGCAAGGGTGTCGGCGTCCCAAAGGAGTTTTACTGCGTCGGACCAGCCGGGAACTTTTTGAATTTCGTCCAGAACCAGCAGAGCCCCGGCGGAGGTTTCTCTGGCCTTGAGACGGGCCAGATCCCACTGTTGCTCCAGCCAAGCCCCCCGCCGCAGACTGGGCTCGTCGGCGGAAGCGTAGTGGGCGGGCATCCCGGCCGCCTCCATCACCTGCCGGGCAAGCGTGGTCTTGCCAACCTGCCGCGGGCCGGCCAGGACTTGGAGGAATCGGCGCGGCTCTTTCACCCGCCGCAACAGGTTGTCATGAATGGTTTCGCGAATCATTGCGTTTTACTCAACGCTCTGAGTAAACCCACTCAGCGCTTCACGCAAGCGCAAAAACGACACTCCACACCTTTGTCTCAGCCGGGAACCGAAGCGGGCACCAACCGACCAGGCTTGTGTAGAGTCTATGGAATCAGACAAATTTGCATTCCCCCGAAAAACCACCTGTGCCTAGAACTGTGCTTAAACCAGTAGCGTCAAGTAGTGACCGAGTAATGGCAAGTAGTGCTTGTTAAGCTCAAAAAGGTGGTATCTAAACCTCGAAACGGGCGCAAAAATGTCCGATTCCGACCCTCGCCTCCAGCCTTTGATGATTGTGCATCAATGACTTGCGCGGCGGTGGCGGTCGAGTGCCAGTGAAACTGCCAGTAACGCGCCTGATTTTGACCGTAGTGCGCCG
>CAIKLQ010000650.1 GCA_903828255.1 uncultured Verrucomicrobiota bacterium
GCAGGCAGTGCCGTACAGAAAGGCAACATGCGCGAAGCCAAGGCGATCACGTTGGTCCGCAGCCTGGACTTGATCGTGGAACCGGGGGCGGGCGGCAAAATCATCAATTTAATCGAAGCAGCGGGAGCAGCCGACATGGCACAAACGACAAACGAACAAAATTTAACCCTCGACGCAAATAATAAGGCATCCGGTACTGATGCACAGGAGAAACCCAACGGGTCCACCGCAGGAGTGGTGGACCCCGAGGTTGCAGCGTTAAAGAAACGACTTGATCTCTCCGACATGCGCGAGGCGGTGAACACCAGCGGCTTGCCGGAGCCGGTGCAAGCCAAATTGAACAAGTCAATTGAGCGCGGGACGACGATTGAAAATCTGCGCGAGGCGATCACGGATGAAAAAGACACCTTGGCGAAGTTGACCGAACTAGGGCATGTGACGGGGTTAGGGGCAGGACGCATTGAGGCCGGGCAGTCACGAGCGGAAAAGGTGGCCATGATGCTGGATGACTTTTTCGACTTGTCCAAACCGGCCATTTCTTTCCGCGAATGCTATGTCGAGATTACCGGCGACAAGGGTGTGACGGGCTTGATGCGCCATTGCGACAAGGCTTTGTTACGCGAGGCGGCGGGGGCGGATTTTAGGGAGGCTGTAGACTCGACCACGTTTGCGGCGAACATCCTCGGCGATTCGATTACTCGGGCGATGATCCGGCTGTACAACACGCCTGACATGTGGAGCGACTGGCAATGGCTTTGCGATGTCGTGCCGTTGCGGGATTTCCGCACCAATGAGCGCACCCGCATGGGTGGCTACGGAGATATACCGATTGTAGTCGAAGGCGACCCGTACTTGGACATGACTTCTCCCACGGGTGTCAAAGAAACCTATGCACCGGCCAAACGCGGAGGCACGGAAAAGGTGACGTTGGAGGCGATTTTGAACGACGACGTGGGCATTCTGCGGCGCATCCCGCAGCAGTTGACCACTGCGGCGAAGCGCACTTTGTACAAGTTCGTCTATTCGTTCCTGACCGCCAACCCGACCTTGGGCGACAACAAGGCGCTGTTCCACACCGATAGGGGCAATTTGGCAACGGCGGCATTGGATGCGACGAGTTGGCACGCGGCCCGATTGGCGAAGGCGCGGACGGCGGAACTGTCCAGCAATGAGCCGTTGGGCATCATCCTGCAACACATCGCCGGGCCAATGGAGTTGGAGAAGACGGCGTATGACATGTTCATCCGTGGCACTAACCTAGACTTAACTTTTGTGCAGACGACCAAGGCCACGTATCACACGGTGACGCATTGGACGGATGCAAACGACTGGGTGGCGACGGCGGATAAATCGTCTGTGCCGCTGATTGAATTGGGGTTCATTTCCGGCAATCAGGAACCCGAGTTGTTTGTGCAGGACTTGCCGCAGCAGGGCAGTTTGTTCAGCAACGATGTCATCACTTACAAGGTCAGGCACATGTACGGCGGCAATGTGTATGGGCCGGATGGGTTCTACAAGTCGGTAGTCGCATAGCCGGTCGTCACGCTCCCACGCTGGAGCATGGGAGCGATCAACTCATTTTTTTGGAGTATTTATGAAAAGCCATTTCAAATTATTTGGATTTTTAGCAGTCAGCTTCTTGCTGTTGTTCCTGGTCGGGCTGGCCCCTGCCATGGCAACCACGCCAAATGTGTCACTGACGACGCCGGTGGTGGTGGTGCCGTTGCAGTTGTCCGGCCAGTACACGGCGGACGGGACGGCGGTGGCGAAGTTCACGATGCCGTTCCCCGCCCGTGTCCTCGGCATCACGATGACGGCACAGGCCAGCGGCGGGACTAACCCGACGCTTGCCATTGATGTCAAGGAGGGTTCCACCTCGATTTTGACCGCGCCCACGGCGATCACGGCGGGGGCGGTGGCGAATGCGGCGATTGCCGATTACCAACGTGCAGACGAGGCCGTGGTGACGGTCAACCTGGACCTAGGGGGGACTAACCCGACCTGGGACAACATTACGATTTTCATCACGCTGGCGCGGAAGTAAGCCATGGCGATTCCTTTATATAGGGAATTGGCGGGGCAGCTTGCCAACGATCCGGGCGGCAAGCTGAAAGCTGGCAGCGTGGACGCGGCGATTGCGGCGGCGGTGATCCGCTACAGCGATGACAGGCCAGACAGCGCCATTGAGATGCTGTCGGCTTCGGACGGCGGCTTGGGCCTGCCGGAAGGTTGGCAGGAGGGGTTTAGCCGGGTAGTGAAGATCGAGTATCCGATAGGCCACCGGCCACCGACGTATTTGAAGCCGGAAGACTGGTTTATGTACACGCTTCCGGCAACTACTGGCACACCTCCGGTCGCCGAGCATACGACGATTGAACTGGTGGCCAGCCCTCCGGAAGGGGCCAATGCGCAATGCATTTACACGGTCAAGCGGCTGTTGGACGCTAACCGGGACACGATCCCGAGCAAACACATGGAGGCGTTGTGCTGCTGGGCGGCAGCGCTATTGTGCGACGAGATTTCCGCTGCGTATTCGGCAAACACGGATAGCACGATACAGGCGGATTCGGTTGACCAGACCAGCCCGGCGCGGAGCTATGCGCAACGGGCAAACACCCTGCGCAACCGCTATTACGACGCATTGGGCATCGACCCGAAGAAGACGGCGGCGGCGGGGTGCGATGTTTCATTCCGTGACAAGAACAGCCTGGGCGGTTCGCGTCTGACCCACCCGCTGCCGTGGTGGCAAGGGCGGGGCTGAGATGGACATTGAAGTTTCGCTGGAGGGCATGACGGAGATTCAGGCGATGTTTGCGCAAGCGCCGGATATTACCGCCAAGCATTTGCGCATAGCCACGCATAAAGGCACGGCTTTGTTGCTTAGAGAGGTTGCCGAAGCGACGCCGACCGGTGCGCATCAATTGTTGCGACGGTCCATTTTCCAAGACGTGCAGGTCTCGGAAAGCGGATTTTTAGGGGTAGTAGGGACGGCCAGCCCGTATGCCATCCCGGTTGAACTCGGCACCCGACCGCATTTCCCGCCGATTGAGCCGTTAAAGGATTGGGTAGTGGCAAAGCTGGGGGTGGACGTGGCCCATGCGGGCAGCGTGGCTTATTTAATCGCCCGCAAGATTTCCAGGCAAGGCACCGAGGGCGCCTTCATGTTCCGCGATACGATGAACCGGCAACAAGCCACCATCAACAGCTATTTTTTACAAGCCCGGCAGGACATTGTTGCCGAGATGATAGCGACGGGACGCGCTTAAAAACCCATTGGGACTGACCTGTCCTAGCGGCTAGAACCCGCATTGACTTGAACCTTTAACCACACTACAGGAAACGAACATGCCACTTACCCCAGCAGACCAATCGGCCTTGACCCAAGCCCTCCACGCTTTGAAAGTAGACGCGATTCACGGCGGCGAATTACGCGCCATCCTCGCCATTGACACCAGCCAGCCCGACTCGCCCGACCGGCTGCAAACCTTGTTGGATTATGTCACCAACCCTGAAAACCCCGGCAGTTCGGTGATTGAGCGCCCGTCAATGACCAGTCAGGACTTTTCCGCCATGCTGGTCGCAGCGGATTTGGAAATTGGCAGTAAGGATGCCGCATTGCAGGCGACGTATGACCGCATCGTGCGCAAACTGGGCAATCTGGTGACGATCAAACTGACTGACGAGGCATGGCAGGGGTTCATTGGCTTGCTGACCGAGCATAATTTGGTCACTCAAACCCGGCTGGA
>CAIKLQ010000651.1 GCA_903828255.1 uncultured Verrucomicrobiota bacterium
ATCAAGCTCGTGCCCAACTCGGCGAACAGCGGCGTCCAGTTCCGCAGCGAGCCCTTCGGCGAATACGAAATGAAAGGCTGCCAGGCCGACATCGGCGAAGGCTGGTGGGGCAAACTCTACGAGGAAAATGGCCGCGCCCTCCTCACCAAACCACCGGGCGATAACTTCGTGAAGACCAACGACTGGAACACCTACGAAATCCTCGCCGTCGGCGGCAAAATCCGCACCGCGCTCAACGGCCGTCTCTGCACCGACCTCGACGATCCGCAAGTCGCGCTACGCGGCATCACCGGTCTGCAAGTCCACGCCGGCGACCCGACCGAAGTGCGCTTCAAGGATTTCAAACTAGAGTTAAGTCCCAAGTTCGAGTTGAACACCGTGATCAAGTGAGTGCTGCGGGCGCGGAGAAATGGCCTGGCGCGACGCCGGTTCTACGCATAGCCCGGGAGTGCTACTTTTGATCGGCGGGCACCCCGTCGCGCAAGTCGCAGGGCAGAAACATCGGGTCTGGCGATCGGCATTAACAAAACGTGCCGACAGGACCTATGGAACCGTAACGCCCCTTTGTTGTTCAAATTATTTTTAGAAAGCTTTTCGCCCTTAAGTCCGACAGGCCGCTGGCCGGAAAGCCAGATCGGATTGCGGTAGGGCTTGTCTTGCCGCCGGCTTCGGCTTAAACCAAGCGTATGAATCGTCGCCAATTTCTCCGCCGGAGCGCCGCGGCGCTCGTCCTGTCCACCCTTCCTACCATCCGCAGTTACGCCGCTGATTTGGGCGACGTCAAAAAACGCGTTGGGCTGATCGGCTGCGGCTGGTATGGAAAAATTGACCTCCTGCGCCTGATCCAGGTCGCGCCCGTCGAGGTCGTCTCGCTGTGCGACGTGGACAAGAACATGTTGAGCGACGCCGCCGACCTGGTCGCCACGCGCCAGCTCTCGAAGAAAAAACCGCGCACCTACCCGGACTATCGCGCGATGCTGCGGGAAAAGGACTTGGACCTCGTGCTCATTGCCACGCCCGACCACTGGCACGCCCTGCCGATGATCGAGGCGTGCAAATCTGGTGCGGACATTTACTGCCAGAAACCTGTCGGCGTGGATGTGATCGAATGTCAGGCCATGCTGGAGGCCGCGCGCAAATACCGCCGCGTGGTGCAGATCGGCACGCAGCGCCGCAGCACCCCGCATTTGATCGAAGCCCGCGACCGCGTGATCAAGGAAGGCCGGTTGGGCACGATCGCGCGCGTCGAGATTTGCTGCTACTACCACATGCGCGCCTCCGGCAATCCTCCGGACACCACGCCGCCCGCGAATCTTGATTACGAAATGTGGACCGGCCCCGCGCCGTTACGGCCCTTCAACCAATGGGTGCATCCGCGTGGTTGGCGCGCCTTCATGGAATACAGCAACGGCATCGTCGGCGACATGTGCGTTCACATGCTCGACATGGTGCGCTGGATGATGGAGCTCGGCTGGCCGAAGACCATCACCTCCACCGGCGGCATCCTTGTGGACAAAGCCAGCCGGGCCACCACGCCCGACACGCAATCCGCCACTTTCGACTTTGGCGATCTGCAAGTCGTGTGGAGCCATCGCTCCTGGGGCGACGCGCCCGATCCCAAGTATCCCTGGGCGGCGATTTTCTACGGCGACAAAGGCACGCTTAAAGCCGGCGTCAACGGCTATGACTTCTATCCTGCGGGCAAAACGGAATCCACATTGAAAGGCGAGCCGCTTTTCGAGTACGAAAAATATCCGGAAGACAAAACCGAAAAGGACCTTGAACGCCACGTCGCGTCCGCCGTGCGCGGGCATATCCGCGACCTGCTGGCGAACATCGCCACGCGGGGCCGACCCGTGGCGGACATTGAGCAAGGCTGCATTTCCAGCGGCTCGTGCATCCTAGCCAATCTCTCGATGCAACTAGGCCGCAGCCTCAAGTGGGACGCCACGCAAGGCCGGGTCATTGGCGACGACGAAGCCAACCGCCGGCTCCGCCGCCCTTACCGCGCGCCGTGGGTGCATCCGGAGCCGGGGCAAATTTAGGCGGCGGGTTTTCCAATTCTGGCGCCGTGAAAATTCTTTTGCTGTTAGTCTTGCCCGCCTTGTCTGCCGTTCTGGCGCTGAAGACCGGTTCCCTGCCGTTCAAGCTGGGCGTGCCGGGGCTTTGCGCGTTGATCCTGCTGGCATTTCTGCGGCGCTCGCCGGGGCTCCGACGCCAGGGTGTTTGGGCCCTGGTGGCGGCGTTCGGGATGTCCATGGTGGGGGATTTCTTCCTGTCGAATCGGCCGGGGCACGCGCATTTTTTTGAGGCGGGCATCGCGGGCTTCTTTGTCGCGCATCTGGGCTACTTGGGCTATGCCTTGCGCAACGGCGGGCTCCACCGGTTGACATTGGCGGTTCTGCTGGTTGGGTTTGTCCCCTACTTCGGACTGGCGCTCTCGCCCGCTATCGGGAGTTGGGGGTTGTGGATCGCGGTGCTGCTCTACCTGTTGATTTCGTGCGTCAGTCTGGCCGCCGCCGTGGGCCTCAAGCAAGCCTCCTGGGTCAAAGGGTTTTACGTCATCGGCCTCGGGTTGGTGGTCTTTTCCGACACGGTCATCTCGTTCAACGAGTTCCTGCATTACCGTGAACTTAACGGTTGGATTCTGCCCACCTACTATCTGGCCCATCTGGCGGTCACATCCTCGATCCTGCTCCAGTTGGACCTGCGCCAGGCCCGTGAACCTTTGTCTTAATGCCGCCGCGTCGTCGGCTCACTCGGTTGGCGCAGTTCAATCGGGGAGGTTCACCAGCTTCAAAGCGCCTACGCCGCCGGGATTCCAGTTGGTGAAGAGTAGGTAAACTTCCTGGTCACGACCTTTGCCCGTCACGTACCACGCGGCATCGTGAATGTGTTGCGCGTCGGTATAGCCCAGGTCCTCCTTCGGCTTGATGGTCGAGACAATAGCGCGCTTCTTCAGGTTGATGATATAGAGCGGACCAGGCGACTTGTTCGCGCCATCGAGACAAGCGGCGAGGCAGTAATCGCCCCACAGATCCACGTCGCAAAGCAGCGTGCCGGCGGGTAGGCCGAGGATGTCTTTCGCGCGAAGGGATTTGCGGGCGAGGTGCTTCAACTGGCCTTCTGGACGCGCAGAGAACAGCAGATCGTCGTGCGCCTTGTCATAAGTCACGCCGTGAAGCGTCTTGGAAAACTCGGTGCCGCCATGGATCGTTTCACGCCACCTCAACGGCGAAAGGTCTGCGGAAATAAATTTCTGCTGCCCGTATCCGTCCACGATCCAAAGCTCCGTGAGGCTGGCGAAGGCGGCGTCAGTCGGGGCGAAAGTTTTGTTCGTCGCGTAGCTTCCGAACCCGGGACGCGTAAGTGTCTCGACGTTTTGGAACGTGGTGTCTGTGACATGGATTTTGCCGGAGACATTATCCGCGGCGGCGATGAGCGGCGGTTGTTTGCCCCGCGGCAGCAGGTCGGCACCGTGAATATTCCCCGCTGCGAAAACCGGATTGCCAGCCACGATCCAAGCCGCGCTCAACCGGTTGCTGAAACCGATCCAACCCACGCCTTGCAGCCCCCAATAGGCAATGTCCGCAACCTTATCCACAATGATGGTGCCGTGGGCACCGGTAACTTTCGTTTGGGCGGCAGCCGGTACGGGCACGAGTTCTCGGGCCGAGACGAACTTCCAGAAACCCTGGCCGCTAGCGTGCTGACCGGAGGCGAGCATGGTGGGCTTCGGCCTGCCCACCGGCCCGCGGGTTTCAACCAGGAACGGTAGTGGCAACGAGTTGGTGACGACCAACTCCGGCGCCACCGCTTCGTGAGCGAAGGTAACGGGCGCAAAAAACAACGCAGAGAGAACGCCGCAAATGGACTGGAACGCAGTGATTTTCATAGAGTGCATGGAGTATGGCAAGACCGCCGCGCAGCGAAAGCCCGAAATGCCATCTGCACCCCTTGTTCTGAAGATGACTTTTCCAGCCCACCTCGGGAGTGAGCTCGCCGGGTGAGGGTGGGCACTACTTGCCAGCCGCAACCGCCAGCGCAATCGCGGTGGCTGGCGCGGCTTTCGTTGGGGACGTGGCGGGCTCCGACGGCAGCCGCAATTCGGTGCGCAAGATGGCCAGCGCCTCGGGCCCCAAACTCTCCTGCGAATCCAGCAGGTGGCACCGGACCTCTTTGTCCGTGTTTTCGAGCAGGTCGAGACCAATGCGGGCTGCGCTGCGCTTGATTTTGCCGATGTAAAGTGACCCCAGATCGCGCGCCATCCGCCGTTGCCCTTCGGCAAGTGCCACGTCGCCGCGGATGCGGAAAATGTAAGCCCGGCCAAGGTAGTCCGCGATTCGAGCAGTGACTCGTTCGCGCTCGGTCTCGGTTACATCTACCATGACATGCGCCAGCACATATTCGCCGAGCGTCACGTTGCGGGGGAAGGAATTCAGGCCGCCGTCAATGATCGTCGCGTGCGGATAGTTCTTGTCGAGGTAGCGCTGGATGACTTCGAGCAGACGGGCCCTGTCGTATCGGCTGAACATGAGCTGACATCCCAGCCGGGCGGCGATGACAACTTCAACCCGTCTCTCCGGCTGCGCCCGTCAGGCCGCCATTCATTTTCGGTACACAAACAGCATCCCTTCGTTGTCCATCGTGAAAGTGTTCCCATCAATTGTTCCGGTGGTGGTGCCCGCGCCCTTCCATTGCATGGTCAGTTTGGGACCTTCTTTGGTGTAAGTTGCGCTCACCTCACGCGTGGCTTCCTGTCCGGAAGGCGGAACGAAGACTGTCTTGGTGCTGCACGAGCCGTCGGCGCTGAACGTGAATGAGCCGGAGCGCACTTGCAGTCCGGTGCCATCGTGCGAGACGCTGGTCGGCACGCTCTTCCCATTGACGCTGACTAGGGCGTATTCCCCTGTGAGCGCGGGCGCTTTGTGGGACGCTGCCGGTGGCGGCGGCACTTGGGGCGGCTGTTGATTGCACCCGGACAGGAGCAATCCGGCGGCGAGTACGCCACAGAATTGAAGTGCGCGAATGGTAATGGGGTGGGGTTTGATGCGGACTTGGTTTTGAATTGTTTTCATGCGGACGAGTAAATCCCAATTCGCCCCGCCCGCCTAATTGATAAACCGACAGCTTTCATGGATCCAATCAATGGGAGCCTCCTTGCTGCTCCCCGAAACTTGCGCCGAGAGGCGGGCAATGAAATTTGGGAGATGGTGCGCGAGGCGGGGGGACCGCATTCAACCGCACGCTTCCGCACGATCTGGGTCAAGGGAGGTCAAGGAACAGTCCTAGTTGCCTCGCCCACCAGCCTGACTTAGGTTGCGCCCGTGGCTGCGAAACCTAGTGGGCAAGAACCCGCCATCTCCAAGACCAAATTCTTGTCGGGCCTCCAGTGCCACAAACTTCTCTGGCGCGTCTTCAACGCCAAAGACCTGATCCCGGAAACCGACGCCGCCACGCAAGCGATCTTCGACCAAGGTCATGTGGTCGGGGCACTCGCCAAGCAGATGTTCCTCGACGGGGTCGAGATCGGCGGCATTCACGATTCCGACGAAACGACCCGGCTCACCCAGAAGGCGCTCAAACTCAGCAAGCGGCTGTTCGAGGCGGCGTTCGCTGCCAACAGTGGATTCTGCCGGGTGGACGCTCTCCAGCCAGCGCCGGGAGACGCCTGGGACATTATCGAGGTCAAGTCCACGACCAGCCTCAAGGACGTTCATCTGGAAGACCGATGCAAATTTCTGGCCAGTACGGGAATAGGTGGTCTGGTTTGCCAAACGCTATTGAGGCCCTGGAATCGTCGTTTAATGAGAGAAGGCTTGGGGCCGGTTGCCTGAGTTCCACCAACCGATGGTCATGGTCGGACGCCGGGCAGTGGCGAAGCGTTTGAAGTGCCCGTGGCTTTAGCAGCGCTTTCGGACGGGGCGAGGAAATTAGCGCCACCGGTCTGGGCGACTTGTCACGCCGCAGTCTGACGAAGGTGGAGGGCGACTTGGCGTTATCATTAGCCGCGGGTTGGCCTGAACCCGGTATGAGTGTGTCAATCTCATGAACTGAGCCATTCCGCATTCGCGCCAGTGATTTTGTCCGCCATATTCGCTTTCGTTTAGAAGCCGAAAAAATACCACGCGGCAACCAGCAGACCGCTGCGTATTGTGACGCCGGCAAGCCCTACGCCTATGAAGTGTTTCCTTCCTTTTTCCGTGAGCCGGAAAGCAGAATACTCGCCGCCGGCAACTACAAAACGGAAGAGGTCAACGAAGCCATCAAACGCGGCAACGCCCGCGAGGTAGGTCAGGACTCGCGGCCACGGGGCGAAGAGACAGCTCAACGCGTACCCCGCATAAGCAAGAGCGGAGATCGTTTTCCGAACTTTGAACTGCGCAACCGCAAAGATCACAGCGACCCCGCCAAAAGCTACAAGAAGCCAGTGGGGCATGATTTTGTGTCTGGTCAACGACCGAGCGGCGCGACGCGGTTGGTCCAGCGCGTCCGCATGGGGAACTGACGTGGCCCGCCCGCGTTCGTTCCAGTGGTTTTGATAGGCCACATGGTAAAGCTACTCTTCGTCTGCATCACCATGTTTGCGTAGCCGATTCGATTTTAACGGCCAAGGTGGCCCGAAGCCAACCGAACTTTTCTTTCATAAAATCAAAATCCGCGCCAGACAGCACGAAGCTCGCCTTTCCCTTGATCAAGAAACCGGCACCCATTCCATGCAGGCCCTCAACTTTACTGCTCCCCAATGTAATCAAGACATTCGGATTGTATGCAATGTTGGCCTCCGTCTTGTGCATATAGCCGGCGGGGATAAACAGCCGGCCATCTTGCGACACTTTGAGGTAGCTATTCCAAGTGTTGACCATGTGGGGGCCGTCTGGACCCAGGGTGGCGATGGCAACCACTCCGTCCTGCTTCATGATGTTTTGTAGCTTGTCCGGGATCATCGTGTTTTCCTTTTTTATTTGGGGTGTGAATACGGCACTAACGCCAGAACTGGCCGACGCGGGTTGTCAGTGACGTCCGCATGGGGAACTGACGTGGCCCGCCCGCGTTCGGCCCAGTGGTCTTGTTCGGCACGTTCATTGGTCAATGTCCAAACTCAAATCCGCTCCTCCGCAAGAATTTCGTCAACTTGACGTAAACCTCCGTCACGCTTTTGCCTTGGATGGAATGGTGCTCCGGCATGTTGCAGAAAAACGGGTGTGGCGGTACAAAACTCAACTCCAAACGAACCGGAGCCGATCCCGAATCCAACACCTGAAGCCGCCCCTGATAGGTAATCCACTCCTTACTTCGTGGAAACACCGCTTCAATGCTTTCAACCGACTCGTGCAAAACCTTCATAAAGGCGAATGGAACGATTGCCGCCGAACGCTAGAATTGAGCGACGCGGGCGGCCCAGAGCGTCCCCACTGCCAACTGACGTGGCCCGCCCGCGTTCGAGGCAATGATTTTGTTAGGCGCACGTCTCATAACTTCTGAATCACAACTGCGGTGCCGTAACACAACACCTCGGTCGCTGAACCCTTGCTGACAACCTCTGAGGCAT
>CAIKLQ010000652.1 GCA_903828255.1 uncultured Verrucomicrobiota bacterium
ATGGGCACCCGGTCAGAGGGGAAACATCCAGTGGGTCTTACGCGAGTGCCGGTTGCGAAATCTTTAGGCGGGCGATCGTGAATTGCCGGAGTGACCTGGGAGCAGAGCACGACGGGCAAGCCCAGCGCGGCGGCGGCTTCGAAAGCGTCGCCTTGTTGGGCTGCCGAGACGACGCTCCAATGCGTCGTGGCGAACCACTGGTGGCGCGTTGGCTCGGCGTGCCGCACCGCGGCGCTGGGCGGGCAGGCCTACTACTGCCCGGGTTGCCAGCGCGAACACGTCGTGGCCCACAGTTGTCGCAACCGGCATTGCCCGCACTGTCAGGGGGCGCAAGCGGTGGACTGGCTGGCACAACAGGCGGCGGCGCTTCTGCCCATCCCCTATTTCCATCTGGTCTTCACCCTGCCGCACACGCTCAACGGCCTGATCCGGCAGAACCGGACGGCGCTCTTCAAGCTGCTCTTCGACGCGGCCACGCAAACGCTGCTGGAGTTTGGTGCCGAGCGGTTGCACGCCCAGCTGAGAATCACGGCGGTGCTGCACACCTGGAGTCAGACACTGCTGGATCATTATCACCTCCATTGCATCGTCACCGGGGGCGGCGTGGCGCAAGACCCGAGCCGCTGGGTCGCCACGGCCTCGCATTATCTTTTTCCCGTGCGCGCCTTGAGCCGGCGGTTTCGGGGTCGGTATCTGGCCGGACTCGACGCGCTGTACACCACCGGGCAACTGGCGTTCCACGGCCAGTTGCAGCCGCTGGCCGCGCCGGCGAAGTTCGCCGCGCTGGTGCGCAAGGCCGCCCAACCGGAGTGGGTCGTTTATGCCAAACGCCCCTTTGCCGGCCCGGAGCAGGTGCTGGCGTATTTGTCGCGCTACACGCATCGCGTGGCGCTCAGCCCTCGGCGGCGGCTCGCGACCGACGGGCAAACCGGGACCTTTGCCTACAAGGATTACGCGGACGCGGCCCGGCCCAAGACGATGACCTTGAGCACGCCCGAGTTCGTGCGCCGGTTTTGTCTGCATGTGCTGCCGGAGCGCTTCGTTAAAATCCGGCACTATGGGCTGCTGGGCAATCGCCAGCGGCAGGCCCGACTGGCCGAGGCACGAACGCTCCTGGGCGCGCCGCGGGCGCCAACTCCCGCCCCGGTCCCGAAGGTCAAACCCCTCTGCTGCCCCTTCTGCCAACGGTCGGACTTGGTGCGGGTGCGGACGCTGCCACCGCGTCCGGTGGGTCGCCTCGATTCGTCATGAGCGCCCGCAACTCAGCCCCCAACCCTGGCGCAAACGCACGGCTCCGTGCGTGGCGGCGCGGTGTTGTCTGGCGGGGCCAAAACCAACTGCGAACCACGCGCCCCCCTGGCACAGACGCCTGGAATTCGGTCGGGACCGCCTCGCGCCGGAGCGCGCCCGCCTTTCCAACGCGTGGTCCGTACCGTCGGGCGGCGGAAATTTCGACAGCTTGAACCTGGCACGCAATTACTTTCCCCAGTAGCCCGAGCGCGCAGGCTCAGCGGCTCAGTTCAACCGCAGTGTATCCCTCAGGCCGCCGCGCTGAGTCCCGCAAAAAACCGACGCTTGCCCGCGGCGGCCTGAGGGATACACTGCTTGGAGTTATGTGACGAACCTAGATATGTGCAGGGCGCTCGTTTGAGCTCGCCCCCGCCAAGGTTTGATTGCCGCGATCACGCTGGCTTGTTCACATAACTACAGCTTCGAAAGCCACGAAAGGATGCCTTGGTCTCGCTGCCAAGAAGGGCTGCGCTTGGTTGGAGTGGGCAGGAGTTTCTCGCAGGCCCGAAGCGTTTTGCGCTTCATCTCCAGGTCGATCTCGACGTAGGTATTGGTGGTTTCGATGGAGGCATGACCGAGCCAGGACCGGATCATGCTCAAGTCCACGTTGGACTGGAGCAGGTGCATCGCCGTGGTGTGGCGCCAGGTATGGGGCGAGACCTTCCGGGTGCGGAGCGAAGGGCAGACCTTAGCGGCTTCCGCTACGCGATGGGCGACGATATAGCGCACGCCGAACCTGGTGAGCCGGTTGGCTTCGTTGTTGACGAACAAGGGTGCGGGGTCATCCAGACGAACCGAGCGCTGTTCAAGGTATCGCTTCACGGCGTGAATGGTCTCCGGCCATAAGGGGCAGGTCCGCTCTCGCCGACCTTTGCCATGGATGCGCACGTAATAGGGGCGACTGAAACGGAGATGATTGACGTTCAGGCTGACCAACTCCTGGGCTCGCATCCCGGTGTTTTAAAGCAATCGCAGCAGTGCATCGTCGCGGGGCCCAAGCGGGGTATTGCTTTTGATCTCACGAAAGATCGTCCGCACCTCGTCCGGCTCCAGATATTCCGGCACCCGCATCGCCTTGCGTTTGAAGGCCACCGCGAGGATCGCTTCGCATTGCGCCAGATGCCGCGGATCGGTGGTGGCGAGGTATTGGAAAAAGGCGTGGATCGCCGCCAACCGGTTATTGCGGGTGTGGACGCCGTTTTTCCGCTCGCGCTCCAAGTATTCCAGAAAGCGGCGGACGGTCTCGGCGGTGAGGTGCTCGAACGCCAGCGTAACGCAGGTTTTCCGATGCTGGCGGCAGACAAATTGCAAAAACAGCTTCCAGGCATCGCGGCATGCCAGCACGGTATGGCTGCTCAACCCCCGCTCCGATACCAGGTGTTGCTCGAAAAAGTTGCGGATTGATTTGGCGCGGTCTGGCTTGGTCATAATGGCTTGCTCCGAATAATCGGCGGGACGGCAAAGCGGGCGTGGAGCCGCCGGCCGGCGCTTTCAAGAAGTTGTGCGGTGGCCTGGAGATAGATTTCGGTGCCGGTCACCGTGCTGTGACCGAGGTAGGTCGAGAGCAGCGGGAGTTTCGACCCCAGGTTGACGCCCTGCCGATACCAAGCCAAAAGCCGGTTTACGGCAAAGGTGTGCCGCAGATCATGAACGCGAGGCCCGCGCTCTCCCTTCGGTCGGCGGAGCCCAAGCCCCCGGAGGATTTCAAGAAAGACCGTCACAAAGCCTGGATGTCCGTGCCTGGTGCCGATCACGTTGAGGAACACATACGCGGTCGCGGCCGTCGAGAAGCCGGCTTTCCGGCGGCGCGCCAGATATACTCGCAAGTGGCGTGTCGTGGAAGGAGCGAGCGGCAGGTATCTTGATTTCCTGAACTTGCCTTCGTGAACCTCGATCACGCGGCGTTTGAGATCGAGGTCGCCCAGCCGTAGGTTGAGGGCCTCCCCGATGCGAATCCCCGTGGCGTAGAGCAGCCCGATCAAGGTCGAGATGACGATGGGGCGGAAACTTCCTGGCGGCCCGAGCTTCTGCGCGGCCGCCATGATGCGGTTGACGTCCTTGCGGGTATAGATATAGGGAGCCGGGCGGCTGCGGCGCGGCAGGTAACTGCGGTAACTGCGATAAATGATGCAGGTGTGCGGATCGAAGTGGCTCAAGTACAGACAGAACTGGCGCAGCACCGAAAGCCGGTTGATGCGGGTGTTCGGGTTCAAATGCGACATGCTTTCGTTGAACCGCTCCGCGATCTCGCGCGTCAGCGGTTGCCCGGGTTTGATCTCGCCCTGGAGAAAGCAATCCAGATAGCGGAGAATTTTCAGGCTGCTCCCCCCACCCGGCCGCGGTTTCCGGCGAGGCGTGTTTCCAGGAACGCCTGAAGCCGAGGCGCCAGCGGGCTGCGGAAAAGACAGGTGGCCATAGCTTCATTCCTTTCCGGGCCAAGGCAGCGCCACTTCGCGGAGCGCGTTTAGATCCGCCTTGGCGTAGATGAAGGTCGTATCGATATAGCGGTGGCCCAGCACGTCGGCGATGGACTTGATGGCGGAGTTGTGGGCCAAAGCCCGAATGGCCCAAGAGTGCCGCAGTGTGCGCGCCCCGCTGTGGGTGGTTTTGACTCCGGATTTTTTCATGTGCTGCTGCACGACCTGCGAAATTGCCAGCCCTGACAGCGGCCGGAACGGAGCTTTGAGGCCCAAGAAGACCTCGCGGAACGGAGTGGCTTCTGGACGGTGGCGCAGATATTGGATCAACGCCTCGCCGACGGCTTCCAACAGCGGCACGACCACTTCTTTTCCACCTTTTTGCGCCCGGATGCGGATCCGGGAGTGCGGCCAGTCGAGGTCCTCCAAGAGCAGTTGGGCCACCGAAATGCCCCGGACGCCATACGCCATCATGAGCATGAGGATCGCGTAATCCCTGGCGCCGAAGGGGGTCTCCCGGTTGACCGCTTGGAGCATCTTCGCCAGCGCGGAGTCCTCCATTCCTTTGGGCAGCGCGGCCTGATGGTAGCGGCGGACAGTTGGCACCAGGCCCGCGAAGTCGGTCTGCGTGTAACGGCGTTCCGCGCAGTAGTGGAAAAAGTGGCGCAGGACTCCGGAGAGCGAAGCCGGATTTGCGGTGCTGCTTTGGAAGTGTTCTTTGAGGAGCCCTTCGATTTTTTGGGCTTTGAGGCGCTTCAATCGCTGCCGCACGGCCTTTTGCCCCAAACGATCCAGAAAGGAGTCGAGTTGCCGCTGCTGATAGGCGATGGTCGCCGGTGACAGTTCGCGTTCGGAACGGAGATAGCGGAGGTAGGGATTGAGCAACCAGGTGAATGGCTTGCACCTCGCTTGGGGGTTGGGCGGCTTCCAGACTTTGATTTCGGCGAGATACGCTAAGAGGTGCTTCACGGAGGTGCGCGTGTCCGCCTGAGGCGAATATTGCGGGCCGGCGGCGCGCACGGGGGCAAAGTAAGCTTCGAGGAAGGAGTCCAGGAGGGACTCCGTGATCTGATGAGCCTTCCCGATGCCCCGCTCGATCAAGAACGCATTAAATTGGCACGCCCTGCCCAGAATGCCCGTGCCCGTGGAATGAGAGTATCCTTTGGCTTGGAGATGTGCGGCGAAGCCGTCGAAGTGCGGGCCGAGCGGGCCGCGCCGGAAGTCGACGAGGGTGCGTTTTTCTTTGTAGTAGGATTCGAGCATAAAATCGTAATTGTTTTTTGATTGAAACCGGCGGAGCGAAGGTAAACGATTATTTTTTTAGAGGTGGAGTTTTGAGATTTCCGCACTGACGTGGCGAGTCCGTTCGCCCCATCCCGGCTCGTGAAAAAACCGTTGCGCCCCAAAAGAGCCCAGCGGTTATGTGAAGCGACACCGAACTGGGGACGGTATCAAAGCGAGCGCTTGAACTGCTCTGATGCGGGTGGCGTCGCCGCCTTTACCATCAAGGCATCGGGGGAACCCAATTCAATTACTCCAGGAGCGACGCACGTAACGTGAACGCGATTGCCTGGGCTGAACCCCGCGCGCTCAAGCCAGCGCCCCATGAGTCGGATTTTTGGTTTCGTGACGCCCTTCCAGAAGTCGCCATCGGCCTCGATCTTCAACGTACGAACGGGCACATCCACCTCAGCCCGCAGAAGTGATTTGCTTTCAAGCATAACACTCCTCTCGCCATGGAAACCACGCTTGTGTCAGGACCGTCAAACGGGCACTGCACATAAACTGGGGCGTCACATAACATAATTTATGTGCTGCGACACATAAGTTATGCGCCAGAATTATCGCGCTGGCCCCCATCGCGATCGCGTGCCGGAAAACCTCGCGGGCGTGAACGAGGATGGGGTCGCTCGTGCCGTTGCTGACCGGCACCACGCGGATGAGCCGGCGGCGGGTGTTCAACAAAACCACTTGGAGGGTCTCGACGGTGTAGGGGCGGACGTCCTCGCGGAGCAGGTCGGCGATTTTGTCGGGCGTGTCGAGAATCGGCGATTCCCCGAGGACTTCGCGGGAGAGCCGACTGGATAATTCCAGCGCCGCTTTGATGCGCCGGGCGTGTGTTCCGCCGACGTTTTCCAGCAACCGAAGTTCGGCGACGTCGGCCCGCGCGAGTTCGGTGAGGGTGGGGTATTCTTGAGTGATCGAGACTGCGGCTCTTACTCCGCAAACCTCTGCGACCAATTGCAGAACTGAACTATCCGATGGATTTGTAATCATGCCCGGCCAGCTTTCCACGCCGAACGGGGGGCGGACTGGCGGCGCTAGTCGGAGTGGCTTGGTCTTCGTTGCGCGTGAATCCGAGCCGTCGGTCCCTGCCCGCGAAGCAACATGGCGAAGCCTGAATGCCTGGCGCGAAATCACCAGCAGCGACCCAGTGCGCTTCGTGGCGAAAGAAAAGTCCCAGAATCGTTTCCCCGATTGCGGAATCGGTGCGCTGCCGCCTTTCGCCAATCGCTACGGGGTGGAAGTCTATGCCGCCGAGTCGTTGGCTGGGAACGAGGAGAGAGCGTTCACCGCCGGCTTGCACGAGGAGATTATCAAACAGTCCTTCCGCGAGTTTGCGCGGTTGGCCGAGCCGCGTGTGACGGCGTTCACGACGTGACGCGTCAGTTAGTTTTTCCTTTGTTTTTGTTTTTTTGCTTTTTCCGACATGGGTTCGGTCGCCGGGCGAGTTCACGGCTAGGGCAACCGGTAAAACAGTTTCCTCACCGGCGTCGGCTCGGTGAGAGCGGTAGATAGGTTCTCTCGAGTGGTCAAGGTTTTACTGGGTCTGATTCTTGATGAGTTGTTCGAGCGCGGCCAGCCGCTGCTCCAGTGCGGTGATCTTCGCGTCCTTGGCCTCCAGCGCAGCGCGGACCGATTGGTTTTCCGACTCCACTTTCTGGTTCAACCCCTGGATCGCCGCCAGGGCCACGCCATCGGCATCCACAGTGGCGATGTGTTTGTCATCGGGTCCGACATTGAAGGCGGTGTAAAAATCCTGCGCCATCGGGCCGAGGTGGCGCGTGGCCTTGTCGGCCTTGTAGTTCCAACTCGATAATGGCAGCGCGACGACTTTCTCCAACACTTCGCGCGGTTGCACCGGGGCAAAGTTCTCCTTGGCGTTCCGGTCGCTGGCGCTGACAAAGGTCCCGTTCACCGTGAGGCCGCTGGTATTAAACTGCGCCATGGGGCTGGGAGCGCTGTTTTGATAAAGCTCCAACTGCCCGTTGGCATTGTTGATGAGGCGGATGTTGAAATCCTGGACCACGCCGGCACCGTAATGGAAATCAATGAATGGAGTCGCGCCGAGGTTAATCTCCCGCGGCCCCAGTTCGATGGAGCCGCCCTGGTTGTCCACCAGCGCCCCGCCGGTGCTCCAGTTGATTTCGCCCCCGACGACGCGCACGCCGCCGGCGGCCCGGATGCTGAACTGGTTGGTGGCCGTGGAGGTGAAGTCGGCATCCGTGGAATCCGCCCAGACGAAGGCGCCAGGGTGGCTGGCTTTGGCGCGGCGTCCGGCGGCGAAAGCATAATGGGAGGCGGTGTTATCGCGGCCACCCGGGACGGTTGCATATTCGCCGCTGGCGTGGTTGGTGGCGCCCCCGCCAACCGTCGCATAATCCCAGTGGGCGACATTTCCTTTGCCCCCGGCGACCGTCGCAGCGTTGGCGCTGGCAGTGTTCTGTTGACCTCCCGGCACGGTTGCCCCATTTCCGCTGGCGGTGTTCTGGGCCCCGCCGCCGACGGTCGCCTGCTGGCCAGCGATGGCCGAGTTGGCATAGCCGCCGCCGATGGTCGAGTAGGTGCCGCTGGCGATGTTGCCATTGCC
>CAIKLQ010000653.1 GCA_903828255.1 uncultured Verrucomicrobiota bacterium
GCCGGTGACGTTCGGCGGCGGGATGACGATGGAATACGCCGGGCGCTGCTCGGTCACGCGCGCCGGGTCGGCGGTGAAGCAACCGTGCTGCTGCCAGAAGGCATACCATTTGTCCTCGACGGACTGCGGTTCGTAGGCTTTCGGAATTTCAGACATGCGGCGCACACAGTAACAAAACCGTCGCGCGTCGCAATAAACCAATCAGGGCGATCGGTTGCCGGGCGCATCCGGACCTTGCCGCCGGAGCGCGGGCCACCTCGTCCGCGCTCCGTTCCCGACAGGCGAACGATCGTCTTGGTGGTGGAAGCAAATGCCACCCTCGGTTGCCATGCCGGGCGTGGCGGCGGGAATCACCGAAACACCAGCCGCAAGAACTTCACTTCGTAGGGCTTGAAACTCAGCGAATCAATGCCTGCGTGGATCGTTTCCTCCAGCACATTCACCTCGTCTGCGCCGCGAATCCCGGTCGCGCCGAGCACTTCGTCTTCCGTGATCGTGACGGCTTTGCCCTCCACTTCGCGCAGATGCAGGATGATTCCATCGCCGGTGCGGGCGGGGCGGGTTTCGACGATCAGCAAGTTGGGCGCGGTGACCTTCAGGGCCGAGACTTTTTGCGGTTCGCGCGCCGCGCCGGTTTTCACCGGCGGCAAGACGCGCGTGGCCAGCGGGACGCGGCTGCCCCAGCCGAACCGCGTGGCGAAGCTGCGGCTCGAGTCCTTGGTCGAGGTCAGGTAGTAGTGGAATTTGAACTCGCCTTCCTGCTCGGTGCGGAAGTTGGTGAACCAGTAATTGTTCATCACCCACGAATAGACGTGGGGCTTCTCAACGCGCGTGACGGGTTGCCATTTGCCGAGGTTGAAATCGCCCAGTTGCACCAGCGGCGCTTGGTCGCTACCGGTGACGATCTGGCCATCGGCATTGCGGATGGCGATGAAGCTTTGCAGCGTCTGCCAGTCGGACGATGAGCCGGGGATCTGGTCGTCGCCGGGCGTGACGCAGCCGCCTTGCGCTTCGTAAAGCATCTTGCTGTTCAGCGACTGGAACGGGAGCGCGACATACACCGACTCCGGCGAAGCAATCGGCAGCTTGCGAATGGCGTAGCGCAACTCGATGCGCTTCTCCGTGTCATACAGCCTGATCTCCGCGCGCACGCCGTTGTTGGTGGCGCAACCGTCCATTCCGGCGGCGATCTGGAGACTTTTCCAAATCGGTCCGCTGGCGCCAGACGTCACCGTGACATTGCGCACGGAAGTGCGGGTGAACACTTCCGGCTTCAGGTTGCGGCGATTCGGCATCGTTTCGTAAATGCACTGGCCCAAACCCCACGCGGCGGTCTGGTCCACCAGTTCCTGGCCGGTTTCCTTGTCCACCAGACTCTTGATCGCGCCTTTGTCGGCATCGAGCGCGAGCTTGTAGAACTCATTTTCCAGCGTGAGCGAATCTGCGCCGGGCGACTCCTTCACGCGGGGCTGGTCGCTGGTTTCGATCCGCAAAATCTTGTAGCCCAGCGGCGGCACGTCGCGCACCCACACGGCCCAGTAAGTGCCTTCGGAGCGGCGCTCCATGGCTTGGACGGCCACGGGTTGGTCGCCGTCGAGGATGCGGAACGCGCGATCCGGCGGCAGCATTTCGTGATCAATGAAAACGCGCACCAAACCGGAACGCGGCCAACTCAACGTGTTGCAAACTGCCAGCGTGGGCACGTCGGCGCGCGGCAGAAAATCCTGCAACAGGCCGAACGCCTCCTCGCGCAGTTGGGCCGAGTTCATCACCGCCGCCCAAGCGTAGGAAGCTTTTTCGCCCCATTGCACCTGCGTGTTTTCCGCCAGCGCATCCGTGATGCTCTCGGCGGCGCCGTAAGTGTGTTCCTGGTAAAACAGAAGATTGTCCTGGATCGCAGCGACGCGCTGCATGGTATTGGAGCTGACTTGTGCGCCGAGGATGGATGCCATGGCCAGCAAGCCTTGGTTCACTTGCATGGCAGTCTCGGTTTCGCGCGAGGCGGCGGTTTCGCGCGCCGCCGAGCCGAAGCCGTCCGTCCACCAATCCGGCCACGCCTGCCGATGCACCGGCAGTTCGGCGCTGTGTTCCTTTTCCACGTAAGCCAGGAACTCCTGCGACGTGGAGAGCCGCAGCTTCGGCCACGCGAATTTCTCGTTCCACGCTTTCACGAGGTCACACTCGATGACGGCGGGCGGCGAGTTATCAGTGTGGTAACCGGAGAATTGCACGCTGATGCGGTCGAACGGATAGCTGCGTTGCTCCAGCGAGACGAGATACTTGTCGAGGTAGGGTTTGAACTTGTCGAGATTGCCTTCGTGGATTTTCCACATGTTGCCGAGATGATAATGGTCCGCGCGATAGGCGAGCACGCGTTTGCCGGACGGCGATTCCCACCAAAACGTCGTCGGCTTGTCGAACGGCAGAATCGAGCGCGTTTTGTTGACGCCCATCGTGAGGTAGCGGATACCGATGTCGCTGAAGTAATCCGGCAGGCACCAACCCGCGCCGTTGACGTCGTTCTGCATGGCGGTGCGAACGCTGAAACCGAAGTCGTCCTTCATCTCGCGGATCGGTCGCAGCAACGCCGCCAGCGAACTTTCCGTCGCGATCTCCGACATGTTCAACATCAATCCGCAGATTTCGATGCGCCCTTCCGCGACGCGCTTCTTGAGCCGCTCGATCTGTTTGGCCGGGCGGCCTTTGAGATATTCGCGCACGGCCCATGAGGTTTCGCACGTCCAGCGGAAGCGGGCGTCGTCGGGATTGCTGTCGGTGAGGTCGCAATAATCCAGCGCGTAGTCAATGTAGCGCAGGTGCTCGGGGAGAATCTCGGTTTGCGGGCGCGTATAGCCGATGTCCGTGTGCGTGTGCTGGGTGAGATAAACGGTCCACTTGCGCGGCGGTTTCACCGTGAGCGGGCCAAACTCCCGCTGCCCCGCCGCCGACTCAATGCGCACTGTCACCGGCGCCGCGGCGGTGAGCAACGGC
>CAIKLQ010000654.1 GCA_903828255.1 uncultured Verrucomicrobiota bacterium
CTGCATCAACTGGCCGCCACCCTGGATGCCTCCGTGAGCGACGACTCCACCGCCGAGCAAGCCGAAGAGCGCGTGACCGCGCAAGTGCGCCAACTGGCCCGGGAAGTTCTGGGTCAATGGGCGCGCGAAGCCAATGCCCACACCCAGGCCCAAGTGAGAACCCGCCATCCGGAAGCCATCCACCACGGGAAGACAAAGACGCTGAAATGGCAGACCACGTTTGGCTGGGTGGCCGTGGCGGAAGCGCAATGGCGGCTGGGGCGGCGCGGCAAATTACTGCGGCCCTTCTGTGACCGGGCGGGCGTGCGGCCGCGCGGCCGTTCGCGCCGGTTGCAAGGCGCGTTGGTGGATTTTGGGGCGGAGGAAAGCTTCGCCCGTGCGGCCGCGCGGGTGCAGGAACACTATGGCCTGGACGTGGCCGCCGAAAGGGTCCGGCAACAAACGCTCGCCCACGGCGCGCAACTCAGCGCCGTGCCGATGAGTCCACCCCCAGCGAGCGCCGCCACGCGGGTCACCCAACTGGACGGCTGCCTGATCCCCATCGTCGTCCCGCCCCCGACCGGGGCGGATCGGCGGCGGGGCAAACAACTGCTCTGGCGCGAGGTCCGCCTCTGTCTGGCCCACCCCCAAGATTCCGTCACGCCGCGGTACGGGGCCACGCTGGGCAGCGGCGCCCGCACCGGCGCGCTCTGGCGGGACCCCGCCCGCGCCGCAGGCTTGGGCGCGCGGACCTACGTGCCTGGCGTGGGCGACGGGGCCGAGTGGATTCGCACCCAGTTTCAGGAACAGTTTGGCGCCCAAGGCAAGTATCTGGTGGATTTTTACCACGTCAGCGAATATCTCGCCGCCGCCGCCCTGATGATCAAACCCAAAGACCCACGTGGCTGGCGGCGCCGGCCACAGGGGCGGTTGCTGGCGAACCCTGTAACCGCCGTGCGGCGCGCCTTGAGCGCGCACCTGGAACCCGAAGGGCAGGTGCCCGCCCCCGTGCGCGCGGCGCACCGCTATGGGAGCGAACGGCGGCAGCACTTGGACTACGCGGGGGCGCGGGCCGCCGCACTCTGCATCGGTTCCGGGGAAATCGAAAGCGGCCACCGGCATGTGATTCAACACCGCCTCAAACTGGCCGGCAGTTGGTGGAAGGAGCCCAATGCCGAGGCGATGCTCGGCTTGCGCGCTGCCCGCGCCGATAACCTCTGGCACCGCTACTGGTCAGTTCCCCAATCCGCCCGCAACTGACCGCCACTTCCGGTCGCACCCCACTGACTGACAAGTTCGCCTGGGGAAGGCGACTCCGGCCGTGCCGCGTTCCCGGAAAACTGCGTTGGTTTCCAATTCATGCGCGCAGGCTGGCATCGCAGGCGTCGGAGTCAAGCCTTCAGGGGGGGTGGGATTGCGCCGAAATCCTGAAGGCCGGCATCAACGTGATGAACGGGGCACTCAACCGGATCGGGCTGTTTCTTGCCGCCTGTCCGGCCCTGTCAAAATCTTTTTCGCCAAATTTGTTCACCTCGCTGCACCGCAATGGTAGCGACGTGCATCTCCATGCAGCAGTTGGCCGTGAGGGCGGAAACCACGCCAGATCGGCGTGCTATGGCGGCGGTGTCAGGAAGAGCGCGGCGTTGACTCCGCGACCTTCTTAGCGGCAACGATGCGAGTGGACAGCACACATCTGGAGTACGACGCGAACGCAACCGCCTGGTTGCGGGCGCGGGATGTCTTTGCCGGCGAGGATGCGGTGAAGACGGCGGGCGTCCGGTATCTGCCGCGTCTGGATTCGCAAACCGATGATGAATACCTCGCCTACAAAGCACGCGCCGCGTTTTTTAACGGAAGTGGTCGCACAGTCGATGGATACATGGGATTGATTTTCCGCCGCGAGCCGACCTTCAAACTGCCCGACGACCGCCAGGATGCGGGTGATGAAAATGGGCGGTCGCACCTCACCCCGGGCCTCTCCCCAGCGCGGAGAAGGAGTGGTGTGGGTTGGGCTCTGGCTGCGTTCGTCGAGGCTGCTGACATGCTGGGCACCGCGTTGACGGCGTATGCGAAGAACATCGTGGGTGAAAACATTGTGGTGGGTCGCGCTGGTACGCTGGTGGATTGGGAAGGCGAACCGGGAAACCGGGTTCATTCAGTAGGAGATGACTTGGGGCTCGCACCGCCTTGCGGCCGTGCGTCCAACCTATCGCAGACTCTCGGCTGTCGGAACTGCGTTTTCTAAGTTCATCCAGGGCGTCGCGTGGAGCATGACACCGATATCACCGCGTCCGCCGCCGCGCTTTTGGAACATTCCAATTCGGAAACACAGACGCAATCCAGCTGACTTCGATACCGTTCAACTTGCCCGGGCCAGCGACGGACTCACCGGCAGTGAAATTGAAGCCGTGTTCGTGGAATCGTTGTATGAAGGATTCGACCGTGAAGCCGAACCCACCGATCTCGATATTGCTCGGGTGCTGACTGAGTTCGTACCGCTGTCGAAGACGATGGCGGAGCAGATTACCGCGCTGCGGACCTGGGCGAAGGGGCGGGCGCGGTTCGCTACGTCACCTGCGGTTTCCGAGCCAAGGCTTCGGAAACTGGCGGCGTGAGCCTCAGAGAAAGTCTGCCCGGCGGGCGGGCTTTCTTTTAGCTGGGGGCGATCGGTTGCCGAGGCGGGGCGAGTGTCGGAATCGGTCAAAGCCGACGCTGCGTGACCGCTAAAGTGGCATCTACTCTCGGAATTACTCAAGCAGAATCCGTCCAGCACACCGTCAGTACTCCGCCAGTACACTCCCGGCTGGCAATTTTGCTGGCAGTCTGAGCGCGCCAAGCCCGCCCGCAAGGCGCAGTGCGTCAAGCCGGCGTGAGACGCTACCCGGAACGCTTCGCGCAGGAGGCGCTAGTGAAGGAGTCCGCAGCTATGCCGCAGCGTGAACGCCCGCCTCACCCCTCCGGTTCGGCAAGCCGGCAGGGTGGCTTTTCGGACGCTAGTTTGGTGAATTCGCCACTCACAGGGGCAAATGCTCTCCATCGGTTGCCTCAATGAGTCTTTTAATCTTTCGATTAACACTCGCACGCGTCGCGCGCCATACTGAAGCCATGAAAATAAACTCCGCCATGCGAATCCTTGTGAAACTCCAGGTCATCATTGGTTGCGCGGCTGCGGTCGCCGTCCTTGGGCTTGCCTGTTTCGTGAGCGCAACGGTGGCAACGGAAATCGGCCAGACAATCGGCCAGACCGCCGTACACCAGATCGACGGCCTGCCGGTCCCGAATATGGATTTGGGTGATCTAATGGCCGCCGTTCGTTAGAAACGAGCACCGGAATACATTCTGGCCGGCATCCGGGAGGAATGCCGCGAGGGCGCATTGCTCGACGGAGAGGAGCCCGACAACGTGGAGCGGCAACTGCCCACGTTCGCGACCCCCGTCCATGAATGGCGCGAGGCCTTGGACCTGGTTGGCTGGAGGGCGCTGGGTCAGGCCTTGGACGATCAATGGGGAACGAGTTTCCCGAAGGCGCAGTGGTTTGCAGTCCTCGAGCCCGCCCGGAAGAAAACGCTGCGGGGCGTGTGCGAACTGCTTGCGACCCGGGCGCGCCGCGCAGTTGTGCCGCCCGCCAAAATGCTGGGCCGCGAGTGCGCCTCGGCGGGCGTTTTTCTCGCGATTCGTTCGTTGCTTGTCCAAGCGGGCGCTCTGCCTGACTTGCGGCCTTCGACCCCTCTCGGACCTTACCTGGAGAAATGGCCCGAAGTTTTCCTGCAAGAGATAGCCGGCCTGGTCCCGGGCAGTTTGCTGTTCACACGCAAGAATGAGCTGTGCGATACCCTCATTGGCCCGAGTTATGTTTTTGGCGGACTGCTCCTGGTGGTGGGCCTGTTCACGAAAGATCCGTGGCAGGTCATTGGCGGGGTGATTCTGTATCTGCCGATCGATCAGCACGGGGCCGACCTGCTCTTCCAAGTCATCAGTCAGCGCTACGAACGGGGTTCGATTGTTTTGACCACCAACAAACCGTTCAAGCAGTGGGCCTCGGTCTTTAACAACGACAGCACCATCGCCTCCGCTGTCCTAGATCGGCTCCTGCATCACGCCGACACCATCGTCATCGAAGGGAGCAGCTACCGCATGAAGGATCAAATCAACCCCTGAAACGCCGCCCGGCTGCCGGAAGGGCGTGCC
>CAIKLQ010000655.1 GCA_903828255.1 uncultured Verrucomicrobiota bacterium
CTATCCAGCGGTTTACCTACGGAATTCCCATCCCAAGCTTAACTTTTTACGCTGCTGGCATCGGTCCTGCAAATTTCCACCCGTAGTAGAGCGACATAACTAAATAGAAACACAGTCAAAATTATGAAAACAAATGTTCTTAAAGCATCGCTGGGCGGAGTTTGCCTGGCGGCATTATTGTTCGCTGCAGGGTCAGCTAGTGCTGTTCCTATCAATATCACCGTTGACGCTTCAGGAAACCTGCTAAATGGAATCGGTATCGCGAACAAGGTTGAATACGGTCAGGGAAATAATAATCCATCGTCCAATTTGGCGTTCTTGAATGCTGCAATTGGTAATTGGAATGGAGTGCCGTTGAGTCCGTTGATGCTGGCTGCGGGTAGCTACGAGGTTGGCCCAAGTGACGATAACCTTGGTGATGTCTCATCGTACACTGGGGCGCTTGGCTACCAGTACGTCGTCTTCCACTGGGGAGCTGGAAATGCTGGTGGAAATGGTTGGTGGGCAGCGTATTACCTCGGAGGTGATTCCATCTCGTTTAATGTGCTACCGCAAGTCGGTGGGCAAAATGTTGGAGGTTTTTCTTCCGCCAGGTATTTTGGACAAGTTCGGGAAGTCCCTGACGGCGGTGCCACAATCGCCTTGCTAGGTTTTGCCTTGGTTGGCGTTGATCAACTGCGCCGCAGAATCGTCAAAGCCTGACCCATTAAACACAGCTCTTCGTGGGGGCGCGGGACGACCCGTCCGGCGCCTCTTTCGTTTTATGGGGCGGCTTTGCTCCGGCCGTGCCGCGTTCCCGGAAAACTGCTTGGTTGCCAAACCTATGGGCGCAAGCCCGCACTCCAAGCGTGAGAGTCAAGTTCCCAGCGGGCTTTGGGATTGCGCCGAAGGGCGGGCCCGGTGCGGTGATGGCCCGGGCTAAGAGCCGGTTGGAAAAGTAGCCGCCGACATCAGGCGACTCCGACTTTTGTGCGGGCCGGTCCCCGAAAACCAAGAGGTTTGGGCCCGAGCGCCTCCATTTCGGCGTTCGGGGGTTAATCACCCCCTCGGAAGCCTGCGTTTCAAGAATCCGGCGTCTCCTTTCAGAAGTCAAGTCGTTGCCGGTTGACCCGGCCGCTTCGGATTCGTGTAGGGTGAATACCCGACAAGGGGCTTCTGTAAATCCTTACAACATTATCAGGTATTTCCCACCTATGCAGCGCCGGTGATTTCTGCGAAACTTGGCGGGTGAATAAAAAAAATAAAAGAGTGCTGATCATTGAAGACGATCCCACCAGCCGGTTGCTGTTGCAGGAATACCTGAAAGGTTACGGCGATGTGGACGTTGCCACCAACGGCCGAGAAGCCGTCGAGATCGTGGCCGCCGCCTTGGATGCGGAGCGGCCGTACAACCTCATTTGCCTCGACATCATGATGCCCGAGTTGGATGGCCACGAGGCGCTCCGCGAGATTCGCGCGTTGGAGGACGAGAAGGGCATCTGGGACACCTACCGGGCGCGGGTGGTGATGACCACGGCCTTGTTGAGCGACGCCAAAAACACCAGCGCCGCCTATCGGAGTCTGTGTGACGCCTATCTGCCCAAGCCGATTGACAAGGCCAAGTTGCTCGGCATCTTGCGCCAACTGAACTTCACCACTTGATCCCGTTCCGCGTCCCGAATCACCAATCGCAGTTCGATTATTTCTATCATGAAACATCTCTGGCTCGCAAACACTGCCGTTGGCGCGGGCGCCCAACGCGCGGCCACCGGGAACCTGTGCGGCCTGCTCCTGGTGGGCTGGGCCCTGTTTGGTCCTATTCCCAAAGCGTCCGCGGAGGTTCTGCTTGCTTGCCCGGAGGCGAGCGCCACGGGCGACTGGAGCGACCGCGGTTTCTACGTTCCGCATTACCCCGGGGTCACGCTGGACTCGGCCCGGCTAGAGCTCTCGGCCCATCAGGTCGGGAGTTATTTGGTCTCCCTCACGGTGCGCAGCAACACCTACGATGGTCCGATTCTCGGCATCGCGACCAACACGATCACATTCACGAACCTCACTACGGCCCAACACCAGTTGGCAACTTTCGCTTTCCCCTCGCTGCCCATCGTCAATTCCGGTCGGATCTGCTTCAGCATTACGGTTTTGTCCGGGCCCTATCCGCTCATCCTTTACGCGACCGCCCCAAGTTTCACGAACGGCTGCTCCGAGGTCGTGCAAACCGACGGCACGGTGGCGCCGTTGGACACCTTCCGGCGCAACGGCGTCACTCTCGTTCTGAGTGGGCAGCGCGTGCTCCTGTCGTGCTCCGGTGTGGGTGGCGATTTGTACGCCCGCGGCTTCTACATTCCGCAATACCCGGGCGTCACGCTGGCTTCGGCGGCCCTGAAAATGTCCGCGACTGTGGCCGGAATCTATGAGATTGCGCTGACGGTCCTTAGCAATGCCTATAACGGCCCCATCCTCGCGGCGAAAACCAACAAAGTGCAGTTCAGTGGCTCGGGGAGCGAAAGGCTTTCGGTTTCCTGGACCTTCCCCTCGACGCCGATCCAGAAGTACGGCCGCGTGTGTTTCCGGCTTTCCCTGATCGCTGGGCCGTCCTCGGCCGTTTACTATGACGTACCCATCACCAACGGCTGCCCCGAGGTCATCCAAACCCAGGGCACCACGCCCCCGCTGGACATGTTTCGGCGCAACGGGGTGGACTTGGTCATCGTCGGTGAAAATGACCCTGCCACCGACCTGCGCTTGAACATCGTGCGCCAACCGGCGGGGCTTTACCTCCAGTGGAACAGCCTCGTCGCCCGCACTTACACGCTCGAAACCAATGCGAGTCTGCAACTCTTCGCTCCAGTGCAAAGCGGCATCGCCGCCACCGCGCCCACCAACACCTTGGGCCCGCTCTCGCTCGCGCCTCTAGGGCAACAGTTCTACCGTTTGGTTCAGTCCTCGGCACCGGTGCCGTGACCGGAACGGCGCGACGTCAACAAACCAGTGCTATTACTCGCAACATGAATCCCACCCCTTCGCCAAGTCCTGCGGCTGAATCCCCGGCCGCCACGCTCACCGCTTTGCTCGTGGCCCCCGCGCTGACCAAGTTGCGCCCGCCGCGGGGCGGGCGGATTCTGCAAACCGGAATCGTGGCCGGCCTCGCGGTCGCCAGTTACCTGCTGGTCAGTCACTATATCGTCCAAACCGTGCAAGTGGTGGGGTCCAGCATGGCGCCGACCCTCAGAAACGCCGACCGCTATCTGCTCGACCGCTTTGCGCTTTGGGTGCGCGCCCCCAAAGCCAGCGAAATCGTCGTGGTCCGCGACCCCTCCGACCAGGGTTATGCGGTCAAACGGATTGTGGCGCGCGAAGGCGAGACGGTTTGCGTTCAAGCGGGTCACCTTTACGTGAATGGCCGCGAGCTGGCCGAAAACTATCTCCGGCCGGGCGTCCGAACCTGCATGCCCATTCAAGACCAGAAAGGCTGCTGGGTTTGCGGCAAGGGCGAGTACTTCGTGCTGGGCGACAACCGCGATAACAGCACCGACAGCCGGGATTATGGAATCGTTTCCCGCCAAAACATCCTCGGGCTTATCCACTGAGTGGGCCGCGACAAGCAAAGGCGCGCGGGGAGCAATTCAACTTGAATGTGAAGCCTAGAACTGGTTTGAAAAGGAGCTGCCGACCTAATGAGGTCCGAGCTTTTGACCGTTCAAGCCGTACCGATCCGCAAAAGCCAAAAGATTTGAGGCCCCTCACACCGTCGGCCCCGACCGGGGCGGGCGGGTTCAACCCGGCGCTCAGGTATTTTGACCGCGCCACCAACCCTGCCGGGGTCAACCGCGAATCCTTGCAGCCCGGCGGGAACCCCCATCGTCAACGCCTTCCCCGCCGGCACCCGGCAAAACAAACCCTACATGAAACTCCCTAAAAACACATTCAAACTGCGGCTGCTCTGGCTCAACCTTGCCAACTCGGCCGCCGCGGTGGTGGCCACCTTGTTGATGTTCATCTTGTCCGATTATTATGAATTCCGCCAGGCCATGCCGTTGGAGCTGCGAACGATCGCCCAGGGCATCGCGGCGAGTTCGCAGGCGTCGCTCGCCTCCGACCCCAAGCAGCCGGTCAGCATTACGCTGGCGGACGTCGTCGCCGGCCATCCCCACATCACGCGCGCCGCGCTCTTTGATGCGACCGGGAAAGTGGTTGCCGAATATACCCGCGCCAACGAGTCGCATCACCCGCTGCCCAGCGCCGGGGCCGCCGGTTCGGCCTTCGAGCGGGGCCGCTTGAGCTTGTTCGAAGCCGTCCCCGGCGGCCAATCCCTGGGGGGCACGGTTTATCTCCAGTCCGACCTGACGGATGTCTTCGGCCAGCTTCAGCGGCACGCCTCCGTGACCCTTGGGGTGATGGTCCTGGCCTTCTTCAGTTCGTGGCTCATTAGCCGCTGGCTGATGAAAACTCTCAACCAGCCCATCAATGCCCTGGTGGAATCAGTCATCGCCGCCGGCGCGCAGAAAGATTATTCCACGCGCGCCCACAAGTTCGCCAACGATGAATTGGGGCAATTGACCGATGCCTTCAACCGGATGCTGGAACAAGTCCAACTCCGCGATGTCTCCCTGCAAACCACCCGCGACGAACTCGAACGCCGCGTGACCGAGCGCACCACCCAACTCCAAGCCGCCAACCACCGCCTCGAAAAAGCCACCAACCACGCCCAGAACATGACCGCCCAAGCCGAGCTGGCCAACGCCGCCAAGACCGATTTCCTCGCCAATATGAGCCACGAAATTCGCACCCCGCTCAATGGCGTGCTGGGCATGAACAGCCTGCTGCTGGAAACCCACCTGTCCGAGGAGCAGCGCCGTTACGCCGAAACCGTGCGCACCAACGGCGACGCGCTCCTCCTGCTGCTCAACAACATCCTCGATGTTTCCCGCATCGAAGCCCGCCGCCTCGATCTGGAATTCCTCGATTTCAGCCTGCCCACCTTGCTGGACGATTTCACCGCCGTGATGGCTCTCCGCGCGCACGAGAAAGGTCTGGTCTTCGGCTGCGTCATCGGCCCGGAAGTGCCGACGGAACTCCGGGGCGATGCCGGCCGCCTGCGCCAAATCCTCGCCAACTTCACCAGCAACGCGATCAAATATACCCCCCACGGCGAGGTCATCATCCGGGTAACCGTGCTCGCGGAAACGCCGGGCGCGGTGCAACTGCGCTTTAGCGTGAGCGACACCGGCATCGGCCTGCCGGCCGACAAGCTCGGCAAAATCTTCGCCAATTTCACGCAAGTGGATAACTCGAGCACCCGCACCCAAGGCGGCCCCGGCCTGGGCCTGGCGCTGGCCAAGCAACTCACGGAACTCATGGGCGGCGAGGTCGGCGTGCAGAGTGATCTGGGTCACGGGGCGGAATTCTGGTTCACGGTCCGCCTGGCCAAACTCGCCGCCACCCTGCCCGTCGCGTCCCCGCTGGCCGACCTCGACGCCACCCGCGTTCTGGTTATGGATCAACACCCCATCAACCGCGAAACCGTGTCGGCCCTGCTCAAAGCTTGGGGCCTCCGCCCCATCGCCGTCGCCGATGCTCCGGCCGCGTTGCAGGCCCTCGCCACTGCCCAAGCCGAGCAGGACCCCTTCGCACTCGTCATTCTGGACATGGAAATGCCCGAGCTGGATGGCGCCGCCCTGGGCCGCGCGATCAAGAGCGGCCCCGGCTTGCGCGATGTTCGCCTGGTGGCGTGTAGCTCGCTGGGGCGCGAGATTCGTCCGTTGCACTGGGGCAAAACCGGCTTTGTCGCCGCGTTGAACAAGCCCGTGCGGCGGGCAGAGTTACTCGAGGTCCTAGCCACCACCCTCGGCAGCGAAACCACCGCCGCCCGCTTCACCCCCGGCCCCGCCACCCGAGCGAGCTTAAGTCCCGCCCGCATCCTCGTCGTCGAAGACAACACCACCAACCAGCAGGTGGCGGTGGGCATCCTCCGGAAATTGGGCATGACCACCGAAGTCGCCGCCAACGGCCTAGAAGCCATCCAGGCCCTGGCCACCGTCCCTTACGATCTGGTGTTGATGGATGTCCAAATGCCGGAGTTGGATGGCCTCCAAGCCACCCGCCAAATCCGCTCCCGCCATTCGTGCGTCCTCAACCCGCAAGTGACCATCATTGCCCTGACCGCCAATGCCATGCAAGGCGACCGCGAGCGCTGCCTGGCCGCGGGCATGGATGATTACCTCGCCAAGCCAATCGAAGTTGCGGCCTTGTTCGCGGCCTTGAAGAAATGGTTGAAACCTGTCGCCGCCACCGCCGGGGCCGCTCTGGCGGTCGCGCCCATAATCCTACCCGCCCCGCGCCGCCCGGCTCCGGAAAACGGGCCGTTCCGGAAACTGGACCTCGCCGGGCTGGCGGAGGTCGGCTTGCCCGTAGTTCCGATCGCGCCCCTGGTCGGCGCGACGAATGGCAAGGCCGCGGCCCCATTCCCGCAACTGGAAACCCGGGCCTTGCCCCAGCCAGTGGTCGGGCCATCCGAGCCCTCCGCCGTGGCGCTGCTCGGTGCCCCGGCGGTCCAACGCGCCGTTGCCCCAGCCGAAACCCCGGTGCTTGTCTTCGACCGCGTGGGGTTGATGAATCGCGTGATGCAGGACACGGGGTTGGCGCGCCTGGTGGTCGCCGAGTTCCTGCGCGAGGTCCCCGGCCAAATCGGACAGTTGAAAAGCGCGGTCGCCGCAGGGGAGACGAGCCTCATGCAACGCCAAGCGCACAACATCAAAGGCGCGTGCGCGGCAGTGAGCGGCGAGGCTTTGCGCGCCCTCGCGGCGGCGATGGAACTGAGCTGCAAGGCCGGGGACTTCTCCGCCCTCTTGCCCCGGCTGCCGGAACTCGACACCCAGTTCGCGGCGCTCCAGGAAGCCATGCGAAATGAAATCTAGCGGGCGGCGGGATTGCCGGCCGCCGGGAATCCGTCGCCGCACGATGGCGGGTAGAGTCGGTCGGCGGTTCGAGCGCGGGGTGAAATACCCGGGTTAGCGCGGTCAGCCACAACGCTGAGTTGATCGGTAGGAACGGTCAAGTTGACGGTGGGAACGCTTGGGCTGACGGTAGGAACGCTTGGGCTGACGGTAGGAACGCTTGGGCTGACGGTAGGAACGCTTGGGCTGACGGTGGGAACGCTTGGGCTGACGGTAGGAACGCTTGGGCTGACGGTGGGAACGCTTGGGCTGACGGTGGGAACGCTTGGGCTGACGGTCGGAACGCTTGGGCTGACGGTCGGAACGCTTGGTTTGTTGGTTCGGAAAAACGGTTGAGATCCATGTATTCATAGTACACGTCAAGTTTAAGATCAGCGGCGCCCCCAAATTCCTCGCGAATAGCCTGCATTGAGATCACATTAACGGGCAGGTCAATTTGGTGGGGGAACAGCACCAATACGGCTTTTTTGACGGGTGCGGTCACCGTTTTGCCCGTTACCTGTTCGCTTGCTTCAGCGGAATTGGCGCAACTCGCGTAGAGAACCGCCATCAAGAAGAGAATCCTAACCGCAGGCAGCGCCCCCATACTTTCCCAGGTTCCGCTGAGGCGGCGTTGCCCCGGCCGGACCGCGTGCCGGGAAAACTGGTTGGGCGGCAAACTCGTGGGCGCAGGGTGCCACCGCAGGCGGGGGAGTCAAGCTTTGGACCCGAACTCCGAAACGGAAATGGGAGCGCGCCCCGCAACGCCCGAGGCGGGCGTGATCCCCACAACTTCGGAATTCGGGTGTGCGCCGGTGAAGCTGGCTGCCATACGGGTGCGAGTCCCGCCGGTCGAATTGGACTGTTCACGACCGAAAGCTGCGTCCGGGACGAAGCCGCGAGGCCGAACCCGAAAGCCCCCGCAGGGTCAGTTTCTGCCTGCTGGTGTCTGGCGGTGCGCCGCACCCGGGCCGGTCGTTTGCGGGGTGCGGCGGAGTGGAGCGCACCTGCCGCAGCGCTCGGAATGAATCCGAGCGGTCCGGGAAATTCTCTCCGCCGCAATCGGAGCGGTCGTGCTCCGGCTGGATTTGGTTTCAGCCGCGCGCCGCAACTGGGGCGCGCTTGCAACCCGCACGCCGCGCTCGAAACTAATTTGCCAACGGTCGCGATTGCAAGTTAGTCTCCGACCCACGCAAACCATAATCATGTTCGCACTCGCTACTTTCAACCGGATGTTGCTCGCCGCCATGTTCCTCTTCGTCGGCGCCGCCGCTCGGGCCGCGTCCGTCCAGCCGGTGCCGGACCAGCTCGTCGTGCTCACCTTCGACGACGCGGTGAAATCGCATCGCACGGTTGTCGCGCCGCTGCTGAAGGAACTGGGCTTTGGCGCCACGTTCTTCGTCACGCACAAGTGGATGGATGACCGGACGAACTTCATGACGTGGCAGGAGATTTCCGAGATTCACCAAATGGGCTTCGAGATCGGCAATCACAGTTGGACGCACGACGATTTTTCCCAGCCCAAGAACGCCGCCCGGCTCGCGGGGGAATTGGCGCTGGTGGATCGCGAGTTGGCTCAAACCAAACCCCAAGTGCCGCGGCCCGTGAGCTTCGCGTATTGCGGCAACGGGTTCGGGCCGGAGGCGGTGGGGGAACTCGTCCGGTTGGGCTACCAGTTTGCCCGGCGCGGCGAACAGCCCGAGGCGCACTACGGCATGCTGGAGATCGGCGCTACTTACGATCCCAAACGCCATCACCCGCTGCTCATTCCGACCACCGGCGACGCGTATCCGAGCTGGTCGCTGGAACATTTGAAGACCGTCTTGGCTCGGGCCACCAATGGGCAGATTGTCGTGCTGCAATTTCATGGCGTGCCGGATGGCGCGCATCCGTGGGTTCACACGCCGCCCGAACGGTTTCGGGAGTACATGGGCTACCTCAAGGAAAACCACTTTCGCTGCATCTCGGTGCGGGAATTGGAGCCGTTCATTGATCGCGACCATCTCCCCGCCGATCCGCTCCTGAAGGCGCGGCAGCCGGAGCGCCTGCCCGAAAAACTCGCCCTGCCAGCGGAGATGGTGGCCACGCGTCGGGACTTGAAGTTCTGGCTGGAGAACATGCTGGTTTATCACCGGTTCTCGTGGGATGAGGCGGCGATGGTTTGCGGCTGGAGCGCCGCGGAAGTGCAGCGCAAAGCGGCGGAGTTGCACCTCAATCGCGACATGCCACCCGCGCCGCCCGCCAACGGACTGGTGCGCGTGTTGCCGTATCCGGGCGGGCGCGAAGTGCGGCGCGGTTTCTTGGACGGCAACGTCAACTGGCATCGCGGTCCGAAGGCCAGCGTGTTTCTGCCGTGGGACGCGGCGAGTTACGTGGTGGTGGATTTGCCGGAAGCGATCTTCAGCGAGAAACGTCTGATCTATCTCGCGCACACCCACATTCCAACGATCTGGGACGAGCGAAACGTCATCATTGAGAACATTGACTGGACGCGCGAACCGGACGGCAGCCTGCGGAACGAGCGTGTGCTGCCGAACAAGGTTGCCTTTGGCGCGGCGATTCATCCGAAGGCCGGCGGCGTGGATATGGAGTTGTGGTTGCGGAACGGATCGGACCAACCGCTGCCCGGCCTGCGCACCCAGATTTGTGATCACCTGAAGGGCGCTCCGGAATTCAACGACCAGACGACGACGAACAAGCTTTTCAGTTGCCCTTCGGTTGCGGTCCAGTCGGCTGGTGGCAACCGGTGGATTCTGACCGCGTGGGAGCGGTGCGGACGCGCGTGGGGAAACCCGCTCGTGCCCTGTCTGCACGCCGATCCGGTGTTGCCCGATTGTGCGCCGGGCGAAACCGTCCGCGTGCGGGGTCGGCTTTGGTTTTACGAAGGCCGGGATGTTGACGCCGAATTGGCGCGAGCGAGCAGGGAATTTTCGCCACTGGCGCTGAATAGGTGAGCGGAGCGCGATTTGCCCCCGGCTCGCAGCGGCCTGGCCGATGTGAGGAGGTCCGAGTCAATCCACGCGACCGTTGCGTTCGGACGCGCTCTGAGGCAGGGACGGCTCGCGCTCCGTTTTTGCCGAGCGGCCGATTGCTTTGGCGCTGTCAATCAGCTGGGGCCAACGCGCGTTTTTGTTTGTCAATTGCCTTGACCGAATCCCCGAGCAATCCATATTGCGCAGCGAATAAAGTGAGTAGAAAGTCAGCGAAGCATTTTGAGAACCTGCCGCGACGCTTCAATTGACTGACTGCCACTGATGAAACACAAACAAACCCAGCAAAGAAAATGAAAAACCAGCGAACTCGCTCCGCCCTCGTAACACTGTTGGCCCTGCCGGTCTTGATGACCCAGGCAGCACCAGCCGACTACCAATCCACCGTCCTCGCCGACGGCCCCAAGGCCTATTATCGCTTCAACGATGATACGAGCCGTTCGGTCACCAACGGAAACAGCGGCACTCTTGGTGCTGCCGGAAACCTTACCAACACGCCCAATGTTAAATCCATCCCGGGCGCCATTGCCGGCAGCAGTAATCGGGCGCGCTTTTTCGATACGGGGAGTTCCTACGGCATGATTCCATTCAATGCCGCGCTGAACCCGGACAACACCCAACCTTTCACGATTGAAGTCTGGTTTTATCCTGCCACCGACCAAATTAATACCGGGATGTGCCCCATCAACAACCGCGTTTCCTCGGGCTTCCCCGACCGGTCTGGCTGGGTCTTCTTCCAGCGCGCCCCCAACGCCGATTACACGGGCAAATCGGGTTTCGAAGGCGTGGGCTGGAACTGCCGAATGTACCGGGGCAGTGGCAGCAGCAGTGGTCTGGACGTTGTGAGCCAGGTGCCATTTGAGGTCGGAAAATGGACCCACGTCGTGGTGGTCTATGATCCGGTGCAGGTCACCAATGCCTCTTTGACGATGTACGTCAACGGCGTGGCGGCGAACACGAACGTCTGGGCCGGCGGCCCCAGCGGGACCGACCCCGGTTATGCGGCCAACCCGGCGGTTACCGATGCCGCGCTTTGCTTGGGCGCGTACAACAACACCAGCGGGGCCGGTGGCAATTCCTTCTTCGGCGGCGCGGACGAATTCGCGTTTTACTCCGCCAAGCTGAACCCGGCGCAAATTCTGGCCCATTACCAGAACGGCACGAACGCCAACCGCGCCACGGCTTACGAGACGCTGATCCAGTCCGCCAATCCGGTGGTCCATCTGCGGCTTAATGAGCGCACCCCGACCGGGGATATCGCCCTCAATTTGGGCGACGAACGGAATAACGGCATCGCCACCCATACCGC
>CAIKLQ010000656.1 GCA_903828255.1 uncultured Verrucomicrobiota bacterium
CAGGGATGCCTGACGCTACGTGGTTTGCGGGTGGCGGGCCTTCAACTCCAAATGCAGGTCACGCAGTTGCTTCGGTTCGACGCTGCCGGGCGAGTCGGTCATGAGGCAGGTGCCTTTGGCCGTTTTCGGAAAGGCGATCACGTCCCGAATGCTCGGGGTGTTGCAGAGAATGGCGATGAGCCGATCAAAGCCCAATGCGATGCCCCCGTGCGGCGGGGCGCCATATTTGAAGGCTTCCAGCATGTAACCGAACCGGGCGGCCACCAGCTCCGGTGGAATTTGCAGGACTTCCTCGAACACGGTCTTTTGCACGGCTGGCTGGTGGATGCGGATGGAGCCGCCGCCGAGTTCAACGCCGTTGACGACAATGTCGTAGTGCTGGCCGCGAACTTTCTTCGGATCGGTCTTGAGCAGCGGGATGTCCTCGGTCACCGGCGCAGTGAACGGGTGATGGCTGGAATACCAGCGGTTTTGTTCGCGGTCGAAACCCAGCAGCGGGAATTCGATGACCCAGAGAAAATCGAACCGGTCCGTGGGAATCGTCAGCTTCCCTTGCCCCGTGAGCAGTTCGGCGGCATAGAGGCGAATCTTGCCGAGGATTTCGCACGCGGCCAGCCATTGATCGGCAGCGAAAAGAATTAAGTCGCCCTCCTCGATCTTGAGCTTCGACGCCAGCGCGGCTTTCTCCGCTTCGGTGAAAAACTTCACGATCGGCGATTTCCATTCGCCGCCCTCGACTTTGATGAAGGCGAGTCCCCGGGCCCCGAAGCTCTTCGCGGTTTCGGTCATCGCTTCGATCTGGCCTTGCGTGGCACCCGCAAGCCCTTTCGCGTTGAGCGCCTTCACCACGCCGCCATTGGCGATGGCGCCGCTGAATACCTTGAAGGTGCTCGCGCGAAATTCTTCGGTGAAGTCCGCCAGTTCCATGCCGAAACGCGCGTCCGGCTTGTCAATGCCGTAGCGATTCAGCGCCTCCTCGAACGTGATGCGTTTGAACGGCGTGGACACATCCACGTTAAGCGCCGTTTTCCAGACCCGCTGGATCAAGCCCTCGATCAGCGCATAAATGTCCTCGCGCTCGATGAAGCTCATTTCGATGTCCACCTGTGTGAACTCCGGCTGGCGATCGGCGCGCAAATCCTCGTCGCGATAACAGCGGGCGAGTTGGAAATATTTTTCGATCCCCGCGACCATGAGGATTTGCTTGAACTGCTGCGGCGATTGCGGCAGCGCGTAAAAAGTGCCTGGCTCGCGGCGGTTCGGGACGAGAAATTCCCGCGCCCCTTCGGGCGTGGACTTGAACAGTGTCGGCGTCTCGACTTCCAGAAAGCCCTGCTCCTCCATGAAGACGCGGGTGGCGGTGGCTACTTTGCTGCGGACGCGAAGATTGCGGGCCATCTCGGGCCGCCGCAAATCAAGGTAGCGATACTTGAGGCGCAATTCCTCGTTGACCTTGCTGGCCACTTCCGGGTCGTCCACGGGGAACGGTAGAACCTCCGCCATATTGAGCACCTGAACCGACGCCGCCATGACTTCGACTTCGCCGGTGGGAATTTTGGAATTGTTCGTCCCGGCGGGCCGCGCCCGCACCTTGCCGGTGATGGCGACCACACATTCGCTGCGCAACGCCGCCGCCTGCTCAAAAAGTTCCGGCGTCAAATCCGACGGGTCAAAGACCGTTTGCGTGCGGCCCTCGCGGTCGCGGACGTCGATAAAGATGAGGCCCCCAAGATCGCGGCGGGAATGGACCCAGCCGGACAAAGTCACCGTCTGCCCTATGTGGGCGGGGCGGATTTCGTTGCAATGATGCGTTCGTTTCATGTTTGGATTCGCCGAAGCGAGCGCGGATGTTGGCTGCGCGAGGCACGGAATTCAAAGAGATTTTTCGGCGGAACTCGAAAATGAAAAATCGTTATCGCGCGTTCCACCGCAGATGGGGCGATTATTCCTGAGAAGACACCCACACCGGCCGCCAGCAATCCCTCGCCACCACTGACAAACAGGAGACCTCCCGCCTCGTCCATGCCAAAAACGAAGGCGGCCAACACCCCGCCCGCAGCCTCCAACTGGCCCGCGTCTAGTCCTCGTCTGCAAAAGCGGCAGCTACTCGCGCTGCTTCCAGGCCGTTTTGAAGACCTCTTTTCCCTGCAAGCTCGCTGGGTTTCTCCTGCATTCGTGCTGGAGAAGAGATCTGGGTGAAAGAATGAATTGCCTTGTCCGGCCGAAATCCTGTCGCCAAATTTGACCATTACTGAATCATGAATAAGCAACTTCCCAAACAAACCCGCATCGTCGTTGTCGGCGGCGGCATCATTGGTTGCAGCGTCGCGTATCACCTCACCAAGCTGGGGTGTCGCGACGTCGTGCTCCTGGAACAAGGCAACCTCGGCGGGCGCGCCACGGCGTGGTCCTCGGGTATGGTCGGCGGCGCGCCCCAGGCGGGGTTGCGCAAGCTCATTGACGCCAGCGCCAAACTTTATGCGGCGCTCAAACCGGAGACCGGCCTCTTGACGGGCTGGAGTCAGGTCGGTTCTCTGGTGCTGGCGCAAACGGAGGCGCGCATGATTCAATACCGCCGCGCGGTACCGCTGGCACAGGCGTCGGGACTGGAGGTCAGTCTCATCACCCCGGAGGAGGCTAGGCAAAAATGGCCGTTCCTCAACACGAGCGACGTTCTCGGGGCGATGTGGCTGCCAGGGGAGGGCCGGGTGAACGGCCGGCTCGCCGCGCTGGCTCTGGCCAAAGGCGCAGCGCAACGCGGCGCGACCATCGTCACGGATGTGCGCGTCACCGGCGTGCTGCGGAAAGCCGGTCGCGCGGTGGGCGTCACCACGACGCAGGGCGAAATTGCCGCCGAGAAAATTGTCCTTTGCACCGGCCTGTGGACGCGGCAACTGGCGTTGCAGTTTGGCGCGAACGTGCCCGTGTATCCGGTCGAGCAACCCTTCCTCTTCTCAGATCAATTTCCGGAAGCGGACCCCGCTTTGCCCTGCGTCCGCGATCCGGATGCGGCGATTTATTTCCGGACCGACGACACCGTCCAGCTTGTTCTGGGGACTTTTCCGAAACAGAGCAAGCCCTGCATGGTTGATCCGATCCCAGCGGACTTCGCCAGCTTGCCACTGCCGGAGGATTGGAATTCCATGGCCCCTGCCGTGCAGGCGGCGCAACGCCGCTTCCCCGCGCTCAGGAACCGCGAGTTCGTCAGAATGGTCAATGGCCCGGCGACGTTCACGCCGGACACGAACTTCATCATCGGGGAAGTGCCGGAGGTGGATAAACTGTTTGTAGCGGCGGGCTTCAACGGCCACAGCCTCGCCTACGCCGGCGGTGCGGGTGACGTGCTGGCGCAATGGGTTCTGGCAGGCGAACAGCCTTACGATTTGTGGGGCGTGGACATTCGCCGCTTCTCGCCGTTCCAAAACAACCGCGATTTCCTCCGCGCGCGGGTGACGGAGACGCCCGGCTTGCAGTATCGGATGGCCTGGCCGAATTACGAATTGGAGAGCGCCCGCGGCACGCGCAAAAGCCCGCTCTACGATCGCCTCAACGCCTGCGGCGCTTTCCACGGCAGCAAGATGGCCATCGAACGCCCGACTTGGTTCACGCGCAACGGCGTCATGCCGACGATGGACTATTCCTTCGGTCGCCAGAATTGGTGGGACTGTCTCGCCGCCGAACATCGCGCCGCGCGCGAGAACGTCGCCGTCTGGGATCAATCTTCGTTCACGAAATTCATCCTCAAAGGGCGCGATGCCGTCCGCGTGCTGGATCGCCTCTCGCCGACTTACGCGGACGTGCCCGTCGGCAAGCTCGTTTACAGCGGGATGCTCAACGCGCGGGGCGGCTATGAATCCGACCTCTGTTTCGTTCGGATTGCCGAGGACGAATACTACATCGTCTCCGGCTCGGCGCAGCCGACGCGGGATTTTTATTGGATTCAAAAACACATCCTGCCGGAAGAGCATGCCGCGCTCACGGATGTCACCCATGCCTATGGCGTGGTGGGCGTCATGGGGCCGAACTCGCGCAAGTTGCTCAACGAACTGACCGACGCGGACCTTTCGCTCCCAGCCTTCCCCTTCAGTTCCGGCCAATGGCAGAGCCTTGCCAACACCAATGTCCTCATGCTTCGGATCACCTATGTCGGGGAACTCGGCTGGGAACTGCACGCGCGCATGGATCAGATTCAAGGCGTGTTCGACGCCGTCCAGTCGGTCGGCAAGAAATACGACCTGACCCACGCGGGCTTTTACTCCATCAACTCGCTGCGCATGGAGAAAGCCTACCGCGCCTGGGGCGCGGAGATTACCACTGGCGACACGCCTTACGAAGGCGGACTGGGTTTCATGGTGAAACTCGACAAGCCCACCAACTTCATGGGCAAGGAAGCGTTGCTGAAACAGAAAGCCACGGGCGTGAAACGCCGCCTCGCCTCTTTCGTGGTGGAAGACCCCGACGCGATGCTCTGGGGCGGCGAACGGATTTTCCGCGACGGCAAACTCATGGGGACGACCACCTCGGGCTACTACGGTTTCACGCTGGGCCGCGCCATCGCATTCGGCTACGTGAAGAGTGACGAGCTCATCACGCCGGAGTTTGTGACCGGCGGCAACTACACGATAGACTTCGCGGGCAAACCCTATCCGGCCAAGGCCCTGCTGGAGCCGCCGTTCGATCCAAAAAACGAGAAGATCATGGTTTGAGCGAGTCGAGGTCCGTTCAGTGCGGCGCGGAATCTCGCGGCGACAACCGCCGTTGCGGCGACGACGGTTGAGCCGGCGGCGCGTTGGTCGCTTTGACTTTGAACGCCGAACGCAGCAACCAGTGACGCTTCAAGCCTTGGACCAAATCGTCCACATCCACCACTGCGCTCGAAATGCCGCTGAGGATGTTCGTGTTCGCCTGCACTTGCGCGTTCAGGTTGCTGGTGATCTCCGCGAGGTTGTCGAGCGAGCGGGCGAGATTTTCCACCAATCCCGTCAGGTTTGTGTCCGTGTGCGAGAGCGTGGTGTTGGCACTTTCCAACGTCGCCTCCAACTGCCGCTGGACGTTCGTGCCCAGCGCCCATTCGCCGAGCGCGCCGGGCGCGCGGAGTTGCGCACTGAGCGCGGCGAGGTTCGCGGACGCCGGTTGGGCGTTGAGGGCGACGACGTTGAGATTGGACGTGAGTTCGGAACTGTTCGCCAGCACGCGCGAGATTTGGTTGGTCAAGCTGAGAATGTTAGGCAAGGCGACTTCCACCTGGGCCACGAGTTTCTCCAGCCGATCCGTGATGGCCGGCGTTTCGTCGGAGCGCAGCCAGTAGGGCTTGTTGGTCTTGGTGTGAAAATCATACCGGCCCGCCTTGTCGCGCCAGACGCCGGTGAAGAACTTCTTTTGTCGCTCTGGGTGGGTATCGAGCACGCGAATCGTCGAGCGGCCAACCGAGGCAATGAGATTCAAGTTGGTCAGGTGCGACAGCGCTGGCAGGATCAAATCCAGCCCGTTGGTGGCGTAAACATCTTCGGCCAGCCGCCAGTGTTCGGGTTGCGGCAGGGTGGCGACTTCCTTCAACGCCACATCTCGCAGCGGCGAGAAAATATAGCTGGGCACGCCTTGAATTCCTTTCGTGACCTCGAGGACGCGCTTGCCGAGCAGATCGGCGGTGACCACATGGGCGCGCGAGCCTTCGGACCAGATGTAACCATAAAAGGGATCCTTCAGTTCAAACTGCACGTAGATTTCATACGGTTCGTACGGAGGCATCGGCTTGATCTCGGTGATCCGGCCAACCTCCAGCCCCATGAGTAACACCGGATCGCCGGCTTTTAGCCCGGCGGCCCGGTCGGTGAAAGTGAAATACGGCGCCTTGGTGAGAAACCAGCCTTTGCGCTTCGCCGTGTTGCGCAGGTAGTAGCCGAATCCGAACACCAACAGCGCCGTCGCCAGCAACACAAACCAACCCACCGCGCGCTCCATCCGGTTGAGGCGCGTGCGCAGTTGCGGCGTTAAATCTTGCAGAGCCATGAGTGGTTTTGGGTTCGTCCGGCCAGTTTCACTTCAACAGTTTCCCATCCTATCGCCAAGTTCAATCGCTCGACGTCCCGCCCGAGAGCAACTCCCGCACGCTGGCCTCCGCGGAATTTTCCGCCGCCCGCCAGTCGCCGAGCACGCGCAACCGTTGGCCCGCCAGGCATGCGACCCGATCCGCGTGCCGCCGCCACGGGCGCAAATCATCCGCCGTCGCCACCAGCGTGACGCGCCGGCCCGCCATGAAGCGGTGACCGCGTGACAACTGGCCCAGCAAGTCGAGCCACCAGACAGTGTGGCGCGCATCGAGGCCGGTGAGCGGGCTGTCGAGCAGCAACACTTCCGGTTGCAACCCCAGCGCCCGCGCCAGGCCCGCGCGTTGTTGCCAGCTTCGACCGAGATTGCCGGGCGTGCGGTTGGCCCACGGCGTCAGTCCGGTCAATTCCAGCAGCGCCGCGACGCGCGCCGCGACCTCCGCCGGCGCGAGGTGCGCATGATAGCGCAACGGCAAAGCGATGTTTTCCGCCACCGTCAATTGGCTGAACAATTGCCCGCCGTCGAAAACAAAACCCAGCTTCAGCCGGTGCCCCAGCCGCGACTCTTCGAAGATGGGCATGCGCTCGCCCAGGAAAAAATAATCGCCGTGGGTGGGCGCGGCGAGGCCTCCGGTCAGCATCAGAAAATCGCTCTTGCCCGAATGTTGCGGCGCGCCAACGACCCAGAATTCGCCCGCCGCCACCGTCCAATCCACGCCCACCGCCACCGTCACTCTGGCCTCCTTGCGCGAGCCAACCGCGACGCCGCGCATTGCGATGACCGGGGGCAGGGCGTTGGCCGTGGCTTCGCTCATCAGACGGTGAGGTAAATGACGATGAACAGCGCGTCGAGTAACACGCAGACGACGGTGCTTTGCGCCACCGCCCGCACCGTGGCGCGCGAAACTTCGTCGAGGTTCAAGGGTTGCGCCAATCCGTGGTAGCACGTCACGATGGCGATGATGAACCCGAACGCGGAGGTCTTCAACGCGAGCAGAATGAAATCGAGGTAGCTCAACGCGCTGGTCATTTGATTGAAATAATCCCCTGGCAACAGCGGCACGTCCTGGAGGAACGCCCACAAATAACCGCTGACCAGCGCGCCAAGAATCAAATAAACCGTGAGCGAAAACATGCCGATCGCCATGCCGGCCACGCGCGGCACGACCAAGTAATGCACCGGATCAATCCCCAGCGCTTCGAGCGCTTCCACCTCGCCCGTCGCGCGCGCTGTGCCGAGTTCGACGACATTCGCCGTGCCGACCCGCGCCAATACCAGCAGCGCCGTCAGCAGCGGGCCCAGTTCGCGCACCACGACGATGACCATGATGCCGCCGAGATAGTGGATCGCGCCGACCCGCGTCAGCCACGATACGGTCTGTCCGATGACCAGGAACCCGAGCGCCGCGGCGAGGAACAGGAACATGGGCAACTGGCGCACGCCGGCGCGCGCGATTTCCCGTGCCGCCAGCGGCCAGATGACCGGTTGTGCCACGCGGAATTTCCGCAACATCACCCCCAGTGTGATCAACGCGAACGCCCCCAGTCCATGCGCGGCAACCAGGAATTGGAATACCGCTCGTCCCACGTAACCCGCGTGAAGCCGCGGCAGCCCGCCCCGCTTCCCGAGGGGGGCGGGCATGATTTCCAGCATCCTGGTGTCGCTCTCTGGCACGAACGCAGCGTAACCGGGGCGCATCTGCGTTCAAGCGGTTAAAGCGGAGGCGCGAGGCGGAAGCGAGGCGGGCGGCGGGGTCCGTTTTGCGTGAAGTGTTTGAGGCGCGCCCCGCGCCACTTGACGCAATCCGCAATCCGCAACCCGATCCCCCAAAGATTGAGTTTGTTTCTGAACGCGGGGGAGGGTTTGATGGAGCGCGCAACACATGGCAAAGAACATCATCTATTTCGACCTCGAAACAAAGCAGTCCGCCGATGAGGTGGGCGGCTGGGATAAAATCAGCCGCATGGGCATGAGCATCGGCGTGACCTACAGCACCGGGCGGGGCGAATACCGCATCTACGGGGAGCCGCAGGTGAACGACTTGATTACGGATTTGCAGCGGGCCGATCTCGTCGTGGGCTTCAACGTCCTGCGCTTTGATTACGAAGTGCTCCACGGCTACACGTCGTTTGATTTGTCGCAGCTTCCCACGCTGGACATGCTGGTGGACCTCACCAACACGCTCCAACACCGGCTCTCCCTCGACTCTATCGCCACCGCGACGTTCGGCGTGGAAAAAACGGCGGAAGGATTGCAGGCCATCCGCTGGTTCAAGGAAGGCAAGCTGCTGGAGATCGCGGAGTATTGTTGCTACGACGTGAAGCTGACGAAAATGGTCCATGAACACGGCCTGAAACACCGGCAACTTCAATACAGCAACCGCTTCGGCAAGAAAATGACCGTGCCGGTGAAGTGGGAGAATTGATTCGGAAGCGATGGGAAGTGGCGATCAACGGGCGGAGCGTCAGGCATCCTTGCCTGGCGTAAAGGGCGCGCTTCCAGCCGCCCGGAAGCAGGCGTGCGGGGGCTTGCCAATTCGCAACCACTCCCGACCGCCAATGCGGCGGCGCGCTAAAAGTTTGCCGCTACGTTCAACGCGGTGAACGTAGCGAAACACGGAACGCAACACCCGCGTCAGCCTCCTCTGCCCCACCATCTGCACCGCAGTCGCGGAGAGCCCGTCAGAGAAGCTCGGCCTGTGCGGGCTTGATCGGCGCAAAGCTGCGCCGGTGAATGGGACACGGACCGTGCTCGGCAATGGCCGCGAGATGCTGCGGCGTGCCATACCCTTTGTGCGCGGCGAAACCATAGCCAGGAAATTCCACGTCAAACTCCAACATCAGGCGATCCCGCGTGACCTTGGCCAGCACGCTCGCGGCGGCGATGGAATAGCTGAGGGAATCGCCCTTCACGAGCGCCGTCTGCGGAAACTTCATGGACTTCACCGACCGACCGTCCACGAGCACATGCTCCGGCGGCGGCTGAAACTGCGCGAGCGCCTCGTTCATCGCCCGATGCGTGGCTTGCAGAATGTTGATCCGGTCAATCACCGCAGCGTCCACCGTCGCGATGCCGTGGCGGATTTCCGGATGCGCCGTCAGGATGGCGAAGAACGCCTCGCGCTGGGCTTCGGTAAGTTGCTTGGAATCGTTTAGGTCGCGCAGCCGTTCATCAAACCCGCCGTCCCGCCAAGCTTGCGGAAGGATAACCGCCGCCGCCACCACAGGCCCAGCCAACGGTCCTCGCCCGGCTTCATCAACGCCGGCGACGAGTTGAAAGCCCTTCTGCCAAAGCTCGCGCTCGAAGCTGATGCGCTCGGCAAACTTGGCGGACATGTTAGCGCGAAACCTCCGTCTTCTGGAGTTGAACAAGCCGCTGAGGTGTCGCCGGTCCTGCAACCGTGAAACCGATGCTCTCGCGCGCAAGCGCGGCAAGAGCGTTAGTCGGAACCATCATTTCGCCGGTCGCCCAGATCTTGAACGAAAAGCGGCCCGGGAGAAAGCCTAGAGCGCGCCGCCTCGTCCCCATGTCTGGAAACCTGATGATGATCATGGCAAGGCGGCTATGTGGTTTCGGATTGGCAAGTTCGACCTAACGAACGTGTCGCCATTCCTTTGGTCCTTGAATGCGCAACGGCCTGGCAAAAACCCAGAGGCGTGCCGTTTCGTCTCCGAATCTGGGAAGCGGAAAATGACCATTATGACCATTCGTCGCTTGGCGAAAGTCAGCCCCACGGCAAAAAGTGCCGCAAGTACAAGAGTTGTCGGTTCGGGAATGACTTGAAATTGAAAATTTGGGCCCAAGAAAAGGAATTCCGTGTTCAAGTCGGGCGGTGTGGTTGGTGAGGTCCATTCCCCACTCGAAGAAAGCAAGTAACTGGCAAATTGGGTAATGTAAGATGAAGTAGCGAACGGCGGAAACTCCCCAAGTCCGTTGCGAGAATACGTGAAAAGAGGTACCACGTTGGTAAAATTGGGAAACTGAGTGGAAACAAAGTACGTCTGCCCGGCGTTCAGGACCAACGAAGCAACAGGCTGAAAATTCGTGGGCGGACCAGTGAAAAGACCGCTCGGTGGCCCTGCATAATCGTAGCTGGCAATCACTTGATTTGTGCCCAGCCAGAAATTGACTCGGGAGGCGGAGGAGTTAATGCCCGTCACCAACAAATCCGAGGTTGGGACAAACGACCAACCCACACCGTCTTGGGCGTAACTCGGCCCAGGCAGGCCAAGGCTGAAAGTCAAAGCGTTCAGCGTGCCTTGGGCCGTTGCGTGGTGGTGGAAAACTAGCGCAAGGCAAACCACAAGCAGTCTTGGCGACCCCAAAGAACCGGCAATCGCAACGCTACAAGACTCCCACACACGAAGGAAGTTGAACTGGTGTTTTGCTTTTATTCTGTCCCTCACGACTTGAACCTCATGCTCCTGACGGCGACCTAGTTGCTTCGTGATCAAATCCCGTCTTCCGTGCTTTCTGCGCTTAGTCTTGGCATGTCACCCTCAGTGCATCTCCACGTCGCAATTCCCGATGCCGCGGCGGTAGTAATTGAACTGCACATTCGGATGATCTGCCAGCAACGACATCGGTACGGCGGCGTCCGCCAGCTTCTTGGCAATCATCAAACACGTCAGCCGCTGGCCGAACGGATTGTCATGGCTGCCCGCGTGCCAGATGGAGACCTTGTCCGCCTTCCACGTCTCAACCGGCCCTACCGAAATCGCCTGCGTCGGCACAAGCGAGATGTTCCCACCGCCAGAGGTGCGCGCGTTCTGGGCGATGGTCAGCGGGTGCAAATCCACCACGCGCGTGGCAAGCTTGCGATACTCAGCGGGCGAGGGCGGCTCGTGTTTGTATTTGCCCGTGCGCTTCGGCGGATCGTTGAAAGCCCAGTGCTTCACGTCGCCCTGACCGCCTTGCATCACGGCGCAACGCACGCCGGCATCCCAACTCTTGCGATACGCGCTCGTGTCGCCCTTGGGGAAATGCAGATTCGCGTCGGGCATCACGAGGTCCTTGCGGATGCGGCTGAAGCACATTTCGCGGTCGGCCTTCTCGAACGAAAGCGGGTGCGTGACCGGCGTTTCCTGGCCGTCGAGAAACCATTCGTCCATGCCCCAGAAGTGTGCGGACTTCACGTTGAGACCGAGGGCGTTCACGAGCCGGACGACCAGCGGTAGTTGTTCCGTGGGACCAATGGGCCCGCATAGGCCGACGGGGTTGTCGGGCGTGGATTCTTTCCAGGCGGTGAGGTATTCGAGCGCTTCGGCCAGATAGAAATCTTCGAGCGTGTCATACATCACGACCTTGAAGCCAGGCCGCGAGAGCTTCTGCATTTTTTCCGGCGTGAGCGCGGCGGCGTCACGGACAATATCGCTGTCGAGGGTGGTGTAATCCCACCAGTCGGGGGAAATGGCGCTGAGTTTTCGGGGCATAGGTAGGTTGGTTGGTTAATTGGTTAAAATGTTAATCGTTGCGTGCTACACGCGGGCCAAGTTTCAACTCACGGTGAAAGAACTCAACAAAAATAATCTGGATACTACCTTCCAAATTCTGCGGCAACGGCTGGAAGCTCGCGTTGCATTTCATTCAGGCGGTAGCCGAAGCCCGGCCCCCGAATACTCGAAAGCTCCACCACCCCGTTGCGCCGCTGGTAAAGTCCCGGATGGACCACCGCCTCTGCAACCGAAGCCGCCGGGTAAAACTGCATGGCGTTGGTTTCCACGCCCCTGATCGTGCCCACATGAGCCGCGAGCAGCACGTGCGGAATCTGCGCGAGCATCGGGTTCGTGAGGTCCTGCACCATGAGTCGCATGCCGTGCGCCTTCGCCCAACACGCCATCAGCAGCGCGCCGGTTTGGGTCTTGCAGGTCTTCAGGGCCACGCCGTTCCATCCAAGCTGCTGCCCGAATCGGACCACGCGCCAGTCGTGCGCGCTCTCGTCCAGAAATAGCGGTTTCATCGCTGCGAGTTCATGCACGTCAATCCGATGCCGCTCCAGGTCGTACGGAAATGGCTGCTCAACGTAGAGCAACCGCTCGAACACGCCGGGGCGCTCGCGCTGCAACCGTTGCAGAATCTCGATGACATAAGCCGGGTCGGTGACGGTGCAGTTGAAGTCGGCGGATAAGGCTGTCACTCCAGATGCGAGGGCGATGTCGCCCACCTTGACCATCCGCTCGAAATCCCAGCGGGCGTCCGTGCCGCGCAGCTTGACCTTCAGACATTGCAGGCCGTCGCGCTGAATCCAATCCGGCAGCAGCACGGGATAGCCGTCCTCCGGCTCCGCGCCATTCAGCTCAGAAGGGTCGAGCAAATCCAGTCCGCCGACTAAGTGCCAGGCGGGCAATTGCACTGGCGGAATCGCCCTGAGGAAATCCTGCGGACATTTTCCCGCAAACGAAAATAGCGGCGCCGCTTCCAGAAAATCCCCCAGATCGCGGCTCATGAATTCCGGGCCGTACGTGGCATAAACCGGACGCTCCACGAGTTGCCCGAAGGCCTCATGCACTGCGAGATCAAACGCCGAACAGCAAACCAGCGCCGCGAGCCAGGGCAGCGGCTCGGAGTGCGCGTCGCGTTCCAGATTGAATCGCTCCAGCCATCCGGGAAGGCCCTGCTGTTGGAAATCGTGACCGATCTCCAGCGGATGCCCCCAGCCGGGAAATTCCGCCCAGGCCCTTGCGAGTTGGACGCAGAATTTTCGCAACGCGTCCGCGCGCGGCGCGAGCGGCAAACCGCTGGGCCAAACCCATTGCGTGCTGAGCGGCGTTTCGCCCCAACCCGCAGCGCTGCGTCCGCGCCGATCCGTCACCCACACACAGACTCGCGCACAGGTGACCTCCGTCACCGTCTCGGCCCCGAACTTCAGCGGCACGCGCGTCCGAACCGGGAGAAAATAAAGCGCCGTGCCTACGACGCGGATGTCCGTGGGTTTGCTCATCGGGCGGGATGTTTCCAAGAAGGGAGTTGAACCGCGAAGAAACGAAGACCCAAAGCTCGGAAGGCTTGAACGCATTCCGAAAGATGGTCGCAGAAAGAATCAAAGTCAGCCAAAGTCATGGCTTACTTCTTTGTGCCTTCGGTTCTTGGTTGTTTATCTTCACTCCGGCAGCGGCTTGCCCTTCGTTTCCGGCGCGAACCAGATCAGGACCATGCCGACCAAATACACCAGCACCAGGGTCGCGCCCGCTTTCGCGTAGCTCTTGTCGAAGAACGCCATCAACGACCCCATCTGCCAAGCGCCAAGGGCAGCGAGGATGCGGCCAAAATTGAACGCCAGCCCCTGTCCAGTAGCGCGCACACGGGTGGGAAAAAGTTCAGGCAAGTATTGCGGCAGCCAGCCATAAAACGACGCGGTACACATTCCCACCACGCCCACGGTCAGCAGAAACGCGCCACTGTAATTCTGGAACGTGCGGAACAGAAAGTTGCAAGCGAGCAAAGAAGCCAGGCACAGGCCGAAGTAAACCGGGCGGCGGCCGAACCTCGCGCCGAGGATGGGCGCAATCAAACAGCCGCCGATGGCGCCGAGCGACGCGGCCAGTTGACTGTAAGCTTTGACCTTCGGTTGCTGGCCGTGCGTCATTTGGTCCGCCCACAACGGAATCCACTGCACGATGCCCCAGGTGACAATCAGCGCCACCGAGGAAAAACAAATCGCCAGCAACGTCGAGCGTAACAGCCCCGCGCTGAAGATTTCCCGGGCCGGACGCGCCGGGCCTTTCTTCACGGCCTCCTTCCACCGCTCCGACTCCGGCACAAACAAGGTGATCAACAACGTCAACAGCGCCGGTGCCGCGCCCACGAGCATCACCCAACGCCACGAATCGCGGGTGATGGCGAAATTGATGCCGATCACCGCGATGAGGCAGTAACCGATGTTGGCCGCCGCGCCGATCAACCCCGCCATCAGCGGGCGTTTGTCCGCCGGCCAACACTCCATGACCAACGCCACGCCCAGCGACCATTCGCCGCCCATGCCGAGCGCGGCGATGAACCGAAACGCGCCCAGATGCCACGGTTGCTGCGCGAAGTAAGCTAACCCGGTGAACAGCGAGTAACAGAGAATGCTCAGCGTCATGGCGCGCACCCGGCCGAACCGGTCGCCCAGCCAGCCGAACACCAGCCCGCCCGCCGCCGCGCCGAGCAGGAACAGCGCGGTGATCTTGCCCATCCACATCTGTACGAACTGTTCGTCCAGCACCCCGGCAGCGGCTTGCATCTCCTGCAACGCGGGCCGCGCGACGAGCGGAAAAATGCCCATCTCCAAACCATCGAACATCCAGCCGAGAAAGGCCGCGAGCAGAACCATCCATTGGCCGCGGGCGAGTTTGGCTGAGTCGTTCATAGGTTTGGTTGCTTCAAGTTCGGGCGCAGTGTTGCCAAGTCGCGCGACCGAAGCAACGGGCAATGAACGGAAGGCACTGGTGATTGGACGGTGCCGGCGGGAAATTTCGGCGCGGGGCTTATCGCATCACTCACTCGCCGTAAAACCCGCGCGTCATTGCCGATTTCAAGCGAATGATCTCGGCGGGATCATCTGAGCCAACCAAGCGTTGAGCCAGTTCCCCCAATTCTTCGGCACTGAGTTGACGGCGACGGGCCAACTCGAAAGCGTAGTGAATCACCTTTACCTGTTCTTCTGGCGTCAGTTGCTCGATATCATCAATAACATCGGCTGCGGTCATGGGCGCAAATTAGTCCGAGCCTGGCAAACCGACAAGGGACAAACCCAGCTTGGCCGACAGAGCGGGTGGGGGGAAACGGACGCAAGGGATCCGGACGAATAACGGAATCGCTCGGCCGATTTGGCTGGCGGCACAGGTTTGACAATTTCAATCGGTCTTTTGGTTAGCCGCCGACACATCACTCAACCCATTGGGGACATTTGCGACTTAGTCTTCTGCCAACAAACCACCAAGCTCCGACTTGGCAGAAGAGCAGCGGGAAAACGAGTATGTTCGGGCCGCCTGTGCCAGAATGCTCATAAACCCACTGAAACGCGCCTGACATGACCAACACGGCGGTGACACAGAGAATCCGCACACGCAGACTTGCGCGGCTCGCCAGCAGTCGAAGGGCGGCAATAGCCGAGAGAAAAGTGCAAGGCCCGAAGAAAAGCATGAACGAAATAACCACCGCGCCTTCGCCGTGCCGAGAATCCAAGCAGCCCGTCCATCCCAGAAGACCAAGGGCTGCGATCCCATACAGGACCGCGGGCAGGAATGCGAACGGTGGACTCCGGTCGGCATCCGCTTTCAAAAGCGATGTGGCAATCAAGGTCGAGCACAAGCCGGCGGTACAACCGGTCATGAGAATCCAATTCAGCAAATGGCTCAGCACTTCTGCGGGATTGCCTCCAAAGTTAAGTGGATGATCCTTGCCGAACAGGGAGTAGGTCCACTCGATCCCTTGCTGAGAACTCAACCAAACCAACGGCAACGAAGTGAGCGTGAAAGGCGTTAGCGTCAATACAATTGCCAACACCCATCTTCTCACTCCAATACCGCTGGTCATGTGTCACGCTTCGCCGAGCCTTGTTCGCGCGCCCTGTTCGCCAGATACTTTTTCCCCAGCGCCTCGCGCAACGGATCAACTTCATTCGCGCTGAAGCCGTAGTGCAAATGCCGGCGCCAGCCTTCGGCGAATTTGAATTTCTTCGAGCACTTGCCCACCACGCGCGCCAGTTCGTCCACCTTGCTGCCGAGCGATTCCAAGCCCTGCGTCACGTCGAGCCAGTTCTGCTGGCTCTGGTGTTCCGCGAGCGCCGCGCGTTTGGTTTCCTGAACCGACGTGGTGTCCACGAAAACTTCCGGCACGACGAATTGCCGCAACGGGTCGAGCAGGCTGTGCGGGATGGCGTGATAAATGGTCAGGTCGTATTCGGCGGTGGCTCGTGGTGGGATGGAGCGGAAGTTCGGCATGGCGTGCGCAAACGCGGCGGTCAGGACAATCCGGCAGGTGTTCGTGTGGTCCTCCATGTAGTCCACCGGCGGATGCGTGAGAATGACCGCCGGCTTCACTTCGCGAATCACGGCGGCGACCCGGCGGACGAGCTTCAGATCGTAGAGGATCTCCATGTCGTTGCAGAGCGGCGGATGGAAATGCGCGGCGAGAACCTTGGCGGCGCGTTTCGCCTCGCCTAAACGGATGCGCGCAAGCTGCCGGGCATTATATTGCACGCTGCCACAACAGCCGTTGGCGACGTTGAAGTAGTGGATGTCGTAGCCGGCGTGTTTGAGCAACAACAGCGTTCCAGCCATGTAGAACTCGATGTCGTCCGGATGCGCGCCGATGGCGATGGCAGTTTTCATTGTGGAGTGCGGAGTGCGAAGTGCGGTTGCAGATTTAGAAAAACGCTCACCTTCACCCTGCCCCGCTCCCCCGCGGAGAGGGAACAGCCATCGCGCCTCCCCTGATTTGCGGAAGCGCGTCGGGCAAGTTCAGCCTCACGACATCCTAAAGGTGTGTGGCGGATTCTCCCTCTTCCCGGGGGTGAGGGCCGGGGTGAGGGCGAGCCAAAAAACATTCTTCCACCAAAGTTCATTGCCGTTCCTAAATCTTTACCGGCTTGCCCGTGGCCGCCGATTTGTCCGCGGCGAAAATGACTTCGTGGGTCTTAGCCGCCACATCGAGGCTCGTGAGCGGCATGTCTTTGCCGGCGGCCAGCGCGTTGAAGAATGCCTCAAACTGCGTCGTGTAGGGATGATCCGAAACGTCGCCGGAGTCACATAGCTTGAGAGACAGCTCGCTCCACTTCGTCTTGTTCAGGCCGAGCTTGGTCGAATGGAATTTATTGTCCAGCAACGAGCCTTCGCTGCCTACGAGGTGCGTGTGGAAATAATACGGTTGGAGGCAATCAATGCAGGCCGTGACCTTGCCCACGCGACCATCCTTGAACCTCAGGATGCTCACGCTCGTGCTCGGATATTCGTAGGCCTTGAGCACCTTGTTGGCCGAACCGATGGCGTAGCTGGAGACGCTTTCCACTTCGCCACCCATGCAAAGCAGCAAGGCGTCGAGCGCGTGACAACCGGCTGAGAGCAGCGCGCTGCCGCCGGCGTCCTTTTTCACGTTCCAGCGAAATTGCCCATACCACGGCCCGATGCCGTGATAGTAATCCACTTCGCCGTAGTGGATTTCTCCGAGCAGGCCGGCATCCAACACCGCTTTGGTGGTGACGAACTGACTGGAGAAACGCAGCTCGAAACAAACGCAAGTTTTCACCTGCGCCTGTTTCACGGCCTGCTGCATCGCCCGCAGGTCCTTGAGCGAGAGACAAAGCGGTTTTTCCAGGATGAGGTGTTTGCCAGCCTGCGCGGCTTTGATGGTCTGGGCCGCGTGCTGATTCGGCAAGCTGCACACGGAAACCGCGTGGATGTCCGGGTTGGCGAGCATCGCATCAAGGCTGGTATAGACCGTGATGTCGCTGCCGTATTGTGTGCTGAGCGCTGCGGCGTCGAGCGGACGCGACGAGCAGATCGCCGTGACCTCGGCGAGCGAGGAGGCGTTGATGGCCGGGATGTGGGCGGTAGCAGCCCAACCGTAGCCGATGATGCCGACGTTGTATTTCTTCATTCGAGATGCGCTGGTTTTGTGTTCGCGACGAACCGTATGCCACAGGCTTTGGGGAAAGTTGTCAAAGCAAAACACGCCGCCGGAAGCGTAAAATCACGATCCAAAGCGGGGGCGGCCCGGCGTGTGGCCTCCGCGACCACGCCAAGGGAGAACGGAGGCAAGCCGCCTGAACCAACCAATTCGCCAAGCGTGCGAGAGTTGCTGCGCCCGAGGATGGGCGTGCCCCATCCCGCCTTCGCCGATTTCGGGGTGGCAAGCCGTGCCCGCCGGGGTTAAAATCGGGCCATGAAAATTCAGTCACTTCATGTCGGCATGTCCGTGCGCCATCCGCAGTATGGCTTGGGCACGGTGAAAACCATCTCTGAATCCACGGCGGACATTTTGTTCACCGAGGGCAAGCGCACGGTAGCCCCCGATGCCGCGGGCCTCGAACCCGCTGAAGCCCAGGTCGCGGTGAGCGGGCTGAACGTGCCGTTGAAGTTATTCATCGAGCAAACTCTGGAAGCGGCGGTCCGGGAACTCGGGCTGGAGCAGCCGGATTGCGTCGTCGAGAAACTCGGCCTGCGCTGGCATGGCGGCAAACTCGTGATGCATCCGGACGATCCGACGTTGCAAACCAAGGAAGTGCCGCTCGAAACGTTTTTCCACAAAGTCGTGATGGTGCGCAACAATCTCCGGGTGTTGGAGCAGAAGATTAACGCTCACGAAAAACTGACCGATGGCGAAAAAGTCGAGATGCAGCAATACATCACGCGCTGCTATGGTTCGCTGACGACCTTCAACATCTTGTTCAAGGAGAAGGAAGATCAATTCTGAAAACTCTGAATCCGTCCCATCGCATTCAGGCCGGTAGGAGTCCTGGCTGGCGGCTTCATCAATGAGCCACGTTCTGGCTGAGGGGTTCGCGCCATGAGCGACTAAGCCACAAGCTGGGCGCGCTTCTCGCTCTTCCCCGCCAAGGGGGCGCAGAAAGCCGCGCTGTTTGCTGGCGGCTACCTGCAAGCCGACGAACCGCCGATGCCTTGCCAGACCCGGGGAAAAACCGGGCGCAACCACAAGGCATACCACTCAGTCATGGACAGGCCAGTCCAGCTTTCAGGAACCACGACGCGCTCCACGACGCGCGGCTTCAGATCCTTCGACTCAAGGAGACATCCAACATCGAACCCCGCCCCCCAACGAGGCTCCGGATGGCGCCCGTTGGATGTTGGTGTTTTCCATCGGTTCACCCTTTCTGACAAACCATTTGCCCATCCCGCAACACCAGAATTCTGTCCGCCAGTTGCTCGGCCTCGTCGCGATTGTGGGTCACATGGAGAATGGTAACGCCGGTGCTCTGTTGCACCTCGCCGAGCAATTTATACATTTCCTGTCGCGTGTCGTCGTCCAGCGCATTCAGTGGCTCGTCCAGGCAGAGGATTCCGGGGCGCACCGAGAGCGCGCGCCCCAGCGCCACCCGCTGCGTTTCGCCACCGCTCAAGCCCTGCGGCTTGCGCTCCAGCAAATGCGCGATGCCCAGCAAGTGGGACAACTCGGCCACGCGTTGTTGAATGACGAGTGGCTCCGACTTCCGAATCAACAATGCGAAGGCCAGATGCTCGCGCACGGTCATGGTTTGAAACAGCGCGCGATCCTGGGGCACGTAGCCGATGCCGCGCGCGGCGGGCTGGAGCCGGGTGACGTCCCGCTCGTTCAGCCGAATCGTTCCCCCGGCCACCGGCTTGAGGCCGCAGAGCGCTTCCAGCAGTGTGGTTTTTCCAGCACCGGTTCGGCCCATCAACACCGCATAATGTCCCGTGGGCACCTCGAAGCTGACGTCCTCCAGCGCAAAACCACCGACGCGCACTTTGAGATGTTCCACGGCAATCATGATTACAGCACGCGCTCCATTGGCGTGCGCAAGCCGAACACCCGCGCGATTGTCAACACCGCCAGCGCGGCGACAATCATGATGAGGGACACCGCCACCGCCGCTTCGATGTTGCCTATGCTCAATTCCAGAAACACGGTCGTCGGCAGCACCTCCGTGCGCATCCGGGTTGCGCCGGAGAAAATCAGGATTGGCCCGAACTCGCCCAACGCACGCGCCCAAGCCAGCGTCGCCGCGGTGAGCACGCCGCGCCGCGCTTCCGGCAACGCCACGCGCCAGAACGCCTGGCTGCGATTGCAGCCCAGCGTCAGTGCGACTTGCTCGCAGCGCGGACTGATCTGATCGAAAGTCACGAGCATCGTCCGCACGGCAAACGCGCCCGCCACCGCAAATTGCGCGAGGATGATGCTGGGGATCGCGTAGGTAACCGGCACGATTTTCTGAATGGCCCGACCCACGGGGGTTTGAAACAAGATCAACAGGCTCAAACCGATCACCAGCGGCGGCAGCACGATCGGAATGTCGAGAATCGCGTCCATGAGGCGCTTGCCGGGAAAGCGCTGGCGCGACATCAGATACCCGGTCGGCACGGCGATCCACAGCGAGAGCAGCGTGGTCAGCGTGCAGGAAATCAAACTCAGCTTGATCGAGTACCGTATCTCAGGACTCGCCAGCGCGCGCAACAAATGGTTGGGCGTGGTGAAGGATAGATCGGCCGCGAGCATGGCCAAGATCAGCAGCACGTAAGCGCCGCTCAATATCGCGAGGCCGGCGAAAAATGGCCAGTCGGGGCGGCGGACGGGCGGTGGCATTGGCGGGACGGCGCTAAGGCTCATGGAAAGCTCCCTCCGGCAAGCGCCTGCTTGAAGCCCCCCGAAAACGAGCCCGCGCTTTGGAGTGCGGCGACTTGTCGCCGCTTTTTCCGCTTGGCTGACTTGTGAGCCAAGCAGCGCCGCGCCGCGCGGCGCGAGAAACCACCGGCACGAATCTCTCGCCCCAAAATCGTTCGCCTCACGACATTCGACGGCGACAAGTCGCCTGCCAAAAGCGGTGACAAGTCACCGCACTCCAAAGGCTGCGCCGTGAAATCGAGCCGGAGTTTCATGGCACGGCAGTCGTTTGGTACCGCCACCCAAAACCCTCCTTCTCGAAGCGCTCACGAGATTCGGCAGTCGTGAGCGCTGCCTGCAAACGCCCCATCACTTGCTTGTGGCGCGTTTCACGGCCCACGGCGTAGGGCTGAGTCATGCGGGCCAGCGGATGCTCGATGGGCAAGGCGTCGAGATGCTCGCGCACGCCGGTCCAGTTACTTTGACAAGCGATGATCGCGTCGAGCGATCCGGTGCGAAGCTGGTTCACCAAGAAATCCCCCGTCGGCGATTCCACCTTCAGATTCGCCGCGAGCGCATCATTGACTTTCATCTCCACCAGCATCTTCCACGCGATGTTGCCCATCGCCGACTTCTCGTGATGCGGCAGGCCGACGCGCAACCCCGACTTCGTCAAATCCTGGACCGACTGAATCCCTTTCGGATTTCCCTTCGCCACGAGGATCATCAAATGATTGTCCACGACATCCACCGGATCGAGATAAAGGTCGGCCACGCTTTTCATGAACGACGTGTCGCAGGAAAAATAGCCGTCGGGCCGTTGCCCCGCACGCATTTGCGCGGTGAGCACGCCGCAGCCGTTATAGACCGTTGTGATGCGGCAACCCTCGCGCTGCTCGAATTCGCGGAGCGTCTTCTCAATGCCCGGCCGCAGCATCGCGCCGCTGAACAAGACGAGCTCCGGCGTCTCCGCCCACGCGTCCCCCTCCACTGGCTCATAATGGCACTTGGCAAATTGCCTCAGCCCTTTGTCACTCGCCGCCAAATACCGCGCGAACCGCAGCGCCGCCGCGGGTTGCGGTGAGCGTTTCAGCACGCCGACGCTGATCGTTTCGGTGGCAGTGTCGAACAACGGCACTGTCACGAATTCTAACTCTGGATATTGTCGCGCCGTCGCATCCCACACGATGCCGGCATCCACCGCGCCGATCTTCACATCGTTGGCGACGTCGTTGACCGTCGGCTTGAAAACGATGATGCGCTTTTCCAAATCGGCCCATTGCCCAGCCTGTTGCAACAAGGCCCGCACCGTTCGCCCGATGGACGCCGCCTCCGGGTTGGCCACAGCGACCCGCACGTCCGTTCGCCGGAGATCGTCCAGAGTGCGGATGTTCTTCGGATTGCCCTTGGTCACCGCGATGCCCGGGCGTTGCCGCGCCAGCGCAAGCGTTTCCGCCAACAGCCCGAACTCCCGCGCGGACTTCATGTAGCTCGCGTCCGCCGCGAGAAACAGGTCGCCCGTGTCCGTGACGCGTAAGTTGCTCAGCAGCGTGCCCGAACCGCCATATTGAAGTTGCACCCGCACTCCGAAGGCCTGTTCGTATTCGCGCGCGACGGCTTCCACTGGCGGCTTGATGCCCGCCGCGCAAAACACCAGCAGCGGTTTTTCCGCCGCTCCACCAACGCGCGGCGACTTGTGCCCCGGCCATGCGAGCAAGGCCACCAAGCCTGCCGCCACGACCACGGAACCAAGTAGCGCCAACCAGAAACTCTTCATTGGATTCGCCCTCCGTCCATCCGCACGACGCGACTGGCATGTTCCCCGACGCGCGGCTCATGCGTCACCAGCAGGACCGCCGCACCGGCGCGGGCGAAGTCCGCGAGGCAGCGCAAAACCATTTGTCCGTTTTCTTCATCGAGATTGCCGGTGGGTTCATCGGCCAGCAACAGCTTGGGTTGATTCAACAACGCCCGCGCCAAGGCCACGCGCTGCCGTTCCCCCGTGCTCAACGCGGCGGGAACGTGGTGCAGCCGGTGCGTCAACCCGAACTGCTCAGCTAGTTCGAGAGCACGAGTGCGCGCAGCGCTCCCATTCCCTGCGCGAGGTAGTGGCACAGGCGTCTCGCCTGTGCGTTTCGGTTCGCACGGGCGAGACGCCCGTGCCACTAGCGCCAACGTGGGCGCCAAAATGTTATCCAGCACGTCGAGATACGGCACGAGATGAAACTGTTGAAAAACGAAACCCAGATGCGCGGCGCGGAACTGCGCCCGTTGTCCGGCGGAAAGCGCGTAAGGATCCTGGCCGTTCACCAGCACTCGTCCGCCGCTCGGCTGCAGCAGCGCGCCCGCCGCCAGGAGCAACGTAGTCTTGCCGCAACCGCTCGGCCCCTGCACCGCCACGAACTCGCCCGCGCCCACCGCGAGCGATACGCCTTGCACCGCAGCGACGCCGCAGCCCAAGCCCGCGTAGGACTTGCTCAAGTTTTCGATCTGGAGCAGCGCGCTCATTGCTCCCTCAACGTCTCCGCCGGATCCTGTTGCGCGGCGACCAGCGCGGGTAGCCAGCTCGCCAACGCCGCCAACACCGGCGCGGCGACCAACACCAGGAACAACAGCCGCCCGTCCACGAAGGCGAATGACCCCGCCGCCACGCCCGGAGCTTCACGCCAAAACACGCCAACCGCCCGCCCGACCCCATAACCCAAAGCCGCGCCCCCGAGTCCGATGACGACCGCTTTACCGAGAAAGATCACCAGAATCTGGCGCGACCGCAGCCCCAGCGCGCGGAGAATTCCGATTTCGCCCCGCCGATCGCGCACATTCGCCAGCGCGAGCATACCGATCCACACCGCGCTGCCGACCATCACCACCGGCACGAGCACGGAGATCAGCGCTTCCCGTTCGCTGCGAAGTTTGGCGCGGCCTTCTTTCTCGCGTTCGACGCTGGCCAGAGCTTCCGCGCCCGCACGTTGCCGGGCTTCGGCGCGCGTCAAAGCCTGCGAGGCGTACTCGATGACCTGCGTGTCCGGCAGAATGCGCGCGATCTCCGGTCGGATGCGACCGAGGCGGTCCACCGTGTCGCAAGTGCAATCCAGCGCGAGGATGCCGTTGATCAGGCCGCGCTTATCGAGCAACTCCTGGGCTTCGGACAAATTGATCCAAACCGTGATGTCGTCCTTGTTGCCCCGCTCGGGATTGATCTTGGCGACGGCGAACTCGCGGCCCATCAGCTTCGTTTTGTCGCCGACCTTGAGCGGAAGACTGCGCGCAAGCTCCTGACCCACGATCATCGTGCCCGGCGCCACCATGTCCAGCAACGGCTTCTGCGACGCGCTCTGGAGATACACCTCGCCGCGCACGCCCATCAGCAACACCGTGCGCTCGCGCTCGGGCCACTTCACCTTCTGCTGCAACGACGGCAGAATGTGATTGATCGTAGCCACACGACTTTTGGCGAGCCGCGTCGCGTATTCCTCCGGCATGTATTTCGACGCGAAATCGTCGGCGTAAAGGTCGCTAAGGTTTTGGTCCTTCGGCAGGATCATCACGTTGAATCCCATCTTCAGCATGAGTTTGCGGTAATCATCCTCCAACTTCGCCATCTGCTGCTGGGTTTCGGTTTCTTTGGCGGCGATGATCTGCTCCGTGCGCGCATCGTGCTTCTGCAAAATCGCCAGCGCCGCCACTAGGAACGCCACCGCCACGGCTGCGGAAAACACTCCGAGCGCAAAGCTCAGCTTGCGATGGAGAATCTCGCGGAAGATGAGGCGGTGGAGGGTCATGGGGGAATCCGAAATCCGAAATCCGAATTCTGAAAACGGTTTGAGGCCGGAAATCTAAATGAGCTTGGGGATTGTTGGCGACCATCGGCCGACGCGCTTGCGTTTTGGAGTGCGGCGACTCGTCGCCGCTTTTCCGGCTTGGCTGACTTGTCAGCCAAGCAGCGACGCGCAGCGCGGCGCGCGGGTTGACCTGAACCGACCGCTCGCGCTGAAATCGTTCGCTCCACGACCCTCGACGGCGACGAGTCGCCTCCCCAAAGCGGTGACAAGTCACCGCACTCCAAAGGCTGCGTCGCCTTCCGGGTCGGCTGAGGGTGCTCGCTGCAACCACGCCCGCCAGAGCCTGTTTGCCGGCCGCAGGGCGGGAGGCCGGATTCGTATTCTGCACCGGGTTTGAACGGCGCCACTCGGACTGCAGAATTCACACTCAGTTTAACCACGACTGCGCCTCCCCTTCCCCTTTATCGCCAGCGATGCGGCGATCAGGCAGAGCACCCCGGCTCCGAGCACGACCACCAGATTGCGCTTCAGCGCGCCGCGCTTCGCAGCGGCAGATGCGCCATCGGCGCTCGCCTGCGCCCCACCGATTTTGGCGGTAGCCGTCGTCGCATTGCTGGCCGCCGTGGCCGCAAACTGCGACATGCTCACCAGCGGCGGCGGTTCGGGCAGGCGCACTTCCTGGTAGCCGATCAGCGCATTCCAATTCGCCGACAGCAACAAATCGTAGCCGGGATTCATCTCCTTGACCTGACACGAACACGGGCC
>CAIKLQ010000657.1 GCA_903828255.1 uncultured Verrucomicrobiota bacterium
TGGTGCTTGGGATCGCGCGGTTCGCCGTTGTTCGTGCCGACGTAAATGCGCCCCCCGGCGATGATCGGCGTGGAATGAGTCTGCGTGCCGAGTTTGACCGACCACTTGATATTCCGGCCGGGCTTGGGATCGAACGAATCCACCAACCCGCGTTCGTTGGAAACCATGTTGCGTGACCACGCTTGGCCCCACTGCGGTTGGTCGGTGGCGTAGGCGCGCGGCGACTCAGTTGCCACGATCAAGCCGCAGCAGACTGGAAGGCAAAGCAGGTTCTTTCGCATGAATGACATGACCACAGGGAAACGTAACGCGTCCAATTCAACAAGATTTGTTTGGCGCATCAACGCGGGTTGACCACGGCCCAGCCTTTTTGAGTTTCGGCTTTGGAAGCCGGAGTCAGAGCCGAAACTCATAAACTCAGAACGCGGACTGCGCAGCGCGGCACGCACTGAACGCCGAATGGCAATGTCTGAGCCCGCGACCCAAAATGGGATTCGGAAGCACGCGGTGCAACGGTGGGCACGGATGCCTGCCGCTACTTCGCTTCGTCCCGGTGAAATCATGCGAAAGATGGTTTCAATTTTCCCTGGCCCTTGTTGGCAGAAAGATGGTCGGTAAAGAGTGCAGCGTCTTCATGTTTCACCGGCCATCTTTCTGTCAGCGCGTCGGTTCTGGTGGTCAGGTTAGGAGTTCAAGCTGAGTCGGAATGACATTGTTTCCCCGGGCAATGTCGCGAAACTGACTCATGCGTTCGCGGCTGGTTCGAAATGTCCGGGTGTGGCGCCGCGAAGCGCGGCCCACGCTGGCACTGGCTTTGCCCATCATGGCGGGCATGGTCGGGCAGATGCTCATGGGCCTGGCGGACACGATCATGGTGGGGCATGTAGGCGTCGTGCCGCTGGCGGCGGCGGCGTTTGTGAGCGCGGTCGCACATCTGCCACTGGTGTTCGGCATCGGGCTGCTGTCGTCCATCTCGGTGCTGACGGCGCAGGCGTTTGGCGCGCGGCGGCCGGACGAGGCGGGGGAAACGCTGCGACATGGATTGATCGTGTCGGCTGCGATGGGGTTGCTCGCGGCGCTTTCGGTATTGGCGCTGCAACCGTTTCTGAATCTCCTGGGGCAACCGCCCGACGTGGTGGAGGCGTCGCGCGCTTTTTTGCGGCTGTTTGGCTGGTCACTGCTGCCGGCGCTCGTGGGGCACGGCTGCAAACAATTCAGCGAGGCGTTGAACCATCCGTGGGTGCCGATGTTCGTATTGCTCGGCGGGGTGCTGCTCAACGTGCTGCTGAACTGGGTGCTGATCTTCGGCAACTGGGGCGCGCCGGCGCTGGGACTGGAAGGCGCGGGTTGGGCGACCCTGGCCGCGCGGACGATCATGGCGGTGGTGATGATTGGGTTCGTGCTTCACGCGTCAGCGCTGCGGGCCTTTCAACCGGGGCGTTGGCTGGCGGCGTTGCGGCGGGAAAAATTCCGGCGGCTGGTGGAACTCGGCTGGCCGGTGGCGAGCCAGCATTTTTTCGAAATCAGTGCCTTCGCGTTCGCCGCGATCATGATGGGCTGGATCGGCGCGGACTCGATTGCCGCGCATCAAATCGCGATCACCTGCGCCGCGTTGACGTTCATGTTCGGGCTGGGGATTGGGACGGCGGTGTGCATCCGTGTCGGGCACGCTTACGGCGCGGGGCAATTCGGGCGCATGAGACGCATCGGCTTTGGCGGCATCGGGCTGGGGGCGGGCATCATGAGTCTGTTTGGCATCGTGATGATGGTGGCGGGCGAACCGATTGCGGCGGTGTTCGTCGCGTCGCCAACGGTCGTGGCCTTGACGGCGAAACTGCTCATCGTAGCGGCGGTGTTCCAGATTGCGGACGGCATTCAAGTCGTCTCGATCTCGGCGCTGCGCGGGTTGGGCGATGTGCGGGTGCCCGCGCTGATCGCGGTGCTGGCGTATTGGGTTTTGGCGGTGCCTTTGGGCGCGGCGCTGGCGTTTCCGGGAAAACACGGCGCGGTCGGAATGTGGATTGGACTGGCGAGCGGTCTGGGCGCGGCGGCGTGCGGGTTGTCGTGGCGTTTCCATTTGCAAACGGGCATAGCCGCCGCCGCGCTGCGAAACGCGAATCTGAACCCGCCGTTCATTCCCGCTCCAACCCAAATTGCGGATCGCGCCGGTGGTGACGAACCAGGGTTATGCGGATGCCATCAGGGAGTTCGCGATAAACAAAATGGTAGGGGAAGCGTTTGAGGTTCGCGCGATGCAGCCCCGGTTTGATCAAATGGAATCTCCCAGGTTTGGCGGCGGCAACGGCGATCACCCGGCGCAACTCCGCTTGGAAATCCTCGCCCAACCGCGCCGACACCGAGTCGTACCGTTGCAGGGCTTCGGCCACATCCAGTTCGACGGCGGGATGGAACTCGACTCTCACCGTCTGCGCCCCGTCTCGACTCGGCGCCAGAACTCGCCTTCGGGGATGGCTTTGACTTGGCCGCTTTCGATCTCGAGTTCGCGGCGTTCCACTTCGGCCAATTCCTCCGCCTCTGACCACTCTTCACCCGCGGGCGGCAACGAATCCAGCAGGGATTCGGTTAACCCGACGCGCTGCTGGATCGGCAAGGCCAGCACCACCTTTTCAAGTTCTTGAATCTCTGACATGCCGGCAGACTACTTCCCAGTTGGGATTTGGCAAGTTGAGCCTTAGTGCGATGTTCGGACTCTACGGTTAAGCTAAGGCCGAAGCGCCGACAAAGTTGCCAGCCAATGTCCCGTCGGATATCAGGAACATCCATCTGCCGCGCGAGGCCTACCACAGCCGTTGAAGCGTAACAACTTGATCGGAATTCAACGCAAAGGCGCAAAGTCGCCAAGACGCAAAGTCAAAACAGCGAAACCGGAGCGAGGGCTGCCGGCACCTCCCGCTTGTTATCGAATTGCCTCCAACCGATCCTCATACACGTTGACCAGTTTGTGGGTCTTGAGCAGCGCCTCGATTTGCGGCCAGAGGCGCGCCAGCCGGGCGTGAAAATCCTTCCGCTTCAAATTGCCGAACCGCAGGTGGACGACCCAAGGCGGCGGCGATTGCAGGATGATGCGCTCCGAAAAATCCGCATCCTTGCTGACGATGATCAGTTCGTGCCGCCGGGCATAATGCCAGAGGTCCGAATCGCAGGGATGGCTGCTGACTTGGGAAAAGGCGATGACCGGCAGGGACGGTGAACACCGCAAACGGGACGGCAGGTTCTCGTCCAGCAGGAAGCCTTTCATGCCGCCTGTACCACGGAAAAATGATTCCCCATCACGCGGGCCGCGTAGTCCAGGCACGCCTGCACGTCGGCCCGTTTCAAAGTCGGATACTCCTCCAGCACGTCCTCCACCGAGTCACCGGCGGCGAGAAATTCCAGCACGGTCTGCGCCGTGATCCGCGTGCCGCGCACCACCGGGCGGCCGTTGCAGATTTCGGGATTGATGACGATGCGCTCAGACATGCTGCCAACCTAACGCAACCGCGCCCGATGCCAAGTTGGAAAACAACCCCTTCACGATCTGTGGCGCCACCATCGGCTTCGCCGAGGCCAACGCGCCGCCGCCGTTGCCAGCCAAAGTCCCGGCGAATATCAAAGACATCAAACTGCTGCGCGAGGCCTACCACAGGCTCTAACGCGTAACAACCCGGTGGGAATTCAACGCAAAGGCGCAAAGTCGCCAAGACGCAAAGTCAAAACAGCGAAACCGGAGCGAGGGCTTTTGGCAACTTCGGCAGCGCCAGGCGGTGACGCCCATTATTGCCGGCACCGGTTTTCAAAATCCTTGCGCCTTTGCGCCTTGGCGTCTTGGCGTTAAAACTCTGCTGTTGAGAAAACGGCGAAGCGCGGCAGGGGCGCGGCATTGATGCCGCTTCATTTTTCGCACGCTCGAACGTGAGGGACCCCGAAGAGCCTTGTGTCAATAATCCCTACTGACCCGTTCATAAACCAAGCGGCTGGCGGGCATCGGGATCATTCCCTGTCTGTAACCGCCTCGATTTCGTCTGCTTTCACAACGACCGACGAACCCCCAGGGTGAATAATCCGAATCGTAACGTCCCCCTCCGCGGTTTGTCGCCCGCTATTCGCATCGCCCTTCGATTGCTTGCTGATGATCTCAAACCTTGTGCCCTTCTGAATCCTCAACTCAGCGGTGGTGGTGCCATTTGATTTGAGACGAATGAGCTTCGGGGCGCTTGTTCCCGCCTGCTTTTCAACTGCGAACAAGCTGTCCACCAAGCCGCTTGGTCTCGGTGGATTCCGAAACGGCGGGTCAGCGAGCGGCTCTGCAGGTTCTGCTAATCTCATCCTTCTGGCACGAGCCACAATCTCACGATCCAACGGGAACATCCAGTCGTCATCGGTAACCACGTAGCCCACAGACCTCTCTGGTGGCAGATCCTTCGGGCGATAGTCTTGCCCAAACAATTTCGGCGGACGCACCAACCCATTTCGAAAGCCTTCTTCGGAAAGATCTATCCGCACAACCCTGATCTCATCAATCGTGTATGCCACCACGTCTTCGCGTGTTTTCCACGGAGCAGCTGGGCCGATGCGCTGACAAGTAGCCCGCATGGGGAACGTGAACCCGCCGACATTGGTCACTTCCAGCAAGTCGTATTGGAATTCATGGAAGCCTCTGTCGTAAGGTGGCGAGTGGGGCCCAGTGTAACTCATGAACTGCAAACTGAACCCATTGTTGGTGATGCTCAGTTCGGAAATAAACGCCTGTCCTGGCGACAGGTATTTCAGGCCAAATGCGCCTTCGTTCATGGGATGATTGATGAGTTCCAACTGGCATCCCGGCGCCGAAACAAACCGCCGCATTCGGTTCGCATCAATCAACGGCAGCTTGGGGCTTGGACACAGCGCCAACCACCCAGGCAGATAGTAGGCCATCCCAGGCGGCGGATATTCGATCGGGCAAGCCGTTGCGCCGATCATGACTTCATCCCTCTCACCAAAATCTTGATAATAACGAATACCATCCTCGACCGTGCGGCAATCGAAGGCCAACCCTTTCACCGGGCCGCTCAATGCCGTGACTCGCAAGTGCCACCAGCCATTGCTGCTCTGGAAAACCGCGCTCAATTGGACTTCCGTGTAGGAATTGGAAAGGTGGTTTAACGATTTTGAGATGATCAGGGCCTCGGCGGTAAAAGGTGGAAGGCTTTTCGCTTGTGCCTCGGCAGTGGCGTGGATTTGCCGCACTTCGTTCGTCGCCAGCGCAGACACCGCCGGCACGGCGGGTGAGTTGGCCTCGACCTCCTGTTTCACCTGCTCGCGAAAGCTCGCGAATGTCAGACCCTTCGTTTGCAGCATCCTAATCAATGTGGCTCGGTCGCCATACGCTGAGCGAACGCGTTGGTTCACCAAATCATCGATCATGCTCTCTTGTGGCGACGGAGTTCCGTGGCTTGACACGACTTTGGTTTGGTCCTTCGAGTTGTCGCCGGCGGATTCTTTGTCCTGCGCATCGGTCAACCCAACCAACGCCAGCAAGAGCAGCAGGGCGGCGGAGGGCAGTCCCCAGCGATTGCCGGGGCGGAAATTGGCGATCATCCCAATGCGCCGGCGCAACTGGCGTTTGTCCTCCAGAATCCCGACCAATCCCGGCAGCGGCGCGCGGGGCGTCAGGTTCTCCAGCAGATGCAGAATCGTCCGGCCATACGCGCGATGTTGGTCCGCGCCGGCGGCCTCGATGGCCAGGGCGTCGCAGGCCAGTTCGCGGTCCAGTCGCCAGCGCGCGAAGCCGAACCACACGAGAGGGTTGAACCAATGGAGGATTTGCAGGACCGCCACCAGCCAGTTGAGCGGCAAATCCCAGCGGCGCAGGTGCGCGAGTTCGTGCAGGAAAACGAAGCGCAATTCCGAGGGCGAGAAGCTCTGGGTGAATCCCGGCGGCAGCAGCAAGCGGGGGCGGAACAGGCCGAACAAGGCCGGGCTGGCGACTTCCGCGCATTCCACCACGGTGAGTCGGCCCCGCACGCCCAGTCGCCGGCCACATTCATCCAGCACAGCGAGCGCGGAGGCATCCGTAAGCGCCGGCAGTCCCCAGCAGCGCCAGGCCAGCCGCAGGGATGTGGCCACAATGTAGCCGGTGAGCAGCAGCGCGCCGGCGAGCCAGACCCAGAACAGCGTCGCGCGCCACGAGGTCGCGGTCACGGGCGGAAGCTTGCCGGCTGGCGGCGTGGCGGAACTGTTGGGTGGCGACAGCGGCGCTTGAATTGGCTCAGGAACTGGCGTGAGCGCGCGGGCGCTCTCCGACGGTTGCGTTGGTTGAGTTGCCAGCTCCGGCGTTTCCAGCATTGGGTTGGCGACGACGGGGAGCGGCGCCGGAGCGGCGGTTGCGGGTGCGAACGTGCTTGGAGCAGGGTGCGCCGTCTGCCTGGCCAAAGCTGGCATCAGATTGAAGATGCTCGCCGGGCTGCCCGGTGAAAACGGCAGGAGCAACCGGACAATCACCAACATCCAAAGGGCGCAACGCCAGCGGGCGGTGAGTTGTCGGCGAAAGATTCCTTGCGCGAGCAACACCAGCAGCACCAGCACGCCCGCTTGGAGGGAAATGCGGCCCAAAGCCGGGAGAAAATCTTGAGCGTTCATGGTTTCCTCCGGAGTTTTCCCTTCGGCGCGGCGGGCTGGTTTTCCAGCAGGGCTCGGAGTTCGTCCAGATCGGTTCGCGTCAGTTGCTGTGACTCGACGAGGTGGACCAGCATGGGTTTGAGCGAGCCGCCGAACACGCGGTCCAGGAAGGACTCGCTCGCCGCCGCGATGCACTCGCGTTCGGTCACCAGCGGTTCATAAACGAAGGTGCGCCCCCGGGTTTCGTAATCGAGCGCTTTCTTTTGGACGAGCCGGGTCAGCAGAGTCTTGGCGGTTTTGGGATGCCAGGTGGGATCCTCCCGCCAAAGCCGTTCGATGATTTCGTTGGCCGTGGCGGGGTTTTGGGACCAAACGGCCCGCATCACTTCCCACTCAGTTTCGGAAATGCGAGGAATGTTTTTGGTGCTCATAAATTACAGATGTAAGCTTATACGCCTACAAACGTAAGTGTGCAAGGGAAAAGTTTGGGGCATCCTACTTTGGGCGTATCTCGGCGTTTTAGCCGGGCTGCCAAAGTGGACGGTTCTCCCTCACCCCCGCCCTCTCCCGCTGGGAGGGGGAGTCATCTTCGCTAGTCTCAGGACGAATCGTGCGACTGCATTGGCCGGGCAGTCATCCGCAAAACGAAGAGCGTCCGCCGGCTGTTCCCTCTCCCAGCGGGAGAGGGCAGGGTGAGGGAGGATGGTGAACTGGGGTTGCCGTGATCATCTTTTGAGAGTCCCCAAAAGTTGCGCGTCTCAAATTAGACATTGGCAGGCGGGCGGCGGCATGATACAAACCCGGCCCGCTTCCCATCGGAGCGGCGAGAATTCAACCGAAAAATTTATGTCACAGCATCGCAGCTTGCGCGCCGCGTCCACTTTGGGCGGCAAACGAAACGTCATGAAGCGCTTTGAGCGCATCGAAGTCCTCAAGAAACGCGGTCAA
>CAIKLQ010000658.1 GCA_903828255.1 uncultured Verrucomicrobiota bacterium
GAATACTGCCCCCAAGCCCGAAAGCAGAAAGAAAGTAGAAAACAGAAAACCAATTCTCGCGACTTCATTTCCCACCTCCGTTGTTCGCCACGATGAGTTGCTCCAGCCGCTCCAGCCGCCGCTTCAACTCCGTGATCTCCGCTTCCTTCTGTTCCAACTTCTGGTTCAAGCCCTGGATCGCCGCCAGCGCGACGCCGTGGAGGTCGGCGTCGTTGAGGCTGGTGTCGTTGAGGTTGAGCGGAAACGCGGCGTGGAAATCCTGCGCCATCGGGCCGATATGCCGTTGGGGGTAGCCGGGGTAGTTCCATTCCGCGATCGGGAGTCCGCAGACTTTATCCAGCACGTCCTGCGCATTGACCGTCGTCAGGTGTTCCTTGGCGTTGCGGTCGCTGGTGAAACTCCAACTGGCGCTCCCGGGCAACCAGGTCACCGATTGGTTGGCCGCGCTGCTGCCGCTGGTGAACAGCACCCCGCCCACGACGTGGAGTTTCTGTTGCGGGATATTGGTCCCGATGCCCACATTCCCAGCCGTGAAAAAGAAGCTGGATGCCTTCAGTTCCATCCGGTCGTCCTGGCCGTTCTCGCCGATGTGGACGTAGTCGGCGTCGCCGAAATTGATCAGCTTGGGCGTGGCCCCGGCCAATTGCGAGCCGACCTGCAAGCTGCCGCCGATGCCGTCGGCGTCGAGCACATGCAAGCGACGAGCGGGGCTGCTGGTGCCGATGCCCACGTTGCCGCCGTTCGCAATGCTGAGGCGGTTGGTGCCGAAAGTGTAGAAATCCAGGCCGAATTGGTTGCCGCCAACCGTGCGTTTCGAGGCAATGCCTTCGCCGCTGTTCGGGGCGAACGTGAGTCCGGGAATCAAGGTTCCGTTGTTCTGGCTGCCGGGATCAATGGTGACGTTGCCGGAATCGTTCCAAGTCAGCGCGAGTTTTTGCGAGCCGCACATCGAACCCAACGCGCCGCCGCCGCAACCGAACAGGACCGGGCCGTCGGGATTGGCCCCCGCAAAAGTGCCGTTGGCATACCACGCCAGTCCGTGAAAAGTGTCCGCACCGCCCCGCAGGTAAATGGGTTGATCGCTTAAGCGCAGGTTTCCGCCGCTGATCACTTGCGAGCCGGAAAAGCTATTGCCGCCATTGCGCAGCGCCACGTTCCCCGAAAGCAGACTGTCGTTCAGCGTGCCCGAAGTCAGCGCGGTGGCGGAGAGGTTGGCGAGCGCCGAGCCATCCCCTTGAAACGCCGTGGCGGCGATGGTTCCGGCGGCGTTCAGGGCGAAGGCCGGATCGTGCGTCGTGCCGATGCCGATGCCTTGGAGGGAGGAAACCTGAATCGCCTGGCCGCTGAGGTTCAAGTCCCCACCCGCGCCCAGGGTGGCGTTGTTCGTTGCGATGAAGGTGGCGTTGTTCTCCGTGGAGATATTCAGATCCTTCTCGCCGTGGAGGTAGATTTCCTCGGACCCACGCTTGTCTTCGAACCGGAGTTCATTGAAGTTGGCCGGCAGTCCGCTCAGGGATGATCGCGTCTTGATGCCGCTGATGGTTTTGTTTGCGGGCAGTTCGTAGGGCGGCATCTGGTCGGCGTTGTAAAGGCTACCGCTGATCACCGGTTGGTCTGGGTCACCTTCGAGAAAATCCACGATGACTTCCTGGCCGATGCGGGGCAGGAAGATCGCGCCCCATTGTTTTCCCGCCCAGAGACTGGCCACGCGAATCCAGCCGCTGGAATTCTCACTGTTCGTGCCGTAGCGGTCCCAGCGGAATTGCACTTTCACCCGGCCATATTTGTCCACGTAAATCTCCTCACCGATCGGGCCAACGACGACCGCCGTGCAGGGTTGCGCCGAGGGTTTGGGCGTCTGAACGGCCGGCCGGTACGGCAGCGCGGCGGGGAGGACCTCGCATTGATTGCCGAAATAGAAACTGGCCACGCCGTTGGTGACACGGCGGAACGCGGCCTGGCGCGCGGCGGTCACCAGGTAAGAGCCGCCGACGCCGGCCCCGCTTTGGTCCAGCAGTGTGAACGTGTAGCCGGGGCGCAGATCCGCCGCGTTGCCGTCCGCCAGGTAAGTGTTGTGCCCCGTCTGTTGACGTTCGGCTTGGACCCAGGCACGAGTCTCTAGATCGGCCAGGTCGGTGAGCGCCGTGCCGTAGCGATAGTTTTCGCCGATGCCATCGGCGGTCTGGTTGGCGGCTAACAGTCCGACTTTGGGTTTCTTGAAATCATAGGACGCCTGCGTGGAGCGCTTGGTGGACTGGTGCTTGGCTTTCTGAAAACTGCGCACAAACTCCGCGCCCGCCGGGATGTTCGTGGCGAAGTCGCCGTAGTAACGAAGCGCCTCGTAGGGCGCGACCAGCAGAGACTGAGCGCTGTCACCCAGCGTCAGAACCGGCGGGTTGGCCGCCTGGTTGAAGAAGTAAAAGATGCCTTCCTGCTCCATTAAGCGGCTGACAAAATCCAGGTGTGTTTCCGCATACTGCATCACAAATTCCCGCTGCGAGTAGCTGCCGAAGAGCGCGGGCGTCAAAGCCACGCCGGTGATGTCCAGATAGTTGCTGGCGAGGATGTCCGGTGCCGTTTTGCTTTGGTAAATGCGGTAACCTTGGTTCAAAGCCATGACGTTCAGCGACGATCCGACCTGAAACGTATAAAGCACACTGGTCCCGTCGTAAGCCGCGACGGAGCAACCGGTGACGAGGCCCGCAAAAGTCGTGCTGCGTCCGGCCCGCGTGAAGAGGATGCTGCCCACCCGACCGAGTTGCGCGTTCGGGTCCAGACTGGCGGAGGGCGCGATGACTTGCGCCACAAACTCGTAAGGTTGGGAAATGCCTTCGTGCCCGACGAAGCCCGCCGCTGTCCCGAACGCAAAACCATCGAGCGCAAACACCAACCCCGGCGCTCCCCCGTTGGTAGCCACCGGCAACAGCGCCTCGAAGGGCAGCGCCTCCGTCGTCAGAAAGGACCGGGCCGACATTACCAGACTCTCGTACCCGGCACTCCCGCCGTCATCAATGTTTGAGGGTTTCACTGCGGCGGGCGCAATCTTGCCGCTCGTCACCGCGCCATCGGCGATCATCGCGGCAGTAATTGTGCCCGAAGGTAGATTGCTGGCCAGCGTCGCCGTTCCCGCGCTCGGCGCATACAGTGCGAAAGGCGAGGCCGTCAAGGGCTGGCGTGGTCCGAGAACGGTGAAACCGCCGCTGCCATTGGTGCGCACGCCAAGTTCCAGCCAGCGGGCGTTGCCGTCGAACACGCTGCCGAAGTCCAGCGCCACGGTGAACAAGCCGTTGCTGACCACGGTAGCGGCATTGGTGAGAGTAGCGCCGATTTGCGCGCCAGTCACCGCGTCGTCGTAAATCCCAAATCGTAAATCGTAAATTCCGCTGGCAGGATTGCCGCCGCTACCGAGCCGGCCCTGATAGGTGAACGCCGTCCCGAGAGGCGTGGCGGCGAGTTGAAAGCCGAGTACCGAAAACAAGATCAGCGCCGGAAAGAAAAGGAATTGTATGGTTTTCAAGTTTTGCTGGTGGGTTGGATTGATTTGGCTGTTTTGACGGGGGGGTTAGGGTCTCCGTAATCGGTGCAACAGAATGCCGCTCGGCACGGTGCCGTGTCTTTCAATGAATTGACGCACAGCATAGGAGCGCGGCGTACTTGTTCGTGGAACGCGCGTCGTTGGCACGCCTTCATGCAATCAAAACGGAGCGTATAAGCAAGAATCAAAAACGGCAGGACGCTGGCAGGCGTCCCCTCGGGCGAAGGTTGCGGCACTCAGAGGTCGATGTGGATGTAATCCAAGACGCCGTTCGCCGCCCGCGCGAGGCCACGAAAAGCCAGTTGCGGCTCTTCGTAATCGAGGACGAAAACCAGGGTTGGCCAGAGCTCGCTGACCCGCAGGAAGAACGCCGTCGTCGGTTTCCACGGCGTAACGAAACGGTAAGGCACGCGGTGGCCGCGACGTTCCGCACCTCCGTTTCGCGCACCGCACCCAAGGTTTCCCGTTCAGAAAACGACGTCGAGGGCTGGCGGAGAATGGCGGCTCAGGCGGGCTTGGCGGTTGAGGGGGAGAGTTGCAACAGAGGCACACCAAAGCCCCATGACATGAACACCGCCGCCGGCAGGCGGGGTGGGCATGGAGGGGGCAAGGTGGGACTCACCATAGGCTCTTGTCTCTCTGCAACTCTCCCCCTTCCCTGATACCACAAAAAGCTCCCATTGTGCTCCACCATTGTGCTCCACCAATC
>CAIKLQ010000659.1 GCA_903828255.1 uncultured Verrucomicrobiota bacterium
AGCAAAAGGATGGGTTTTTGAGTCGGATAACCCACGCGCTCCTTCGCTTTCGGATTCAGGAGCGGTATATCCCAAACGTCGGCGATTGGAACGCCCTTCTTGTGACCATCGTGGATGACGTTGTCGCTGCCATCGCGGGCATAGACGGCTTTACCGTGTTCGTCTCGCTGCCGGCGCTGGAGAATCTGGTCAACATTCGTCGCGGGCGAGTAGTCGCCGAAAAGTTGGTGGTATTGGTAAGCGTCCGTCTTTGAGTAAAAGAAAATGGTTTGATGCGACGGCATCGGATTGCGCTGCGAGTTCGACCAACGGCGGTAGTGCCAGATGATCTCTGACCGGAACATCGTTTCGCCGAAAACTTCATCCAGGAGGCAGCGGATGTGGTGCGAGGCATTCGTGTCACACTGGAAGAACAGCGAGCCGGTCGCTTTCAGGACGCGACGGGATTCCTTCAAACGCAAACGCAGGAACTCGATATATTCCGTGCGCGACTTCCACTCGTCGCTGAATTGAAACGTCGTCGCTCGGTCACGAGTGACGAGCGAGTGCGTCTTCTGGGTGAAGAACGGTGGGTCAACATAGACCAGGTCCACCGACGAGGCGGCGAGACCGCGCGCGACTTCCAGGCAATCGCCATGACGAACTTCACTTGTCATGTTACGCCGTCCTTTCTGCGGCCAGGTCGCGGAGGATGCCGAGCAAGTCCACTCCTGTGCGCCGCTTCACGTAAGCCCAAGCCGCGTCGGCATAGTGATATTCGCCTTCCACGCTCTTGTAGAGGCTCTCCAACGTTTTCTGGATGCGGATGGCTTGGTCGCGATTCGGGTAATAGAACATCACGCGCACCGGCTTGTAGCCGGCGTCACGCACGGCTTGCATCCGCGTGTGCTCCTTGGTGATGTGGTCGCCGTCCGTGGTGGCATCGCGCCACTTGATTTCCAAGGCGTCGCTTCCCACCAGACAATCCACGCCGAAAAGTTTTGGCTTCTTGCCGTGCGTATTGGGAACGCGGACCGAACCGGAGTCGGGGAACTTCGCCTTGAAGCAGAGTTTCGCCGCCTCTTCGAGAAACGAACCGGCATATTTGTAGAGAAATCGTCCCTTGTTCTGATAAACGTCAATCAGCTTTCCCTCGTCCTTTGTGATGCCAAGCACTTCGTAAATAAGGACGTGCGACCGGTCGTCCTGCTCCATGTCAGCCACGCGCTCGTCAATGTTGCGCTTCAACTCGGCAGCATAATGGTCGGCCAATGTTCGGATTTCGTCTTTCATGGGTTTGATGATACCAGAATTAACTCAGCGGTGAACTGCCCGCGCCAGCCGAAGAGGTTGCTGCGCGTCTTGTTGGTGATGTCCTGCTCTTGGCGGGCGAGGGTTTTCATTTGCTCAGTTGAGTTTCATTCGATTTTTCGGGAACAAAGCCTTCAGACGACCCTGATATGGCTTGGCCCATGTGGGAAGGTCGATGTGCGGCGAGGGATCAAAAACAAGCCGACCGCAGAGCGATGGGTTAACCTCACGCATCGCGTCGGCATGGCCGCCCTCCGCTGCCGAAAGAAGATGCTCAAAGCCCTCAGCTTCCTTCTTTGGAAGGTCTTCTCCCTTCAGCAGTCGCTGCCCGAGTTCGTAGCGTGCTTCAAGGTTTGTGCGCGCCAACTGCATGAGCATCCGTTCGCCCTCACCTGCTTTATCGGCAAACTCAGGCTCTTCGACCAACAGGAGCGCAAGTTCCAGAATGCCCTTACTGTCTCTGGCTTCATGCGACTGGCGAAGCCACTTGAGCGCGGACTCGCCATCGAATTGAAGACCCGTGTCGGCGACATAAACGCGGCGAGCAAGTCGAAGAACCCTTCCGTATGCTGGCCAGGCTTTGGAGAATCCAGCTTCCGAAGCCCGTTTCAACCACGTTGCCAACGTCTCGTTCATGGACTTGTCTTCGCGGTCAAGCACCTCATCAACTCCAAGTTCAATGAGCGCGTCCAACACCGTGCCGGGGATGAGCGCTGACTCGCTGAATGTGCTGCCAGTCCATGCAGACATCATCGCGCAAAGAACGCGCGCCGCCTTGATTCGTTCAAGTCCGCGAATAGCCGATCGAGCTGCCTGGCAGAACCGGCCTTCCTGCCCTAATTTCTGCTCCATCAGTCCCAGTCGAACGAGCAGCAGCAAACCATTGGCGAGCGGCACAATGATCTGCCTTTGTCTTTCCTGCTGTTCCTCCGTCAGTTTCCCTCTTGGTTCAAAGGCTTGACGCTGTTCAGAAATCGCCTGCTCCAGCAGACCCGAACGCTCCAAGTCTGCCAACACGAAAATACATTCGCCCGCCATCGTCGCTTGAGCTGCTGATTTCAGTTCTGCCGACAAGGCGCAATAGGCTTCGTCAGAGACCCGCTCCGCCAATTCAGGAGCCTCATCGCCTGCGTCCCGGAGTAACTGCCTTGCGAGGAATGGATTTTTCTCCGCGCCACGTTCGACCAAAGTTCGGCTGGAGTTCGAGAGGCCAGCAAACAGCCGAACACATTCACTCCAGTGGACTTTGCTGAAGTGAGACAAGGCAAACTCGACACCCAACCCAGCTTGCATCTGCTCCCGTGTTTCCAACTCGGTCGCGGCGAAATAGTCGTGGTAAAGCTCATGGGCGAATTCCATCGCTTCGCCATCAGCCTGTTGCAGGAGATGATTGTCCAGAACCTCTTGCAAGAGTTTATCAGTCTCCAATGCCCAACGGGCAGCGACTTTGGAGAAGGCGAACTGGCCAGACTCCTTTGTCTTGAACGCCAACTTTGCCAGAAGGCGCTCTTTGGTCAGCAACAGCGTTTGGCCTGGAGCTTGGACAACCTCGCGGTTGAGGAAGCCGTGAACAAATCGCCTCACTGTTGACGAGTAATTGGCAAGCGCATCGATACCCTCGCGTTTGGCCATTGCAACGACCATCGCTGCGTGAAGCGGTGTCCGCACCCACGACGAGAGGAATGGGCTTTGTCGAACAGAGGCGAGCAACTCTCCCGCCTTGCCGTCATCACCAAGGACGCGTCGAAACAAATTGGCGAGTTGTTTGTCGGTCAGTTTCTGCAGAACGACGATTCTGGCTTCAAACTCGCCACGAAAGGAGTTGGGCCTTCCGGCAATGATAACCCGCAGTTTCGAGAACCGGGAAAGCAGGTCACGAACCTCTGCTTTGAAGCTCATTTGCAGGTGCGTGGTGACTTCGTTTACTCCATCCACAAGAAGGAGCAGCGAGTCCCACGGAATCCGCCCTGCTTCTCCGATTGCTGGGTGCAACGCCTGTTGAACGGCGGCTTCAATCGTCTGACCGCGATGCGAAAGCAGTTTCAGTTCGATGTAAACCGGAACTTGATGATAGCCCGGCTTGCCGCCGAGCAAGCCATCAGCCTGTTCCCACGCGAGGAACTGAAGCGTGGTTGTCTTACCAGCGCCCGGCTCTGCTTCAACGGCTGTGACTCGATGACCCTCTGCCAGCTTGGATGTGTCGATCTCGGCTTCTGACGAAACTGGGTCGGCCGATGAGGAGAGCGGGTCAAGAAGTCGATATTCTCCGGGCGAACGTGCTTCGGCGGTGAGTTCTACGAATCGAGTTCCGATGTCTGCGAATCGCTCGCGAAGATCCTTAAGGTAGCCAGCGAATCTTGCGCTCGTGAGAACGCTGCCGATCTCGCGGCTAGATCGGATGACGCACCAAATGAGGAATACACAAAAACTCTCGGCAATCTCCGCCTTTTGTCGTTGGTTCAGGACACGAGCCTGGTGGTCGTCCACATTTCGGAAGACGTAGGTTCGCGCAACCTGCTCTAGGAAATCCGGCTGACCTGCCACGCCCGCTGGAGGGAACTGTTCCCAAGTGCAGGATTCAAAAACACTCAATGCCTTGTTGTTCACCAAGCTCAGAGCCTTGAGAACTTTGGCCGCTGACAAACGATTGCCCGTTTCTGCCTGAAGTTGCGCGAATCTGGATGGATCAATGACTCGGAGGACAAACTTGCAGAACGGTTCGTAGCGGTCTGCCAGTTTCACCAGCTCAGCGTCGTCGAACCACCGACGCAGACCCACGACAATCTGTTCGCCAACCGCATCCAATTCCTCATCTCCAAGACGATGCGCCAGCAATTGAAAAAGCAGTTCGACGGCGGCCTGAACCTCGCCATCAGGGATTATGGGCGAAGCGGATGCGCGAAACGCAGGCGAAATCTCGCAAAGAACCTTTGCTTTCAGGCCGGCAAGTTCCTGGAGGGCGTTCTGAGTTGTAACGACAGCGCTCATTTTGCATCGGGGTGACGACGTGCGCTCACGCGCATTGCAGTGTCAACAGCGTTGAGGTTGAACGGCGGGTTGGCGAGGACGAAGTCGAAGCGGCCGGAGGCGTCGTGCGGGGCGTCGAAGTAGCTGTTGATGTTGCCGCCGTGTTTGATTTCCCCCTCCAGTCCGTGGACGGCGAGGTCCTTGCGGACGGCCCCCAAGCGGCAGAGGCGGCCAGTTTCGTCGGTCTTCTCGACGCCGTGGCCGCTGGGTCGCTTGTGTTCTTGCTGCTCCGCATGTCGCATAGCCGCGGCAAGCCTACTCCAACTGGCTCCGCAATTGGAAGTCCGTTCTCGGGTTGATTCGCTTGGGTCATGAAGCCAATGCACACAGCCGCGCACAGCGAACTTGTTGTCCGTCGCGAATTTGTTCAACCTTCCAGCGGATTGGGCCAAGTCCCGGCGCAGCGGCGGCGCGGCCCTTCAAGTTCAGCCCGGATTTCGACGCGGAACCGAACCGGGTAGTGGAACAGTGCTTCCAGCCAGTTCGCTTTGCGGAGCTGCGTGAACCAAAGTTCGCGCAGATCAGCAGGTAGTTTGAACAGGCGGGACGCGCTGTTCCACTACGGCTTGAGATGAGTTCGAGCTGCGCCACGCTTCGGAACGACGACGTTAATTCAAAATGAAAACAACTTTGAAAATCAAATACGGCCAGCCTTCGTGGCGACTTGCGGCGGGGGCGGTGGAACTGTTTGTCACGCAAACCGGCGCCCACGTTGGGCCGATGACTTTCCGACTGGGGGACAGGAAGATTCAGCCTTTCTCCGTCGCGCCCTGGGCGGAAGAAGATACGCCCAAGAGTCTGCCGCCGATGCTGAAGGCCTTGCGCGGGGATTTCTTCTGCCTGCCGTTTGGCGGAAATGAAACGCCATTAGGAGGCGAGCGGCATCCACCGCATGGCGACACGGCCAATCGCTGTTGGACTTTGGAAGCGGCGCAGCCGGGGCAGTTGCACTTGAGCCTGCGCACCAAGGCGCGGAAGGGGCGCGTGGATAAGTTTGTCTCGCTGCAACCCGACCAGACGGCGGTTTATCAACGCCACGTCATCAGCGGCATGTCCGGCCCGATGGGCTTTGGCCATCACGCCATGCTGAAGTTTCCGGATCGTCCTGGCTGTGGCCGGATCTCGACCAGTCGCTTCCTGCGCGGGCAGGTTGCGCCCATCCCGTTTGAGAAACCCGAAGCCCGTGGCTACTCCAGCCTGCGCCCGGGCGCGAGGTTTCAGTCCCTCCGGGAAGTTCCGATGCAAACCGGCGAACTGGCGGACTTGAGCCGCTATCCGGCGCGGCGAGGTTACGAGGATCTCGTTCTGCTGGAAAGCGATCCTCGGTTGCCCTTTGCCTGGACGGCGGTGACGTTTTCCGAGGAGGGCTACGTCTGGTTCGCGCTCAAGAACCCGCGCATCCTGCGGCAGACGATCCTGTGGCTTTCCAACGGCGGGCGGCATTATGCGCCGTGGAATGGGCGGCACGTCGGCGTGCTCGGGCTGGAGGAAGTGACGTCGTATTTTCATTACGGCCTGGCGGAATCAGCGGCCAAAAATCCGATCGCCGCCAGCGGACAACCCACCTGCCAACCGATGAATCCGGCTGAGCCGCTGGAAATTAACTACGTGATGGCGCTCGCGGCAGTGCCCCGTAAGTTTGACGAAGTTAAGACGGTTACTCCGGCGGCGGACGGCAAGTCGGTGAAGCTCACGGCTGGAAATGGGGTGTCGGTGAACGTGTCTTTGGATCTGGCGGCGCTGGGTCTTGGCATGTTGAAGCTCACACCGGTTTCCTGATGCGGCAAAGTGCAGACTCGCGCGCGGAGTTGGAAAAGGAACGTCGAGACTTGTGCTATGTGCTCGTGCGTTGGGTGCTTTGTGTTCTCGGTGGTTGAACGGCTCCGTTTAGGTTTCAACGACACACACAAGCGGAAGGTTTCTGGATCACGAGCAAACCCCCCGGCCCTGACACCCGAGCCATACCTTCTTTGGTGCTCTGGTTGCCCTTCAAATAATGCGCCACCGGATTAGGAGTAACTCGCCCAGTGGTTGTTCACATGCTGCGCCGTGCGCAGAGCCAGCGCCGTGAGAGTGAACGTGGGATTCACCGCGCCCGTCGTGGGGAAGAGGCCGGACCCCGCCAGAAAAAGATTGTTCACGTCGTGGGTTTGTCCATACCCATTGGCGACCGACTCCTTGGCGGAGCGGCCCATGATGGTGCCGCCCATTGTGTGCATCTGGTGTCGGTCGCTGGCCCAGACTTCTTTGGCGCCGGCGGCCTCGAAGATGGCCTTGCCCTGCTTGATGCCGTCCTGCCAGCACTGGATACTGTCTGGCGCGAATTGGTGCATGACCCGGGCGAGCGGAAAGCCGCGGGGATCTTTCTGGGCACCTAACTCAAGCCGGTTCTCCCGATCTGGCAAGCTTTCGCCGCAAAGCGTCATCGTGGCCAGATGTTTGGCGGCATTGACCAGGAAATCATGCAAGGGTTGCCCGAACAAATCGGGCCGGCTGTTGCCTATCCCCAGAAGATCATTGGGTTTGAGGGCATTGCCGATTATCCATTGATAACTCCCCAAATAGCCCCGCTTCAGATCCTTGGCGTAATTGTCCTGCGACAGCAACTGGCCACCGACCACCCCCATGTAATTTTGCGTGTCCTCGTCGAATAGCCCGAAGACGTTGGCTGTGGTATGGGCCATCAGGTAGCGCCCCAGCGTGCCGCTCGAGTTGGCCAGCCCGCCCGGGCGGGAGTTGAGTAGGATGCGCGGGGTTTCAAACACATAGGCGGCTAGGATGACGACGCGGGCCGCGATGACCTCGCGCTGGCCTTGAGCATTGTAAAACTCCACGCCCGTGGCGCGGGTGCCATCGCGATTGGTGAGCACGCGCGTCACAGCGCAGTCGTGCCGAATTTTCGCCCCGCCTGCCAAGGCTTGCGGCAGGTAAACGGCCAACGGATTGCCGAGCGCAAAAATCGGGCAGCCGGCATCACACCAGCCGTCATAGAGGCAATTAGGTCGCCCCTTGTATGGTTGGGTGTTGACGGCCAAGGGCAGCGGTGAGGTCCGCAATCCCAGCTTTGCAAATCCGCGGGCGATAACCTGCCCTTGAGTCCAAACCGGCACCGGGGGCATCGGGTAAGGTTCACCCTCTGGTCGCCAGACTTCTTTTTCCGCGTCCCCGGAAAGTCCGACCTCGCGCTGAACCTGATCGTAATAAGGACGCAGATCGGCATAGGAGAGCGGCCAGTCGAGGCCGCGACCGAAGCGGGTTCGCATCTCGAAATCCTCTGGGTGCAGCCGAAACCAGCAGGCATAGTGGTGGAGCGTGCCGCCGCCCGTGCCCCAACCGGCACCGAAGCCCACGGAGAGCGGGGCGCTACCGCCGGTTTCAATGGCGGGACCGGCCCACTTCAGTCGCCGCGACCAAATCTGGGAGCTGATCAACGATTCCTTGGTTCGCTGCGGCCCCCCTTCGAGGATCAAGACTTTCTTTCCGGCCTGGGCGAGCTTGGCGGCAATCAGACTCCCGGCCGCACCCGAACCGACCACTATCGCATCCACTTGTTCTTTAGCCACAATTGTTGGGTGCCTTCGTTACCACGGTTGCTGCGGGGCGATGTGGGGCATGTAGGGAATACCGAGTTTCTTAAACCCCTCCTCGGTGCCGTAATAAACATCACAGGCATCATTGCGAAGGACAAAGTAGAACAAGGGTGCCGGCGGACCATCCCAGCCTATGGGATTAGACTGCGCGAGGCTGCCAATCAGGGCCGATTGGTCCTGCGATTGCAATTCCGGAAAGCGCTTGCCAAATCGCTTCACGCTCTCGCGGTTCAACGCCGCCAGCCCTTTGTTGTAAAATTGGTCGGCGGGCCCGGGGTAATCCATATATTGCAGGAATAGCAAAGGAGTCGCGCGCCCCAATTGATCGTCAATATAGTGGGCCACCCCGGCCTCGGCTGCGCCGGGCAAAAGGGCATCGCCAAAAGCTTCCAGAGTGCCGGCGTCATCTGGCGTAAAGTGCTTCAGCGGAACGCGTGCTTTGCGGGCCTCGGCCGCAGTCAACGAGATCCAAGCCCCACTGGCGGCGGCCACCAGTATCCCGGTTCCCAGATTCGCCAGCATCCGCCGGCGCGACAGTTGCCAATCAAAACCCGGCGGCGCAAGCGTTGAATTTGAGGTTTTTATCATCACTTGATTTCAGAGTTGTTATGGTATTGGAAAGGTCAAAGCTTCAAATGGATTTTGCCGACGGGAGTTGAAAGGGAGAACTTTTCTATCACGTTTATTTGTAGGCGAGGTTACGCTTGCGAATAGGCAAGTCAAACTTTTGTTTAGTTGTTTTGCGGGCTGGGCCAGCGCTGCCCGGTTGCTCCGTTGTGAAGTGAAGCTTGTGGCGATTCCTGCCTGCGCCCGGGCGCGAGGTTTCAGTCGCTCCGGGAAGTTCCCATGCAAACCGACGAACTGGCGGACTGGCGCCGCTATCCCGCGCGGCGTGGTTTTGAGGCTCTCGTTTTATTGGAGCGCGATCCTGAGCGGCCGGTTGCCTGGACGGTGGTGCCGTTTTCCGAAGCGGGTTACGTTTGGTCCGCCCTCCAGAACCCGCGTGGGCTGCGGCAGACGAGCTTGGGGCTTTCCAACGGCGGGCGGCATTATCCGCCGTGGAATGGGCGGTCCGTTGGTGTTTTGAGTCTGGAAGAAGTGTCGGCGTATTTTCATTACGGCCTGGCAGAATCAGTGGCGAAGAATCCGCTCGCCGATAGTGGGATTGGTTTCCTGATGCGCCAAAGTGCAGACGCGCGCGCGGAGTTGCAAATGGAGCGCCGAGGCTTGTACTATGTTCGCGTGCGTTTCCACAATTGGACTGACAACGGCCGAAGCGAACGAACCCAGCCTCAGGGCTGGCGATTTACGGCAGGCCACTTCGCCGACATGGGACAATCTGGCGTGGCGGATTCCTCGCAATGTTTACCCGTAACGATGGAATCAGGACTTCGACGAACCGCGAACGGAGCGTGGCGTGAACGCCGCGCTCCGGCTGCACCGCCGGTTCCGCGCCCCGTCCCGTCTCGGCAATTCCTAAGAGCCGGTTTGAAAAGTAGCAGCCGACGTAAGGAGGCTCTAATTTTTGACCGTTGTGGTCGTCTAGTTCCGCAAAAACCCAGAGATTTGAGTCTCCTTACCTCGGCTGCTACGACCGAAATTGGAGTTTTCAAACCGGCTCTAAGCAATCGCAGGGCACGCTGCGAATCCGCCACAAAGACTGTGGAAACCTGACCAACTTATGCCCCCACTAGTCTCCAGCATCTTCTTCCACGCCATCGGGGCCACCGCTGCCGCGTGCTGTTACGTTCCGCAGAAGCGCGTCAGAGGCTGGTCGTGGCAGTCTTACTGGCTGACACAGGCGGCGTTCTGCTGGCTGCTGTTGCCGATCATCGGCGCGTTTCTCACCGTGCCGGAATTCTGGCAGGTCGTGCAAGCCGCGCCGCGCGACGCGATGCTCCGCACCTTCCTCCTCGGCGCGGCTTACGGCATCGGCGGCACGGCGTTCGGGGTGGCCATCCGCTACGTTGGTTTCTCGATCACCTACGCCGCGGCCATCGGCATCTCGACCGTCATCGGCACGGCTTACGCCATCGCCAAGGGCAACACCACGCTCGCGGATGCGGCGGTGAACGTGCAGGCGTTCCTCGACAAAGCCGGGTCAAACTGGGTCATCGTCGGCATCGCGATCGGCGTCGTGGGCGTGACCATTTGCGGCCTCGCGGGGCGCTGGAAGGAACGCGATCAAGCCCAGGCCGCCGGCACGGCTGGCGACAACCGCAAGCTGCTCATCGGCTTCGCGCTTTGTGTGCTCGCGGGAGTGTTGTCGGCGGTCTATGGCATTGCGCTCACCGAAGGCGCGCCCATCGCGAAGCTGGCGGAACAACGCGCCGCCGGGCACACCGTGCTGGGCATTGACGCCGCCACGTTTTGCAGCAACGCGATCTATCCGTTCGCCAACGCGGGCGCATTCCTCACCACGGCGATTTACTGCCTGTTCCTCCACGCCCGACACAAGACGCTCGGCGAAATCGTTGCGCTGCCCGAGGGCGAGGAGAAGGCCAGCCTGCCAGTCAACTGGGCGATGGCGATCCTCACTGGCTGCCTGTGGTACGGGCAGTTCTTCTTCTATGGCTTCGGTCACTTTTACATCATGAAGGTCGCCGGCTTCGAGCAAACCTGCTGGGCCATCCACATGATTCTTTTGATCCTGTTGGGCACGTTGATCGGCATCGTCTTCAAAGAATGGAAGGGCAGCCAGCCTCGAACGCGACTCGCGCTGGCGTTGTCGCTGGGCCTCTTGATCGTCGGGAAACTGCTGCTCGACTACGGTAATTATCTCGGAACTCAAGCGGTGAAATGAAAGGAACTATGAAACGCTACGGAATGGTCATCGGCCTCCGCGCCGAAAAACTCGACGAATACAAGAAGCTGCACGCCGCCGCCTGGTCGGACGTGCTGAAGATGATCAAGCAGTGCCACATTCAGAGCTACTCGATCTATCTGCGGCAACTCGACGACGGTCGGCACTACCTATTCAGCTACTTTGAATACACCGGCAGCGACTTCGCCGCCGACATGGCGAAGATGGCCGCCGATCCCACTACGCAAAAGTGGTGGGCGCTTTGCATGCCCTGCCAGCAACCCCTGGCTAATCGCGCACCAGGTGAATGGTGGGCAAACGCCGAAGAGGTTTTCCACTTGGACTGATTGGCTCGGAATCGGATGACATGACGACCGGCAAAGCGCGCCGCGCACCCAATAACTCAAACCCTATGACCAAAACACTCTTCATAGCCGCGACATTCCTTTTCTCGGCACAAACTACTCGGAGCGCCGGGGCGGTGAAATACCCAGGCGCCGAGCCCGGCCCGGCTTGGGTCTCACTCACCCGCGGCAACGTCACGCTCAGCAACGCCGTGCTGGTGGCGGAGTGGACGTTGACGGAACGCGGCTTGTCTCCGCTCTCATTTCGCGACGTGCCCGGCAGAACCTCGCTGATGTTGACCGGTGAGGTTTTTCAAATCGTCCTGACCAACGGAAATCGTTACGCCGCCTCCCAGATGATCCCGGATGGCAAGGCCCGGCTGCGTTCGCTCAGCCGCAAGCCCAACGCCGCCCGGCTCGCCGCGCGGCTCACTGGAAAATCCGTGGAAGTGCCACTGCGCTCGACGGACGGACGTCTCCGCGTGCTCTGGCGGGGGATCATG
>CAIKLQ010000660.1 GCA_903828255.1 uncultured Verrucomicrobiota bacterium
CCCCCCCGCAGTGTTAAAGCGCCAGCCGCACTTGGTGAAACATCACCCCAAGGCTCGCGACGCGTCACCCGATCGTGGCGGGCTTGAACCGGGTTTCAATCAGCCAGAAGACCACGCCGGCAATCACCGCGAGAATCAGAAACCAGCCCCAATCCGGCACGCCAGTGATGTCCGGCAGACGCACCTTGCCGAGCGCGGCGACTTTTTGAATATTCGCCTCCACCCAGGTGAAACTTAGCGCGTAAAGAACCCCGCCCACGAGCATCCCCACGAAACCCACCATCGCGTGCAGGCTGCCCGTGGCCATCGCCGCCACGCCCGTGCCGGGACAGTAGCCGTAGAGCACCATCCCGACGCCGAACAGCGCCGCGCCCATCGAAACGCCGAGCATGTTGGCGGGCTTGATGTGGTATTGCGCATGGCCCGCACCTTTCAGCAGCAACACCCCGATCCCGCCGACGATGATCGCGGTGAACATGATTTTCAGCGCGGTGAGGCCTGTGAACTGAAAATGGTTTGAGACCTGGCAGGTAAGGATGGGGTAGGAGGTTGTCCAAACGGCTAGTTTCCACTGGGGGACGGCGCGTGTAGGTTAGCAAGCACTGCCGTTTCGCGCAGTCTATGATGTTCAGCTTTCTATTACCAAACGTCCGCGCCTGCAAGGTCGTGGTTTCGATGGGATTGGCTTTGGTTTGCGCCCTGGTTTCGGCACTTGCGCAGTCGGGGAACGTGGAAGGCGTGCCCGCAATTCTCACCAACGCCGCGACGGTTCACGCGCTGCCCGCCGAGGTTGCCAGCCAAAAATTGCCCGTGCGCCTGGAGGGCGTGATCACGCATTCTAACCACGGGGCGGGCGGACTCTTCTTCCAAGATGAGACGGACGGAATCTACATCCTCCTCCAGGGGCGGGAGCCGGCAGTACGAGTAGGCGACCGGGTGCGGATTGAAGGGGAAACCGACGCGGGTGCTTATGCGCCGGTGATCCGCTCGCGCCTACTGCAGAACTTGGGGCGCGGGGAACTGCCCAAACCGGAAGCGGCGACCGCGACAACGATGGCGACAGGACAGCACGATTCAAGATGGGTGGAGGTCCGGGGCATCGTGCGTTCCGCCGCGCCGGTATCGCCCACGGGGAAAGCCTTGTCGGTTCAGTTGCGTTCCGAGGGGAAAGACCTGTTGCTGGTCGTGGACATTTGCAATCCCGCCAGCACCAATCTCGTGGATGCGGAAGTGGCCGTGCGGGGCGTGGCCGCCGGGGTGTTCAGTTGGCAGCGGCAATTGCTCGAACCGGTGCTGGCGGTGAACTCCGACGCGGACATCGAAGTGATCCACCCGCCGCCGCCCCTGGACCGCCTGCCGGTGAAGACGATTCAATCGCTCTTCCGCTACTCGCCGGACGGCTTTCCGGAACATCGGGTGCGGCTGCGCGGCCAACTGCTGGGCCGGCAGCCGGGGAAATGGCTGGCCGTTCGCGATGCGACGAGCGGATTGTTTGTGGAGTCGCCGGGAAGCGAAGACCTTGCGGCGGGAGATGAAATCGAATTGATTGGTTTCCCCGAGACGCGGGAGCACACGCTTTGGTTGGTCAAGCCGGTGGTGCGCAAATTGGGCAGCGGCCCGCCCACCGCTCCACGCGTCAGCAGCGTGACCAATGCGTTCCGGCATCCTTGCGAACTGCACCGCATCGAGGGCACGCTGACCGGCCCGCCGCGTCCGGGCGAGGGAAGCTGGGTGCTCAATCTCCGCCAGGGGGAACAGGCGTTCGAGGCTTGGCTGCCAGCAGCGGGCGGGTTATTCCCGGCCGATTGGCGCGAAGGGGCGCGACTGGCGGTCACTGGAATTACCGAACCGTTCTTCCTGCCCAGCCATCGCACGGTGATGTATCCATTTCCCCGCGGGCTGCGGTTGCACGCCCGCACGCTCGCGGACGTGGCATTGGTGCAGGCCGCGCCGTGGTGGACTTCGCCCCGGCTGACCAAGACGGTGGTGATCAGTCTCGTCGGCGCGTTGCTGCTGCTGGGGTTGACGACTTTGGCGGCGGCGTTTCTGGCACGCAAGAACACCGCCCTGCGGGATGCGCGGGAACAGCTCCGCGTCGCCCGCGACGAATTGGCCAAGCGCTACAGCGTCCGCACCGGCGAGTGGCAGGAGGAACTGGCGGCCCGTCACGCGGCGGAGGCGGACTTTGCCTTGTTGACCGCGGAACGCACGCGGCTGGCGCGCGAACTTCACGACACGCTGGAGCAGACTTTGGCCAGCACCGCGCTGCATTTGGATGCGGCCAAGGGATTTTTCCACGATCAACCTGCGGAAACCGAACGGTTGATCAGCGCCGCCACGCAGCAGCTTCGCCAGAGCCAGCTCGAAGTGCGCCGCTCGGTGTGGAACCTGCGCGCCTTGGCGCTCGAACAGGCCACTTTGCCCGAAGCCCTCCTCCAGTTGGGCAAGGCGCTGGCGGACACTCACGGACCGGCGGTCGAAGTGCGCTGTGAAGGCCAGCCGATCCTCGTCCCGCCCGGTGTCGCCAGCCACCTTTTCCGCATCGCGCAGGAAGGGGTGACCAACGCGCTCAAACATGCCCAGGCCCGCAAGATCGAAATCATCCTCGACTTCAAACCGGAAGGAGTTGAGTTGCAGGTGAACGATGACGGCTGCGGATTTGATCCGGTGGCGGCTTCCGTCAACGGCCACTTTGGCTTGCTCGGCTTGAAGGAGCGCGCCCGGGCGCTGGGGGCGGAACTCACGCTGGATTCGAAGCCCAGCCAGGGCACGCGCCTGCGGCTGGCCGTGCCCGCCGCGCATCTGAAGGAATCCTGAACATGGCCAAATTCAATCCCCCCCTCACACTGCTGATCGTGGACGACCACTTTGTCTTCCGCGCCGGGATCAAGGCGGTGCTGAGTTTGCGCCGGGATTTTCAGGTGGTCGCCGAAGCGGGCGATGCCGCCACCGCGCTTTCCGAATTTCGGAAATACGAGCCGGGCATGACGCTGATGGACCTGCGGTTGCCGGACGATACGGGCATCGCAGCGCTGCGCCGCATCCGCCAGGAATTTCCGGCGGCGCGGGTGCTGATGCTGACGACGTTTGATGGCGATGAGGACATTCACCGTGCGTTGGAAGCGGGCGCCTGCGGGTATCTATTGAAGAGCGTTCCGGGGCCGGAATTGTTGCAGGCCATCGAGGCGGCGGCGCTCGGGAAGCGCTACATTCCGCCCGAAGTGCAACGGCGGCTGGAGGAGCGCGCGACGTTCGGCGAGTTGACCGACCGCGAGCGCGAAGTTCTGCCGTTCGTGGTGAAGGGGCTGACGAACAAGGACATTGCCAACATTCTCAAGTTCACGGAATTCACCGCCAAGGCCCACGTGCGCAGCCTGCTGGCCAAACTCGGCGCGGCGGATCGCACGGAACTCGTTGCCATCGCCGTGCAACGTGGGCTGGTGCATCTGGAATAGCGCCTCATGTGTACTACAGTTCCAACCGTCGCCTGGGCCGAAAATCCGAGATCCGAAATCCGAGATCCGAAAGAAATCCGAAGCCCGAAATCGGAATGGCCCGGAACCAAGTATCGGTCAGGGGTAGCTCCTTCACAGCGCGTGGCGGAACGGGTTTCGGTCCTCGGATTTCGGATTTCTTTCGGGCTTCGGGAATTCGGATTTCGGATTTTTGCTTCCCTATTCCTTGGCGCGAGCTTGTTCGTTCTTCCCGGCGCGGAAGCCGCCAATGTGCAAACCCTGTTCACGTATCCCTCGAGCGTCACCCAGCAAGCCGGCAATTGGATCAGCCTCAAGGCCGAGTTGAACTACAACAACAACCTCAGCAACGCGCCCATCGCCGTCGTGATGCACGGTTACTCCGCGTCCAGCGATATCGCCAGCATCCGCGCCAACGCGCAGCGACTGCGGGACGCCGGCTTCTTCGCCATTTCGGTGACGATGCGGGGACGCGAAGGTTCGCAGGGCGTGCGGGATTCGGGAGGAGTGGAGATCTACGATATTTACGACGCGGTGGAGGCGGTGAAGGTCAGCTACGCGCCGTTCGTCAACCCGACCAACGTGCATATCACCGGCTATTCCGGCGGCGGCGGCAACACGATGTCGGCGCTCACGAAATTTCCCGATTACTTTTGCCTGGGGGCCAGCTTCTACGGGATGTCCGACTACGGCCTTGATCTGGTTAATGGCTGGTACAACAAAGGGGCCAACTACGGTGGCCTGCGAACTCCGCAACTGGACACGGACATCGGCAACCCGAACACCGGCGGAGCGTTGGTCTTGGACAAGTATCGCGCCCGCGCGTCCAATCTCGCGGCGAAGAACAATCCGTACAGCGAAATCCATCTGTTCGTGAATTGGGATGAACCCATCTGTCCCGCCGTCAACTCGATCAGTTACTGGAGCAATGCGGTCGCGGCGCAATGGTTCCCGGGGGAATTCACCAACATCACCCTCCATCTGGGAACCAACGGCGTTTACCACGACTTCAATACGAATGGCCTCAACGAAGCTAACGAATTGCAGTACTGGGCGCATGGTAATCCCAGCGCCAGCCAGCAGACCTCCGCCGAGGCCTGGTACATGGCGCGGCTGAAGGGCGGCCTGATCCCGCAGCCAAAACTCAATGCCAGCGATGAATTGTATGTGGCGGGTTGGGTGAAGACGCGGCCCTTTGAATTCTGGTTGGGCGACGGCCAGAATGTGGCGGGCAGTTTGAACTATTCCCTGGCTCCCGGGAAAAAGCAGTTTTCGCTCGCCATCCTCAGCAGCGTCAAGACGGCGACCGGGAAATTGAAAGTGGACACGAGCGACATGAGCGGGCTGCCGGTGGAAGTCAGGACGAACGGGGTTCTGGCCCACACCTTCACCGGCGGCGGAGTATATGCCTCCGGCGCATTGGGAGATGGGCAAACGCTCACGTTGAGCGCGCCCCCAAGGCTTTCCGTGGCTCGCGATGGCGCGGGTCTCATTCTGGCTTGGCCGATTGGCACGCTGCTGGAGGCGGAGACGCTGGACGGGCCGTGGGCGACCAACGCCGCCGCCGTCTCGCCGTATTCAGTAACGCCAACAAACTTCCAAAGACTCTTCCGCGTCCAAGTCAATTGAGGCGGTTGCGAGATCATCTCATTTGGTCCCGGAGCGCGGCTGTGTCGTCTCGACCAGCCGCAGCGTGACCGCAAAAAACCGGGCTGGTTCTTGGCTACACCCGCTGCGCGCTGGTCTTAGACACAGCCGCGCTCCG
>CAIKLQ010000661.1 GCA_903828255.1 uncultured Verrucomicrobiota bacterium
CCCGTAGGCCAGGTTGTAGGCGTCAATGGTTTGCTGTTCCGTGATCTGAGTGAACTGCTGCGGGATGATGGGGCCGTAAGCAACCGTATTGAAGAAATGCTCGGTCACGATGCCATTGCTAACGGTGTTGGGGATGACCTCGCCGTAGGGATAGTTGCGTAGTTCTTGCAATTGCCCGTGGGCGAGGGTGCTGGCCGCCAACGCGCCGGCCATGATGACTGCGGGGATTTTGTATTTCATACTCTGTTTGTCTGCTTTCGGTTTTTGGGTTTTCTTTTGCTTGCTGCCTCAGCACTTGGCTAACGGCAGAAATTTGCTTTGCGGGCCCGCCCGTCCGGGGCGCGGCGCGCTATTGAATTGCCAAGACTTTGGTTTCTGGACGCTTCTTGGTTTAGTTCCAAAGCCCAGCAGGATTGGTGGGGACTGTGTATATGGCATGGAGGTTTGCTTCAGGGTATCCACAGAACCCGGTAATACTTGGATTGCGCCGTGCGGTTGTCGGTGAAACTGTAGTTGCCGTTCGTCGCGGTGACCTCTCCCGGCAGCGTGGTCCACGAGATCGCGCCGCTAGCCGGAAGCTCGGTCGCATACTGAACTTGGAACCGGCATCCCGCGGTGTTCGTCCAGTTCACACTGACGCTGCCGTTCAGGAGTGCGACGCGCAGGGTTGGCGGGGCCGGCGGGAGCACCTGCTGGAGCGGCGGCGGGGCCCACGTCTGGTTGACGATGGCGGCCCCAGGCATGTAGCAGCGCAGCAGAAGATTGAAGTAGCCGGGCGGGGCCGGCAGCCAGTTGGATTCCTTGGCGGCGCCGGGCGAGTCGGTTTGCAGATAAAGCGTGACCGTGCCGTCGGGGTTGGGGGCCAGCGGCGGCGCTGACAAGCTGCCGAGCTTGTAGCGGTTGAGCGTGTTCGTCACGAGATTGTGGCTCGTGTCATACATCGTCACGGACCAAAAAGCGCCGACCTCGGGCAATCCCCCGGAGGCGAACCGAATGGTGTAGCGGTTGGTCCCGGACAACCGGCGGCCGTCCTCATCGGTGTTCGTGTTCAGGTAAACGGCTTCGGCGGGATCGTTGCCGACGATGCCGGCCAGACTCTGGAAGACCGCCCGGGTCAGAAAATCGTCGGATTGGCCGGAGCGGCCGAGGCTGGGCGGCGGGTAACTCCAGCCATTGGTTCTTTTGCTGTTCATGCCGCTGCCGAGCACGTCGGCCATGATTGCAAAGGCATCGCGCGCCGCCAGCCGCAACCCCGCCTGCGTGTTCGTGTCCATCAGGGTCACGTCCTGCCCCGGGCCCACGCCAATGTCGGTGAACCAATCCACCAACCCTTGTTGGCTGGGAACATTCGGCGGGTTTTCGGTCACGGCCCGATTGATCGTCATCCAGTCGGCCAGCGGATACTGGTTCGTATCGTAGGGTTGAAACACGTTGGTGTTGACCGGAGGCACGTTGGTCGTTCCCCAGTAACTCAGCGGCGTGAGTTTGTATTGGGCCTGGAGTTGGTAAACGTTTGTCAGGTCGTTAGTCCCGTAAACCAAGGTGCGTCCCGTGATCAGGACGTACGGCGTCCGCGATCTGAGTTCGTTTGGTGCGTCTCCGGCGGTGACGCCCGCAGGCAGAGTTCCATACCAATGCGGCCCGACGATGGCATAGTTGCCCCCGGCGCTGCCGGTCATCCGGAGGCCCACGTAGCCGAAGTTGTCCGAGTCCATGGAGGACAATTCGAAGGTGAAGTAGCGGTTGGTGATGGCGGGCACGGAGAGGATCACGGGTTCCTGGGTAAGGTCAAGCCAGGCCAGCGAATACAGGGTGTCGGTATTCGGCGAGCCGCCGCCGCGCCAAGTGGCGTCCGTGAGAACCGTCGCATGCCAGAACTGATTCAACGGGGCGGACGGTGCCGAAACCGAGGTGGGGGGCTGGGTCACCCATTCCCAGCGGTACTGGGCCATATTGAGCCAGGGGAAGTAATAGATGTAGGCCTGCACGCCCAGGTTGTAGGCGTATTCCTCGCGCCAGTTCGAGAACTGGGCCAACGCGGGGCGGGCACTTGTCGCCAAGACGGCCCAGACAGCGATGGTCGGCAAGACTGGTTTCAGAATGGAAGTGAGTTTTGTCAGATGTCGGTTCGTTTTCATTTGTATCCCTGGCTTCTGGTGGGTTCGCCTGAAATCTCTCAGGCCTTGGTTGTGTTTGTTTCGGTTTACTGGCTGGGTTTCACGCGCGCGCCCGCGTTTCTAATCGGTTTTCATATCTACCGCCGTACGGCCCTTGGCCTTGGTGGTTACAGGCGACCTCTTCGCGGTCACTTCCCTCTCCCCTGCGGAAGGGGAGAGGGTCAGGGTGAGGGGTGGGGCGGAGGTGATGAAGGAGGAATTGCTCAATAGTCGCAAGACCTTTACCCCTCACCCCGGCCCTCTCCCCCTCCGCGGGGGAGAAGGAGAATCGCTCCGCCGAAGCTGCGACCGCGAACGAGAACCAGCGTTCGGCGGTGCGGGTGGGGTGGGCAGTCGGGTGCATGATTGGGGCGCGGATTTACCTGCCGCCCAGGGTGATCTGGGCGACGCGCGGACGCGGCGAGTAGCGTTTTGTTTGCAGGACCGAGTTTTTGTTGTACATGACGATTCAATTACCGAACGGATCCGAATTCTCGGGGACGAGCCAAGGGAGGGAAGCACGCTCGAAACCAGAGCTACTACGAACCTGCATTGCCAAATCAGAAGGGCGAGAACGGGTTGAGCTTACCCTGCCGGCTGAAGTCCGCTTTGACTTAAATCAAGTTTTGCGTAACCGGGGTCGCTCCTTACTCTTGCCACTCAGTTGGGACCGCCCTGGAAGGCGTCCCCCAACACCTGCCCGACCTCCCCCGCGCCCGTTCCTGAACGTCCCCGAAAAGCCCAGTCGCCCCGGGGCCGGGCTTTCACCCGCCACCAACCTCGGTTTGCCAAGCGGCTCCAAACCTGCCGCCGGGCGCGGCGCAAGCCCAAGTTGTCAAGCGGGATGACCACATTAAACGCCGCTTGGTATAATTGCACCTTGGTCACAAACCTCCCAGCGGTGGGCGCGTTAACCAACACCACGTCACTGAGCAGCACTTGGAGGAGTTGTAGTAGAGCGGTGGCCTTTCCAGCCGTCTCGAATCTGACACGGGTGACCACGCTTGTCGCCGCTTGGCGCGACTGCACTGCGGCCACGATCTTTCCCGAAGTTAATACCTTAGTGACCAACACCACGCTGGCGGCCACCTGGTTCGGTTGCACCAACATGCTTGCGGCCCCCGCCGTCTCGGATCTCACCCGCGTCACAACCTTCTCCGGAGCGTGGGAAGGTTGTTCCAAAATAACCGCTGCCCCCGGCATCACAGCCTCGGCGGGGCTGACGAACGTCTCCCGGGCCTTCTACAACTGTTGGGGTATCACCAACGCCGTGCCGGCCCTCTGGGATACGAACTATTTCGGGGGGTTAACCAACAGCAGCAGCTACACGAACTGCTTCACCGGCTGCACGAACGCGGCGAACTGGGCGGCGGTGCCGCTGGACTGGCGCTGACTTTATGAACTGCGAACCCCGAACCCCCGGCCCGACCCCATGGGAAACCTGACACTCATCCGCGAAGACGGCACCGGCAAGGGGGACGCGAACGCGTACGCGGACGTGGCCGAGTGCTCGGCGTATTTCGACGGGCATCTGTATGCCGCGGCGTGGATCACGGCGGCGGCGCTGACCGACGCGCCGGAAGCGGCGCTGGTGTGGGCGACGCGGCTGATTGATGCGGAGTACCAGTTTGGCGGCAGCCGGGCGAGCGAGACGCAGGCGCTGCAATGGCCGCGCGTGGGTTGTTTCGACCCGGACAAAGCGCCCGCGACCGGGTTCAGCGCCCTGCTGCTGGCGAATCCGTTCGTCTCCACCAGCGTCGTGCCGAAGGCCGTCCGGGACGCGACGTGTGAGATGGCGCGGAAACTTCTGCTGGTGGATCGGACGGCGAGCCCGGCGGGCGAAGGGCTCAAATATCAGAACGTCGGCACCACGCAAACCGGTTACGACAACCGCAAGGTCAACGCCGCTTTGGTGCAAGGCGTCGAGACGGCGCGGGCGATTCTGGAAACCACGCCCCAGGGCCAGACCGCCGACGCGCAGTTTGTGAAGTGGCTCAAGGATCACCAGAAGGAAGCGGGCGTGTTCACGACAGTCGCGGCTCTGGTGGACAACCTGACGGACAACGAAGCGGCCAAGTTGACGGCACAGGAAATTGCTGAGCGGGTGCGGTTGGCAGGGCAAGGTGCTTGATTTATCCGAACAGGGGCCGCGCAATGATCGAATTGAGCACTCGTTGAAGCGTGAATCAGGCGTGAAAATTCCTGACAATTCCTGACTAAAAAGTTGCTCAAACTTGCATGACGACGACAGGGGGCATTTTGGCTGTGTGCGTAAGTGATTGTAAATAGATGTGTTTGCGCAAACGTGCGCGAGCGTTCCGAAAGTTCGAGCGGGTTCGAGCCCCGCCGCTCCCGCCATTTCTCACGGTTGATTATCAAGCACTTGCGAGTTCACCCCCCTGGGGTCAACGGGTTCCCTAACAATTCCTTGACACGCCCCTCCAAAAAATATCCCGAGCACTTCCTGTTTGTCCTCAATTATCACGAGGACGGAAAGCGCCATCGCCCCTCCTTCGGCACACTCAAGGAAGCTCGCAAAGCTGCCGAGGATGCCGCCGAGCGTTCGACAGCAAGACGCTCGTGCTCACCGGCACCGCACGGCGTGCCGCTCAATGTGGCGGTAACCGAATTTGCCCAAGCCCTCGCGATCCTCAACGGCGGCGGATCGGTGGTTGAGGCCAGTCGCCATTTCGCGGCCGTGCGGGGCGGCGAGATCAAACCGATCAGCGTGCGCGGGCTGGTCGATGATTTGATCCAGACCCGCCAGGCGAATCCCGCCAGCAAACGACACCTGGATGATCTCCGGGTACGCTTGGAACGGTTTGCCCGTTCGTTCGCCTGTGACATCCACCTGGTCCGCCCCCATTGGGTGTAGGACTTTTTGGCGTCGCTCAAGCTGCAACCCCGCACGATCAATAATTTTCGCATCAGCATTTCCAATTTATTTTCCCACGCCCGCCTGCGCGGTCATGTCGCCAGGGATTTCGATCCCCTGGCGGGACTGCCCTGGGCGAAGGAGTGCGATCAGGAAGTTGTTATTTACTCGCCCGAACAGCTTCAGACAATTCTGGCGCAAGCTCAGCGGGAAATGATCCCCTACCTGACCATCGCCGCCTTCGCCGGTCTTCGTCAGGCAGAGATCGGGCGGTTGCAGTGGGAACAGGTGAAAGCGGATCACATCGTTGTGAAAGGGGAAATTTCCAAACCTGGCGAAAAACGCCTCGTTCCCATCCTGCCCAACTTGGCTGCCTAGTTGGAACCGCACCGCTGCATCAGCGGGTCCGTGGTGCCGTTCAGGGCGTAAAAGCGGAGGATGCGCACGGTGATCTTCTCCGGCACGGCCGGCCATTCTTGGGCGCTCAAAATGTCGGATTGCTGGGAACCCTTCTGCCACTCAAACAAAGCGTCCTGGTGGCCCAGGCGTTTGTGGGCCCGCCGGAAATCCACCTTGCGGGTGCGGGGCAAGCGGGCCACCACATCGACCTCTTGCCGGGGTAAGCAGGCCAGGGTGACCTAATCGGCATAAGCCTGAAGAGCGACGATTATTATTCATGGCCCCGTTGCCTCATTCCAAATTGTTACCAAGATTTGGCTTCGATAAGAAGCTGCTTTTTCCTGTTTCACTCCCCACTGCGTATTCCGATGATGTCGGGCACCTGTTCCAATCCATATCGGGCACCCTTCCGGTCCTGTCGGACAGTTGTCGGAGCGAAGCGACGCGCTGCGGGAGTCATAGAGAGGTGCCCGACAGGAGTCAAGGTTTGGTCGCGGTTTTTGCGCGCCATCGGAGCCCCGCCGAGGGGCGATGATCCGGTCAGCCAACCCATGGCGTCGTCGCGCCGTTTATTCGGGCGGGCGGTGAGCGGCGGGAACGAACTTCCGAACTCCAGTTCGCGTTTCCGCCGGTCGCCATGCGTAACGGACTCACCCGCCCGTCCGAATAGGCGCGCCAGTGACTCAGGAAGGTTAGTTTTCATTTTCCGCAGGAGGCGTTTTGCCTTTGCGCAGCGATTCCCCTTTGAGTTCGATCCGGTAGGCGTTGTGGACCAGCCGATCCAGGATGGCATCGGCCACCGTGGGATCGGCAATGACTTCGTGCCACTGGCTGACCGGGACCTGGCTGGTAATCAGAGTGGCCCCCTGGCCTTGGCGGTCGTCGAGCAATTCCAGGAACTCGCGATATAATTTCCCCGGCACGCTAACGATGCCCAAATCATCCACGATGATCAACGGCGCCCGGGCCAGCTTCTTGAGCAAGGGCAAGAGGCTCCCGTCGGCGCGGGCGGTTTCCAGCGCCCGAAACAGTTTGGGCGCATAGAAGTAGCGCGTGCCGTAGCCTTCGCGACACGCTTGGAGGCCCACGGCACAGGCGAGGTAAGTTTTCCCCGAACCCGTGGGTCCCGTGATCAGGCAGTTGCGGTGCTCCTGCACCCAGGCCGAAGCGCGCAGTTGCTCGATCTGCGCCCGCTTCAGGCCGCGGGAGCCGCGGTAATCCAAATCCTCCAAACTGGCGTTGAGCTTGAGTTGGGCATTCTTCAAGAGGAGGGCCAGGCCGCGGTTTTCCTGCCACAGCCACTGCCGTTCGACCAGGAGCGCCAGGCGGTCTTCAAAGCTCAACGGGGCGATGTCGGTTTGCTGGCGTTGTTCGGTCAGGGCTTGCGCCATGCCCTCCAGGCGCAAGGCCTGAAGCTTTTCCAGGGTTTGGGTGTAGAGCATAAGTTGGGTCGGGGGAGTTTTAGTGGTAGTACGGACTGCCGCGGAGATTTTCGTGGAGCGGACTGGCCAAGGGTAATTCCGGCTCCAGGGGTTGGGCGTCGAGGTTGTTTTGGAGAATGGATTTGAGGCTGGTGTAGGAACACGTGCCGAAGTACAAGGCGCGGCGACACGCGGCCTCCAAACGGTCGTGGCCCAGGGCTTTGCCCAAGCGGATGATGCCCAGGGCAGAGCGAAAGCCTTGTTCGGGATGCGGCCGCTCCGTCAGGATTTGCGCCACAACTTTGGCACAATCCGGGCCGATGGTTTGGACCCATTCCAGGATGCGGCTGGGCGTCCATTCCAAATAGCGTTGCTGGGACTTGGGCCGGTGTTCTTCCAGCGTGGTAAAGCGCCCTGATAACCCACTGCGCACGTGGGCCGCCACGCGTTTGCCGTGCTGAAACAACTCCACGGTTTGGTCGGTCAGCCGCACGTCCAGTCGCTGGTGGACGCGGGGGTAGGGCGCGCTGTAGAAGGGCTTCTCCACCACCACATGATAATCAATGTTGACCTTGGCGCGGGACCCGGTGGCCAACTCGA
>CAIKLQ010000662.1 GCA_903828255.1 uncultured Verrucomicrobiota bacterium
GACAGCAGTGGCGGACATTATCATCCCCACACTATTCGAAAAGTACGCGATTGAGCGCACGGCGGAACTGGCGCAGTTCGGACAATGCGGCATCGTGGAAGCGGCGCCCGAGTTTGACACCATCGCGGCGGAAGCTGGCGGGCGCGAAGTGAAGATGCCGCTCTGGAAAGACCTCACGGCGACGCGGCAACTGTTGAGCGACAGCGCGTCGTTGACGGTGAACAAGATCACGAGCGACACGGACATCGCGCGCATCCACAACGATGCGCAGGTCTGGAGCGTGAATCACCTGGCGAAAGTCATCTCCGGTGATGATCCCATGCAAGCGATCGTGGACCTGGTCGCGCAGTATTGGGCACGCATTGACGAGGGGCTCGTGGTTTCCTCGCTCAAGGGCATGTTCGCCGCGGCGACCATGTCGGGCAACTTGCTGGCGATTCACTCGGAATCGGTGGCGGGGCAGTCGAGCACCACGCGGCTGAACGGTTCCACGTTCGTGGACGCGTGCGCGAAGCTGGGCGACCGGGCGGACCGGTTGACTTCAGTGGCGATGCACTCGGCGACGGAAGCGGCGCTGCGGAAGTTGGACCTGATTGACTTCATCCCCGACAGCGAAGGCAAGGCGCAACTCCGCACGTTCCAAGGCCGGCGCGTGGTGGTGGATGACAACCTGCCGACGCGCGTTGGGACCACTGACGGCACCGTTTACACGACCTACCTGTTCGGTCAGGGCGCGTTTGCGAAGGGCGTGGCGCCGCTGGACTCGGCTCCGTTGCAAGGCGGGTTCGGCACAGCGGGCGTGGAGGTTGCACGCGTGCCATTGGACAGCGACACGGTGCTGATCAATCGGCGGCGTTACATCCTTCACCCTCGCGGCGTGAAGTTCACCAGTGCGACCGTGGCGGGCGACAGCCCGACGAACGCGGAATTGGAAACGGCGTCGAACTGGACGCGCGTGTGGGAAAACAAAAACGTGCGGATCGTAGCGGTGACGCACAACAACTAAACCGTGGCGCGGGGCGTGGCTTCGGCTGCGCTCCGCGCTTCACCTCGAAAGGACTGAGTTATGGGTAAAGAAATTCCCTGGAGTTTTCAAAAGATTCGGAGCGGCGAGCAACTCAACTTGAAGAGCCGGCCGTTTAAGAATGTGGCGTCGCTGACGGCAGCAGGCGTGACGGCGGTGAAAAACCCCGGCGCGCTGATTTACCTCAGCACTGGCGGCACGGGCAGTGTGCCCTGCCTGGCGTTCAGCGACGGCACGAGCTGGAAGCAAGTTGCCATTGGTGTCAACGCGATCTGATATGGACACCTTGCTTCCCATCATTCGGCGCAAGCGGCGACCACTGATCGAAGTGGAGTCCGCACCGCGCGTTGTTGTTGGCAACGTCGCCACGGCGCAAGTCGTGGCGACGAAGCCTGCTGAACCTGTCGTGAGCAAACCCATATCGAAGTCGAGCGATGCGAAACCTGCTGGCAAATTGGACGCGTAGGGCCTGGCTGGCGACCTGGTTGCAGGATCGGCGGCGGGGGCGGCAGCAAGCCGCACCGCCGACGCCGAACGCGCCGGTGACCGGCTCGCGCGCCGTATAGCCCGACACCGCGCCGGTCGCTTCGTTCGTCACCATGACGACCTTCGTGCGCTCGACCACTTGCGGCACGAGGTTCGTCAGCACCACCGTCGTTGTGCTTGTCTTCACCACGGGCGTGTTGGTCCACGTGACTTGTTGCTCGTACGCCTTGTCCATCGTCGCGCAGCCACTGAACCACGTCAGCGCGGCTACCAATAACAATCCCATCAGTCCTGCATTCACCTTTTTCACTTCGTTTCCTTTCTATTGCTTTGTTCCACCAAGATGCTGATGCGGTCCACGGTCCGCGCCAGCACCGCCTGATTTTCCGCGAGCGTGGCCAGGCTCTTCTTCACGTCGCGCCGTTCCTCGACGGCGTAGCTTTCGCGCACTTCCACCGCCGAAATTCGTTTGTCCAAACTCACCCACAGGCCGACCACCGCGGCCACGAGCGACAGCAGTTGCAACACGTTGCCCAGCGTGATTTCCGGGATGAATCGAAACCGCTTCGCGTTGTTGCTCAGGGGCTCACTCATGTTCTTACCAGCGCCACCGCGCCGCTTTTGCCGCGGACGAGCGCGCCGTACTTCGCGAGCATTGCTTGCGCGACGTGCGAAATGATCGGCCGCGTATCGCTCTTGTCGTAGCCGGTTTGATTCGGTCCCGTGTTCTGATATTTCAACCCCTCGCCCGCTGGCGCTGCGGTGCGATCCGCAATCAAAAGCTCGCGCGCCATCTCGCACGTCGCGTCGCGCACTGCCTTCGGCACCACGGCACTACTCACCGCTTCGCCCGCCGCGTCTGGGTCGCGGCAATCCTCGCGCGGCCATTGCAGCGCCTGGTCGCTGTCGGCCTTGCGGCCACCAAATTGAAATTGCGAATCAATCAGTCGCGTCGCCATCACCAGCGCCGTTTCCTTCTTGCCCACCGACGCCAGCCCCCAGTCGCTCGCATACAAATGCCCGTCGTAATACACGTCGCCGTCCGCCGCGTCCGCGTAGGCGTTGGCGTCGCTCCGGCCCGTGCCGTCTTCTTTGATGAGGGTGAGGGCCATGCTTCAGACGGCTGAAATGTCCACGCGCAGCACGTTCGAAAACGGCCCCAGTGTGGCGCCGTTCTTGTAGCGGGTCTTGAAATCGAACGTGCCGCCGTTGATGTCGCACGCCAGGGCGTAGTAGTAACCCGCCCCATTGCTCGGCCCCGTCACCAGTAGCGTGTAGCCGCCTCCATTGAGACTCTGCCACAATTCGATGGAGGCCGGCGGGAACGTCCCGTGGACGAACGTCCAGTAAATGCTAATGTCCGCCCAGTTAAGTTGCGTCACGTTATACGTGAACGAACTGCCGGTCATCGCCACGAACCTCGTGACGGTATTGGTGACGAACACGATCCCCGTGTTTGAAACCAACTTGATGCCCGTGGCGATCACGAACTTCGTCGCCAAGCCGGGCGTGGTGGCGACGATCGAGGCGACCGGCGGCGTGGTGAATACGTTCCTGCCCGGCGTGGGCAGCATCCTGGCGCTGGCGCTGGGCGGGCTTTACCACGGCTACCGGCAAGTCCGCAACCGCAAGGTCAATGCCGCTCTGGTGCAAGGCGTGGAAACCGCCCGGGCGATTCTGGAGACCACGCCGCAAGGCCAGACGGCCGACGCGCAGTTCGTGAAGTGGTTGAAGGATCACCAGAAGGAAGCGGGCGTGTTTACGACCGTGGCGGGACTGGTGGAGAACCTGAGCGACAACGAAGCGGCCAAGTTGACCGCACAGGAAATTGCTGAGCGCGTGCGGCTGGCAGGGCAGGGGACAGCAACCCCGGCAGTGGCGGCATGATCTGAAACCGAAATGGACGCGGATGAACTCGCAACAGGAACAATTCCTCAACCTCAAGACGTACCCGGCGCGGTTGAAAGCCGAAGAGGCCGCGTGGTTTCTCGGCTTCACCGCGTACGAAATCCCGATCCTCGTGGCGGAGGGATTGCTGAAGCCGCTGGGACGTCCGCCTGCGTCCGGTGTGAAGTATTTCGCGACGGCCGTGCTCGAGGATCTGCGCCGGGATGCGAAGTGGCTGGCGCGCGCTTCGGACTGTATCGTGGAGTACTGGCGCCACCGCAATGACAAGAAAACGGCGCACCGTGAACATGCTCACGGTGCGCCGCTCCCCGAATTGCTCAAGCCATTAGCGCCGGCTGCTGGCGCGCCGCCGCGTCATCTAGTCGCGGCAGGCGAATGATTTTCTTCTCGTAGTCTTCCAGGGGCGGCAACAGCACTTCCGCCCGCCGGGC
>CAIKLQ010000663.1 GCA_903828255.1 uncultured Verrucomicrobiota bacterium
CCTCTTTGAATTCATCGAATGCTTTTATAATCGCCAGCGCGCTCACAGCGCCTTGGATTATCTTTCCCCAGTTGACTTCGAAACCCAAAACCACTAAACAAATGACTCAACTTTTTTGTCCGTTCTTTCAAAGCAAGCCCAATTAGCCGGAACGGAGCGGGGTCCTGCCATACTGAGTCGCCCAAGCGGGTCGCGAAGGCCCGCCGCCAGATTCCCCTGCGGCGTTTCCACCACCAGATGGAAATGATTCCCCATCAAACACCACGCCTGCACCTGCCAGCCCGTCTAGACGCAAACCTCCCCGAGCGTTTCCAGAAACCGCTCCCGATTTGTGTCATCCCTGAAAATCTCTTCGCGCCGATCCCCGCGATTCATCACATGATAAACCGCTCCGGGATATTCCACTCGTAGCTTGCGGGCCATGACCCAAAGTGTGCCTAACGAACAGGGAGTAGTCAATACCAAGAACCGCTTCTTTTACCACTTACGTTTTAATAGGTGTTTATTAAACTAGTGCAGATCAATGGCTTGTGCAGATTGCGAGGTCTAAGTCCGACAGGCTGCTAGGACCTTGTCAGTCGTCAAATGAGGGGTAGAGCTTTTTGAGTTTGATGCGTGCGTCCGCGGTGGTGAATCGCCAGTTGATTTTGCACTGCGGTTGATTGCGGCGCACGGTCCACGCGGTGACTCCCTGCCGCAGCAGGTTCCACTCTCCGATCCGGCGGTCGAGGCATTGCCGGCTTAGGCCGCTCAACTCGATCTCGGCGATGTTTAGCCAACTGCCATGCTTGGGGGTGTAGTGGAATTCAAAGCGGTCCAGGAAGCGGCGTGCGGTGACGGGCTCGAAAGCTTCGTAGAGCGATGCGGCGGCATGGGTGTTGAGATTGTCCTGTACCAGCACAATCTTCTCGGCCTGGGGAAAATGCTCCTCCGCTAAGGCCCGCAAGCATTGGGCGTAAACTAGTGTGATGAACGGCGCCAGTTCCGCCAGCACCACCGGTTCCGTAGTTTTCTTGCGCAACTCCAGGTCGCGCGCCTCGTCCGCCTTGGCTTGCACCACGACTTGGTTGGTGGCGTCCAGACGTCTGAGGTTCGCCTCGCGCCGCTGCCACTCCTCGGCCAGCTTGCGGCGGCTTAGGGACAACTTTGGTTCGTAACGCGCAACGGATTGCTGCAGGTGCAACCCGACAAAATCCGCGACAATCCGGTGCCGCCCTCGGTGTGGTTGGAGGAAGCCAAAGTGGACAATCAACGCGTGGCCCTGCGGGACAGCCGTTTCCCGCTGCGCGTGCCGGGCGGCGTGAAAATATGGGATTTGCCGCCCGCCGGGAAGGCGCTGGAATTGGCACCCAGCCACGGCAAACTCGAGTTTGCTTTCACCGCCTTGAGCTTCAATTCGCCGGAGAATGTCCATTTCCGCCATCGCTTGAAGAATTTCGACACGGAGTGGGTCGAGGCGGGCACGCAGCGAAGTGCCAAGTATCCCCGGTTGGCGGCGGGGCGGTACGAATTCGAGGTGAGCGCGTGCGATGAAGCCGGGGTTTGGAACGAGCGGGGCTTCCACCTCGCCTTGGTCGTGCAACCGCTCTTCTGGCAGACATGGTGGTTCCGGTTGGGTGTGTTGGGAGTGTTCACCGCAGGCGTGGGCGGCGCCGTCCGGTATTTCTCGTTCCGTCGGCCTCGCCGGGAAGTGGAGCGTCGGGAGCGACAAGCGGGCTTGCAGAAGGGGCGCACGCGGATCGCCCGGGACATGCACGATGAAGTTGGCTCGAAACTGTCGCGGCTGTCGCGGCTGAGAACATGCGGGAACGCCTGACGGCGAAGGGCATGCGGATCAGTTTTCGCGTGCCTTGCCCGGCGTGGAAGGGGGGTGCTGTGGCAGTATCAAGAATCGCTTAATCGCTTCCCTTTCCGAATTAAGGAATTGACACGCAATCGCCCGGTTCGCTACGCTTCTTACGAAGTAAACCAAAAGGCTGCGCTACGGGGAAATGTGTGCTGACCGGGGTGCTGCCAACCAAACCAGCACAAGACTACAATGAAACAAAGGTCCTATATGGCAAAGAATACATTGAAATCCAAACAGCCGGGGTGCAACTGTACCGGAGAGTTCCGATCGAACACAGAGGTACAGACAGGGTTTTTCCAAGGATCGGTCACCCCAAATCGGCCCATCCGATACGCGGTTGTGAATGGGGAGGCGATCTTCGAGGGGGACATCGTACTGGGCAGCGCGGAGGAAATGCAGGCCCACACCAAGGCCGTCCTCGATGGCACGGCGGTGGTCAGCGATGCGGGGCAAGTCAGTCAAGGCGTTGTGCTTACCGGGCCGAACTTCCGCTGGCCCAACAAGACGATCCCTTTCACGATCGACCCGACGTTGCCGAACCAACAGCGGGTGCAGGATGCCATCGCCCACTGGCAGGCCAACACCCCGATTCGGTTTGTGGCTCGCACCACCGCGCACCCCAACTGGGTCACATTCCGCCCCGGCAGTGGTTGTTCGTCCCAGGTCGGGATGCGCGGTGGCCAGCAGTTCATCACTCTGGAAGCTGGATGCTCCACCGGCAACACCATCCACGAAATCGGCCACGCCGTTGGCCTTTGGCATGAGCAAAGCCGCGAAGACCGCGACCGGTTTGTCCGCATCCAGTGGCAAAACATCACTCCAGGCTACGAGCACAACTTCGACCAGCATATCACCGACGGTGACGACATCGGGCCCTACGACTACGACTCGATCATGCACTACCCGCCGAAAGCGTTTTCCAAGAACGGCCTAGATACGATTGTGGCCCTTGGTGGCCAGACCATCGGCCAGCGCACCACCTTGAGTCCGGGGGACATCGCTACCGTGAACGCTATCTACCCGGGCTCGAAGAGCCTGGTTAGAGACACGACGGATATCAAGCTGCGCAAAGACACCAAGGACCGCAAGGATGTCAAGGAGCGTAAGGACACCAAAGAGCGCAAGGACACGAAGGACACCAAGGAGACCAAGGAGCGCAAAGATACCAAGGACACCAAAGAAACGAAGGAAACCAAGGAGCGGAAAGACACCAAGGACGGTAAGGACGTCAAAGATCGTGATAATTTGAAGGACACCAAGGACGGCAAAGATCGCAAAGACGTGAGTGACAACCGGCCACCCCTGCCACCCTTCGGCGATGCCATTGACACGACCACGAGCGAGACGCTGGAGGCGCGCATCGCCGCGCTGGAGCAGACCGTTGCCCAACTTGACCACTTCATTGATCTCTCGCAACGCCCAGATTTGTCCACCTCGGCGTTGAGTGATGAATCGGACGCCGCCTCCGCCGAACTAACGGCAATCGGCGAGGACCTGCAAAACCTAGCCAACCAAGCCGCCCAACAAGAGGCAGGCCAGGAACGTTGAACCGGTCGCGCCGCGCGGCCTGGAGCGTAGGCTCCGGGCCGCCCCCGCTCACCGCAACACCCCATGTGGCTTGTGCTCTCTTCGCCGGATGATGGCGGCGCGGCCGTCATGGCGCAACGCCTGCGCCGGCACGGCTTGAATCCGTTGATCCATGCCGCCACCGAGGAACTCGGTTGTGCCCGGTGGGTTTATCAGGCCGGAACCGGCGGCGAGACCTCCCAAGTCACGCTTCACGACGGGCGAGTGCTCGATTCGAGTGGCCTGCGTGGAGTGCTAAACCGACTGGTGGCCGTTCCCGCTACCGCGCTGGTCCAAGTCGCCAAAGCGGATCGGGACTATGCCAGCCATGAACTGACCGCGCTTTATACCAGTTGGCTCTTCAGCCTGACATGTCCGGTCATCAACCGCCCGACTGGTGCAGGGCTTTGCGGGCATTGGCCGGATCGATCCGAATGGCTGCGCCAAGCGTTCGCTGCGGGTCTGCCGGCCGCATCGTACCGCCTCAAGGCCACGGAAAGTCCCTGGTCGGGTTGGATCCCACCTGCGAATGGGGCGGGCCAACGGGTGGAAACAGTCATTCTCCTGGACGGAGCCGTCGCGGACGGACAGCCCCCGGCTGACTTGGTGCCGGGGTGCGTCCGCCTTGCCAAGCGATGCGGCAACCGTTTGGTCGGGCTGCAGTTCGTCGTGGATGCGAGCACAAGTTGGCGCTTCATGGACGCGACACCGATGCCCGACCTAGCCGCCGCAGGTGATGGATTGACCGATGCATTGGCGGCTGCGCTTGGGGGATCATGATCTTGCTTTGCGGCATTCCGTCGGAATCGCCCTTGGCGCGGGTGCAGGCGCATCTTGACCGCATGGGCGTGCCGGTCTTCTGGTTCAACCAACGCCAGTCGCTTCATGCGGACCTCGCCTTCGAGGTGGACTACGCAGGCGTGAGGGGCCTGCTGCGCACGGGGGCCGCCGAGCTTCGGTTGGAAGAGGTGAGCGGCGTTTACACCCGCATGATGGACGAACAACTGCTGCCGGAGCTGTGCCGGGAACCCCCAGATTCCCCCGCCCGACAACGCGCTCAAGCCACCACCATCGGGCTTACCATTTGGATGGAAGTGGCGCCAGCGCGCGTCGTGAACCGGGCTTCGTGTATGGCATCGAACGATTCCAAACCCTTCCAGGCCCAGATCATTCGGCGTTACGGCTTCCATCTGCCGGAGACGCTGATTACCAACAACCCGGACGAAGTCGTCGCGTTCCGCGCCCGGTATGGACGGGTGATTTTCAAATCGGTCAGCGGCCTCCGGTCAATCGTGCGCGAGTTGCGCGACGACGACCTGCCTCGACTGGCGAGGGTTCGCGCCTGTCCCGTGCAATTCCAAGAACGGCTCGAAGGACTGGATGTGCGTGTACATGTCGTCGGCAGCGAGATCTTCGCCACCGCTGCATATTCCGCGTCGGCGGATTATCGGTATGCGGTCCAGGACGGCCTGGCCGCCCGACTCGCACCCTACGAACTCAACGACGATCTGGCGCAGCGGTGCTTGCAGCTCACATCCGGGTTGGGATTGTTGTTCTCTGGCATCGACCTCAAACTCGCGCCCGACGGACGCGCCTATTGCTTCGAGGTGAACTGCTGTCCGGGTTACAGCTACTTCGAAGCGAACACCGGCCAACCGATTGCCCTTGCGCTGGCGCGACTTCTCGCTGGCCAGACAGATGGAAGATAAAGCTTGATTCGAGGTTCTCTCAGCTACTATCTCTGAATCAAGCGGCTCAAAATAAGACCTGATATGAATATTCACGGCAAGATCACTTTTGAAAAGGGCGCTCCGTCTTTTCGGAACGCCGATCTCCACCTCTGCCTCGAAGATGTCTCGGAGGCCGACGCAGCCAGCAGTCCTATCGTGCAAACCACCCTGCATGGCGTGTCATGGTCCGGGAAGCTCGCTGAAACCCGCGAGTTTGTCTTGAAGGTGGCGCAAGTCCTGGCTCCCAACCGCCAGTATCAAGTGCGCGCCCACTTGGATCTCCAACGGACCGGGCAGGTCGCGGTGCGCGACTTCGTTAGCGCCAAGTCCTATCCGATTGATCCCTCGGCCCGCGTTCAGCGACTGTCCCTCCAACTAAGGTGGCTTAAACCTTAATCGTCAAGATAACATGGGGTGGTCAGGTTGCCGAATTCTTCCCAGCCTGACCACCCCATCTTATCTTGATGGCGACCTCCGCGGTGAATCCGACGCTGGGGATTGGGTTGCGGCTGCGCCGCGCTGTGTCTCCGCGTTTATTTTCTTCTGCCCGCATCGCACAGGAGCCACCGACTACACCCAGAAATCGGATGCAGCCGGTGGTCCTGTGAGGGCGAGCTGGCGCGCGCGGCGAATCAATCCTCGTCTTCGTCACAATCCCGGTCCGACACCCCCTTGATCGAGAAGTTGTCGTAGTGAGCGGCGTACTCAGCCTTGTGGTTGTTTGCCATGTCCGGAGCGGCGTAGGCCAGCAACGTCCCGCGCAACAGCACGCCGGTATAAACTTCGCTCGGCTCCCAGGCGAACGTCGCCAGCAAATCCTCATCCACGTAGAAGTGACTCGTGTGTGTGGCGAAATCCGCGACGACGGCCAGATGGTGCCACTCGCCCAGCTTCACGCGCTTGCTGCCAAGGAAGGTCGGAACATTGTCATTGCCCGAATACGCATAAGCGCGTCCATCGGACGAAAGGGCCAGTTCTCCGACGCTCGCCGAACTGGGGTCGCCGTTGAACGTGCTCTGCGCCCGCCCCGCAATGCCGGCGGAGAAGAAGTTGGTGCCGGCGGGCGTCTTCGGTCCATCCACGCGCACCAGTGCGGCAAGGCGTACCTGCTGCGCGTTGCCGGTGTCGTAATTGACCGGACGCCGGTAAGAACCAATGGCGTCGTAGTATCCGCCGGTGGCATCCTTGATGAAATCCTGGTGGACCAGGTTTTCGCCCAAGACATGCACCGCCTGTTTTGCCTGACGCGGTTTGTCGGTCGTGACGACTGCGGCATCAGGGCTGAACGGCGGCGGCGCAATCCAGCCGTCCTGCCCGACGAGCGGGGTATTCGCTCCGAACGTCGGTGGCTCGAAGCCGGTGCGGTACATGACCGGGTCCGCGACAATGAGTTGCGTCACGGACGTAAACTCGAGCGTGCCGTAGCTCGTGGTGGGTGCCAGGACGTGGACGCGAATGGTGTGTTCGCCCTTGGGCAGCGGCGCCAGCATCAGCCAGTAACCGTCGGTGACGTTTGGGGAATATGTGCCCGCCGCCACGCCGATCACTGAATTGTCTGGATAGGTCACGCTGAATGGCTCGGGCGAGGCCGCGCGATAGGAGCGGATGTGTCGCACGGGTTCGCCATCAATGGTCACGTCCAGCACCGTGGCGGCCTCGGTGTTGGAGGCGGCTAGGGCGCGCAACGTGGGCACATCGCACGGCACGCCGGGGACGGTGGGATCGCAGTCGAACACGCCCGCGCCGAAGATCCAGTTGTACACCGGCATGAACAGCGCCTTGCCCGGGGGCATGGTGGACGTGCGTTCGCCGGAAGTGCCGAACGTGCCGCGGAACCAAACCGGCCCGCTCTGGCCTTCGGCGAATAATGCGCCCGTCGGATCGGTGAGCGGGCTGCGATCCGCCGGGATGCTCAAGGCCCACTGCCACCAAGCCGTGGCCCATTCCCCGTAGGTCTTTCCGTAGGGATGGGAATTCAGCGGCAGGATTCTGGGACCGTCGTCCGGGCCGTTGTCCGCGAAGGCCGGAGAGGTGGTCATGGCCAACAGTGCCACGCCGGTCAGCACGGACCAGGCTCTGCCCGGTCGCAGGTTTCGAGTGAGAGACAGGATATGTTTCTTCATTGTTTGCTCCATTCGTTGTTGTTCTTGGTTTTGGTTGGCTCTGGACTTTTCCTTTGTGAGCCACACGGCCCACGCGTCCGCCGCCTCCAGAGTAAGACGGGCGGAAGATCAACAGGTGTGTCAGCCACCGTCAGGCGAAACTTGAATCCTACTGGCTGCGCAACCGAAAGAACGGCCGGACGCCGGCGATGGAAAGCGTGACTTCCGGCATTGCTCCCACGAGACCCATCAGCCCGCGAAAAGCCGGGTCCACCACGATTTGGAACACGCCCATGCTCGGAGTCGTGTCATCACCTTGGAGCGGGAACGTAGTAGCCGCCGACGATTGCTGGAACCACCCAACGGCGAGGGCCAGCACGGCGCAACTGACGGAAAGATTTAGCTGTTTCATAAGATTCCAATTTACTTTTTCGCGATACTTTCCAAACGGTTCGAGAGTGAGTATTGCAGAGTTCACCAAACCGCGCTTCTCCTGGATTGCGAATTTGATCGGGACAATTAGATGGTTTGGGAAGCGTCCGAACGGTGGAGAAAAAGGTGTCTTAAGCAGCATTTGCAGCAGTTGCCCGGCGCTTTGTCGCGTAGTGACGATGCCCCGCCATTGATAGGCATTTGCTTTCTTTGCTTTCTGAGCGCTTCGCGGTCTAGCCGGGAGTCACTGCTTCCTGGTCGGTCTCACCCATCAAACACCACGCCGGCACCTGCCCGCCCGTCTTGACGCAGACCTCCCCGAGCGTTTCCAGAAACCGCTCCCGATCCGCGTCATCCCTGAAAATCTCCTCGCGCCGCTCCCCGCGATTCATCACATGCTAAATCGCTCCGGGATATTCCACTCGTAGCTTGCGGGCCATGACCCAAAGTGTCCTGCTCCCGCCAATTGAATTGATAGGACTTTGGTTTCTGGGCGCTGCGCGGTTTAGCTTTTACAATCGCCAGCGCGCTCAGTGCGCCTTGGACTATCTTTCCCCAGTTGACTTCGAAACCCAAAACCACCAACTAAACGACTCAACTTCCTTGTCCGTTCTTTCGAAGCAAGCCCAGACCTCTGTGGGCTGGCCAAGCGGGTGCCGTGAGCAATGGGCCCAAGCCAAAGGAGTCTGCCAGTCCGGTGTGGCAGACCCCCGCGCGTTCCGCTACGAGTCACCCTTTTGCTCAGTCCTCACAAACTGGCTGCGGGATCGCTGGCACGACACCCAAGTCCGAAAGCCCGTCCCCGTACCCGTCCGCTTTCGCGTGGGACAAGTGCCGGCCTCAAGCCGACACTCTCGAACCTCGGGGAGATTTGTTTTGCTGGTTCGTAATTTTCAGGCAAGGCCAGCTTGCTGGTCCACGTTTCTAATAGGCAATGTTTCCTTCCCCGGTAAGAGTATTGGGAACCCCGGGAGTGATATTGGCGGGAGAGATATCGCCAAAGAACCAACCGGACGCATCAACAAACCGCCCGGTGCCGCCGATGATGTTCATTACGCCCGTGCTGGTCGGAGGCGTGACGCTTGCATCGTTTACCCAATCCGGGCAGTCAATCGCAATACTATCCCCGTTGGCCGCCGTCCAAGTAGCCGCGACATGAAAATAAACCTTCAGACCGTCAGAGCTTATACCGGTGGCCTGATAAGTTCCCTGACCTACGAATTGGCCCAAGTGTGAGGCGTTGCCGACGACCCCGAAGGTGCCACCGAACTCAGAGGTTGGGGTGAAACTGATAAAGCCGGCCTCTTTTAGGGGCCGTTCGACCGGAAGGCGGTACGTGTGCGGTTTGTAACGTACTACGAGAGTCTCGCTGGTATAAACCTCAACCCAGTTGTCAGTCACAGGGCCAAGGTTCTGATCGCCCACCAGGTCGGGCGTAAAGTAATAGGTGCCCGGGAGAGCGCTGTTGAATCCCACTTGGAGATCTCCGTTACCGAACGGGCCTTCGATGTCGTGTCCGACCCAGACAATATCAACCGCAGTGCGATACCAGAGCGGCGCGGTTGGAACCACGAAGCGACCGCCCCAATCAGGGATGGAGCCCCCCGGATCCACCCCGAAGAGAGTTATCAGCGCCCCATCCTCGATGGCCGAGTTGGCGACCCCGGCTCCGGTGTAAATGTCATACCCATTCCGGGCTCCTTGCACCTGGACCACGGGCGGTCCTTTCGGCACGTCGTTGATACTGACGACTATTGGTCCCGCCTTTTTGGAGGCGGCGAAGAGGCTGACTGGCAGCAATGCGAGCAACGCGACTGCGAGAAACCCCCAGCGGTTGAGCCGGCCATTCAGCATTTTGTTGAGTAACGATTTCATGTTTTGACCTTTCTGTTGTTTTTCGGTTGTTTGTTTTCCGGCCACCCAGCGCCCCAAGCCGCCGGAGCCTCGCCGCAGGCCGCCGCCGTTTCCGGCTGCGGCACCGCGCTGGAGGCGACCGGTGTTACGGCTGGAACACCTGGCCGTTCACCTTTTCCAACGGGAAATCTGGAGAAAGGTAACTGACATTCTGGGTTGTTTTTTCGGCAAGCCGAACGCTCGGCATGATTGATCAACTCGTATGGAGCTTGGCCGATTCAGCCGCTGGTAACTTGAATCGAACCCAGAAGAATCTCTGACGGCGGAGGGCCAAACGGGTCTGCTGCATCTGCTTGGCCAGGGCTTGCACGAGGCGGAGCCCAATTCCTAATCCTTGCC
>CAIKLQ010000664.1 GCA_903828255.1 uncultured Verrucomicrobiota bacterium
CCGCCGGGGGGCGCGAGCTGGGGGCTCGCCGCTCGCCCCCCGGCTCGCTTTAGCTCGCCACGAAAAATCCCGCCAACCGGACTTGACCTGCCCTCCGAACCGCGGTCTACTTTCGCCCAGGTGCCGCACTTTTGGACCGCCGCCCGCCGCACTTTTCAACCGCCGTTTACAGGCTTTTAGATAATAAGCTCGCAAACGCCTCGGAACTTGATAATAGAATGTCCGCCCACCGGGCAGAAGTGGCGTGGGGCAAGCAGGCCTAGCTTCCGGCGGCGGAGCAATTGGCCGGAAGCGGGTCGAAGCAGGGCGGCAGTTTAGATGAAGCATTTGTTTGGCAAAGATGGAAAATCGCGGGTTGCGAATTGACGGGGCGAAGCTGTGCCCGCGGCTTTGCGGGAGCTGGCTTCGTTTTTGATTGCCGACCTCCACCCGGCCCGCCCGTGAAAGCCGACTATGACAGCCCGTGGAAAGACATTCTGGAAACCTACTTCCAGTCGGCGCTGGAGTTGTGCTTCCCGAAGATCGCCCGGCAGATCAACTGGGCCAAGGGCGTGCAACTGCTCAGCAAAGAATTCCAGAAAATCGTCCGCCGCTCCGAACTTGGCCAGCGCAACGTGGACGTGCTGGTTCAGGTGTGGACGATGGCGGGCGGCGAGCAATGGGTGCTGCTGCATGTCGAAGTCTAGGCCCAGCGCGATCCGGACTTCCCGCGCCGGATGTTCGACTACTACTCCCGGATCTGTCAGCGTTACCACCGTCCGGTCGTCAGCTTAGCGATCCTGGCCGACGAACATCCGAGTTGGAAACCCGTCTTGTTCCAGCAGGCGATCTGGGGCTGTGAGGTCCAACTCCGGTTCCCCGTCTGCAAGCTGCTCGACCTGGCCCGGGCCGAGCGCCGACTGCTCCAGAACCCGAACCCCTTTGCCATCGTGGTGTTGGCCCAGATCAAAGCCCTGCAAACCAAAGGCTTGCTTGGCCAGCGCCGCGTCTGGAAAACCACTCTGGCCCGGCTGGGCTATGAGCGCAACTACCCCAAGCGCACCATCCTCGACTTGTTCGCCTTTGTGGATTGGATTATAGTTCTGCCCAAGAAACTGGAACGTGAATTTGACCGGGAACACTCGCAATACGAAGACACAAAGAATATGAAATACGTCACCGGCATCGAACGAAGAGGAATCGAAAAAGGCCTCGAACAGGGCCTCGAACAGGGCCTCGAAAAAGGCCAGCAGCTTGGCCAGCTCCGCAACCAACAGGAATCCGTGCTGGCCGTATTGGAGACTCGCTTTGGAGAAATTCCCTATCCGCTCCGGGAATCCGTCACCGCCATGGACGATCTCGCCCGGCTCAAGCAATGGCACCGTTTGGCCATTCAATTGCCCAGCCTCGGAGCATTTCAGGCCCGCCTTCGCGAGCGGTGAATTCCTGACCTTCCGCCCTCTGCCCTGCGCTTGCACCTTTTCAGTTTTTTAGCGTTTTAGCATTTAGTCTTGCGCCGCTTTCAAAACCCGCGCCCGCAGAGGGCAGCGGTCCTACAAATGCAAATTCGACCCGGTTACCTACAGGCCGCGGGCCTGCGCGCGGCGTCCGGGTAGGTTTTGAAAAAGGCGCATTTGATTGGGAAAGGCCTGCCATTAGGGCCGATTAGCGCCGATTAGCGGTTCAAATCGAACCCGGCGAACGCCAAGAACTAAAGATCGCCTGCCTGGAGGAAATCGCCTGGGAAAACCGTTGGATCGGTCGCGCGCAACTCGAACGAACCGCGGCCGCTGGCTTGGATTCTTAGCATTTCAGCGTGTCAGCGTGTCAGCGTTTGATCTTGCGTCCGGGTTTCAATGTTGCCGCTTTGGGTTGGAAACGTGACGCCCCACGACCAGCATTTTAAGCAGTTGTTGGCCAGCTTCTTCTGCGAGTTTCTCGAGGCCTTTGTGCCGGAGCTCGCCCGCGGCCTGGACCGGCGGCACGTCGAGTTGTTGGACAAGGAGTTGATCTGGATTCGCCGGCACTTCCGCAAAGCCAAATTCGTGGATTTGGTGGCCAAGGTGAAGTTGCAGGGCGTCCCTGGTTTCATTCTCGTCCACATCGAACACCAAGCCCGGCGCGACCCCGTCATTGCCCGGCGGATGTTCCTCTATGCGGCTTGGCTCCTGGAACGCTACGGGATGCCCGTCTGGCCCGTGCTGCTGACCTCGTATGCCCAACCCCATCGCGCCGAGCCCAACCGCTACGAGATGACCGTTCTGGGCAAGCCGATCCTCACCTTCCACTATAGCGTGGTGCAGTTGAATCGCTTGGATTGGCGCGATTTTCTCGCCCAGCCCAATCCCGTGGCGGCGGCGCTGATGGTCCGGATGAACAGTGCTTCCGCCGACCGGGTGCGGGTGAAGGCGGAGATCCTGCGGCTGCTGCTGACGCTGCGGCTGCGGCCCGAGAAGGCGCAATTGATTCTGGGCTTTGTGGAAACGTATCTGGAACTGA
>CAIKLQ010000665.1 GCA_903828255.1 uncultured Verrucomicrobiota bacterium
AGGGCCGGCAGGTGATGACCCGGCGGGGGGCGCGGCAATTCAGCGCCCAGGGGAAGAAGGATTTGATGAGCGCGGGGATGTATTGCTACCTGGCGTTCCGGCTCTGGCTGCGGGCGGGCGAGTGGGTGCCGGGGATCAAGGTGGAGAACCGGGCGCTATTTTCAATGCAGTAGCGGGGCAGGGGAGGACCGGACCAAACGGGCTGGGAACTGGCTCGGAACTGGCTCAGGGCAGCTCGCGCGCTGGTTTTCCCAACGGCAAACCTGTGCGAGCGTAGCCCGCTTTGGGCTTTTCTGAGCGGGAATAAAAGTGATCCGCACGGGCGGGATCGGCTTCGTGGCTCTGCTCTGGTTCAGCGGGGCTTAAAAAGCTCCGAAAAAGCCTTGCCTTGTGCCCCGAAAGGCATATAACCGTAGGCAAATGATTCCGGCGCAAAAGCAGTTCTCCATAAACCGCGAAGCGCCCAGAAACCAAAGTCCTATCAATTCATGAAGTCCACGATTAAGCACACCTGCTCGTCTGCCCTGAACGGCACGCGTTCGCAACGTGGTGGATCGACACCGGCGCATTGGCGCTGTCTGCCGGTCTTGTGCTCGAATCCCGCCCGCAACCTCAATCCCGTCCACCCAAAACCATCACCATGAAACTCATCCCGCTCATTCAAGAAACCTTGGAATTCGTTCGCAAACGCAACCCGAACGAACCAGAATTCCTGCAAGCGGTCACCGAAGTGTACGAATCCATCCAGCCGGCCATTCAGCGGGACGAGACCTATCAGGACATCCGCATCCTGGAGTCTCTTGCCGAGCCGGATCGGCAGGTCATCTTCCGGGTTCCCTGGGTGGATGACAAAGGCAACTTCCAAGTCAATCGCGGCTACCGCATCCAGTTCAACAATGCCTTGGGACCCTACAAGGGCGGGTTGCGCTTCCATCGTTCTGTCAATCCCAGCATCCTGAAATTCCTCGGTTTCGAGCAGATCTTTAAGAACTCGCTCACCACCCTGCCCATGGGCGGAGCCAAGGGCGGATCGGATTTCGACCCGCACGGGAAGTCCGACAAGGAGGTGTTGCACTTCTGCCAGTCCTTCATGACCGAGTTGTGGCGCTACATCGGCTCCGACACGGACGTTCCGGCCGGCGACATTGGCGTGGGCGGACGTGAGATCGGCTACCTTTTCGGATATTACAAACGCCTGACCAACGAATTCACCGGCGTTCTCACCGGCAAGGGCCTCAACTGGGGCGGCTCACTCATCCGTTCCGAAGCGACTGGCTACGGCTGCGTCTTCTTCGCCCAGGAGATGCTCGCTACACGCAGCGAAACCATTCAGGGCAAGGTCTGCACCGTTTCCGGCTCCGGCAACGCCGCCCAATACACTGTCGAGAAGCTCAACCAGTTGGGCGCCAAAGCCGTCACGATGTCCGACTCCGACGGCTTTATCTTCGACAAGGACGGCATCAGCGAAGAGAAGCTGGCCTGGGTCATGGCCCTCAAGAACGTCCGTCGTGGTCGCATCAAGGAATACGCCGAGAAATTCGGCGCGAACTACTTCGCCGGGCAGCGTCCGTGGGGTATCGAGTGCGACTGCGCCTTCCCGTGCGCCACTCAGAACGAAATCAGTGGCGAAGACGCCAAGACGCTGATCGACAACGGCTGTTACCTCGTCTCGGAAGCCGCAAATATGCCCTCGGAGCCGGCCGCGGTCGACCAGTTTCTCACCAAGAAAATCCTCTTCGGCCCGGGCAAGGCCGCCAACGCCGGCGGCGTCGCCACCTCCGGCCTCGAAATGACCCAGAACTCAATGCGTCTGCCATGGACGCGCGACGAAGTGGAGAAGCGGCTGCATCACATCATGGTCACCATCCACAAGAACGCGTTCCAGACCGCCGCCGAATATGGCCACCCGGGCAACCTCGTGGTGGGCGCCAACATCGCCGGCTTCGTCAAAGTCGCCGACGCGATGCTCGACCAAGGGCTTGTCTGATTTACTTCGCCTTGCCCGACCAAGATGCCGGGCAGGGTTCAACGATTCCACGCCGCGCAGCCGCTCCGGCTGCGCGGCGTGTCACTTTCCAGCCATCGCACTTCCATCTGAAACCCATCCGCGCCACACATTTTGGCTGGCCATGCTTCTCGCGCCGCCGCTCAATTCGGAGAATGGACATGGAAACAAAAAAAATCTAAAGGGCCTCCCGCAAAAGGAGGGGCGGATTACTGCGCAAAGTTTCAGTTTTCTATTTTGGAAACAGCGGATACCAGCGCGGGAGAGGATGATGTTCTCAAGCGCGAGACGCATTGGAAAAACGTGCTGTGCAGCCGGGAAAGTCATGGCGGCTACAATGCCAACTGAATACACCAATAAACCATGAACCACCGCTCGACAGCCTCCTTCGGTAAACGGTAGGAATTCGTCGCCGTGGCAGAACTACTGCGCCGTAATTACGACGTTTAGCCCTACTTGGCGGATTCGACCATGGTTTCGCCTCTTTTCGGGGGTGCGGCGCATGAGTTTACCAATGAAAGGGCATCGTTGTTCCTCAAAAGTGCGTGTAGTGAAGACCGCCCCTCTTCCCACCCGGCGCGGTGCGTG
>CAIKLQ010000666.1 GCA_903828255.1 uncultured Verrucomicrobiota bacterium
CTGCCCAAGTATCAGGAAGCCGTGGACGCCGGCTGCGTGCCGCTGCACAAAGCTTACTTCGTCAGCGACGAGGATAAAATCCGCCGCGAAACCATCATGCGAACGATGTGTGATCTCTCGCTGGATTTCGCCGCCATGTCGCAAAAGCTGGGGATCAATTTCGAGCAACACTTCGCGGCGGAGCTTGCCTTGCTCGCGCCGTTTGAAAATGACGGGCTGGTGAAGCGAACGTCCACCGGTCTTGAAGTCACGAACACCGGTCGGCTCTTTATTCGCAACATCGCGATGTGTTTCGACAATACCCTCGCGCCGGCCGGGGAACGCCGCCATTCCCGAACCATCTGAAACTGTGAAGAAACGCAAGCTATGGATTCTCGGCGGCGTGCTCGTACTGGCCGCCCTGTCACCCTTCAGCAACCCCTCCCGGACAAACCCGCCGATTGTGCCGGGTCACGACCTCTGCGCCACCAACCCGCCGCCGCCGAAGGTCGTCGCCTTGCTGCGCGCGGCTTGCTACGACTGTCATTCGTACGAAACCGAATGGCCATGGTACGGTCGGGTGTCCCCAGTGTCGTGGTGGCTGATGGATCACATCAAAGACGGGCGCAAGCGGCTGAACTTTTCGGAATGGCCGCACGACAATCCGAAGAAGGCGCGCACCCGGCTGAAAAACATTCGGGAGGAAGTCGAGTCGGCCGGTATGCCGCTACGGAGCTACACCTGGATTCACACCAACAGCCGGCTCAACAGCAGCGATCGGGAGGAACTGGCGAACTGGGCGGATCAAGAGGCCAAGCGGCTGGCCAAGTTGATGGAAGCGGATGAAGCAAAGTGAGCCAGCGCCGCCCGCCGTGAATTCCCCTGACCAACCATGCTCGACTTCGAATTGATCCCGGCGGAACAGTGCGATTCCCGGCACTTGATGGTGATGCTCCACGGGCTGGGCGACAGCATCGAAGGCTATCGCTGGCTGCCGGAAGCAATGGGGCTGCCGTGGCTGAACCACCTCCTAGTGAACGCGCCGGATGAATACTACGGCGGCTTTTCCTGGTACGATTTCGCGCATGACCCGCTGCCCGGCGTGGCGCGCAGCCGGGAACTGTTGTTTGCGCTGCTCGATACGATGCGGGCGCAGGGTTTTCCCACGGAGCAAACGACGCTCGGCGGATTTTCGCAGGGCTGTTTGATGAGCCTTGAAGTCGGGCTGCGCTACCCGCACCGGCTGGCCGGGATCGTAGGTATCAGCGGTTATGTTTCGCAGCCGGAAAAACTGCTGACGGAGCTTTCTCCCGTGGCGCTGCAGCAGCGCTTGCTCATCACGCACGGCACGCTCGACCCGATCGTCCCGTTTGCACGCACCCGTGAGCATGTGAATCGGCTGAAGGCCGCGGGTCTGAAAGTGGAGTGGCACGAATTCGTGAAGGTTCACACGATTGCGGGCGAGGTGGAGTTGGAGACGATCCGGGAATTTGTGGCGGCGGGTTATCACGGGTGAGGGTTAGGCTTGGCCGGAACCCTGCAATGGAGCCTCGTCTGAGTTACCTTGCGTTCTTTGTGGTAGTTCCATTCGGGGTTCGGGTTTAAGCCGACCTCCGCCTTGCCACTCGGACAACGGAGGGGACCGAGCGTGTGCGACGAAGGATGGGGCGTGCCGCCCCATCCGACACGCGGGTCGCCCGCTCTCCGCCGCCGGGTTGCCCGGTGACGAAAAAAAGGCGCCCGCTCCCCAGTGTGCGCCTTTCCCAAACGAACCCATTCCCCAAAATCTCAGCCGGCGCTGGCGCGGCGGCGGCAATACCGCCCCAGTTGCACCGCGCCGAACCCCGTGCCAAATACCATCAAAGCCCACGTCACCGGCTCGGGCACCGTGGCGACCACGCTGAAACTGGTCAATGTTGCCAGCGAACCGCCGGCGGCGGCATCCGCAAAGAACAACGTCCAACCGCCGTTCGGATCGCTCCCCAGCAGCGTCGCAAAGGTCGCGTCCCGGGTAGTGCTATCAAACGCCGCCGCAGTGGCAGTGGGCAGAATATAGCGTCCGTCCGGCGCGTAGGCGCCACCCAGCGCCGCTCCAGCCGTGCCTGATGCGGCATGGGCGTCAGTTAGTAACGAGACCGTTGAATCGAGCGTGAAGGTGCTGAAACCCGACGCGGCGGAACCGTCCGGAGTGGCGGCTCCGCGGCCAATGCGATTGACCAATACCACGAAGCTGCTCCCATGCGCGAGGTAGGCATACATATCGCCGTTGTTGCCGCCGCTGGTCGTGAAGCTCACGCTCATGCCGGTGATCAGGGCCGCTCCCACCTGAGCGAAATTAAGCGAGTATGACACCCCGGAAAGATTGTTGTCCGGGATCAACTGGGACAGCGGGCCCGAGGATGCGGTGTACGTGAGGCCATCGAGGGCCCCGAAACTCACCGCCGCCCCGGCGTTCGAGCTTGCGCCCAGGACCGCCAGGGCCAGGGTGAGAAGTTTGATGGTTGGTTTCATAAGGTTGCTGCGTTTAGGAATTGTTGAGTTGGGTTGATTCAGTACGCTGGGTAAACCGTGCGGTAGAAGCCGCCGCCTTCCGAGTTCAGGGCTTCCCGGACTTCAAACACCCCGATGCCGTAGCCCGTCGGGTTGGTGATGGGCGCGGTTATGTTGTCGCCCAACTTGGCCCACGGCCCGGTGGCACTGGTGGCATGTTCGGCGGTGTAAACCGCGGTCGGGATGCCCGCGAAGTAGGCGACGAAATCGGGGCCATCGGTGCCCGCGAAAACCGCATTGGCACCCTGGCTCGTGCCGCTCCCGATGGTCGCGGTTACCGTCACCTCCACGGTGCAACCACTGGCATTTCTGAGGGTGTAAGTGAACGTGTCGTTGCCGCTGTAACCGGCCTTGGGCGTGTAGGTCACCGTGCCATCCGGGATTGGGGAGAGGGCCACGCTGCCGTGGTCCAAGCCCGGGCCGGCGGTGACTGCGGTGATCTGGAGGCCGCTGCCCGTGTCATTCAGCTTGAGCTTGGCGGAAGTGAGATCCACGGCGGTGTTCGCTCCCGTGGAAAAGGCGTCCGCGCCGCCTCCCGGTAAAGCGTTGACGGTCACGGTGATCGCCAAGCCCGCGCTGGTGCAACCGGTGGTGCTATTCTTGACCGTGAGGGTGCCGTTGTAAGTCGCCGCTGCGGCTGCGCCTGGCACGGTGATGACAATCGGCGAGGCAGGCAACGAAACCAGCGTGACATCGGTGAAGCCGGCCGTATGGGCCGCGGCATCAAAGACGATGCTGCACTGATCCGGGGTCTGCGTGGTCGCGGAATACGTCAGGTTCGCGCTGGTCGTCCCGGCACACACCGACGGGTTCGATCCCAATGTGATTGTCGGCGGGGTGCAGGCCGTCGTGGGCGTGAAATAGAACTGATCGAATTCAGTCCCAATGATCGCGACGGCACCAGTGGAGTGCAAGACAGCAAGTCCTAAATGACCATTCGCCGCAGGAGGAATGGTGTTGTCAGTTGCCGAACCTTGGCTCACGGTGCAGTTGGCAGAACTCGGAATGTCGGTTGCGATAGCACCAGCGCCGTTGGCAGTAGGCAAAGTTGAAGTGGTCATCGTCCATACCCCAGAACTGCTGCGTGTCACTCGAACCAGAAAACCAATGTCAGTAAGTCCGTTGACAACTGCACCAGATGATGTGATAACGGTTGATGCAAGCGCACCGTTCAAAATCCGCTCAAGGCGTATGTCGTCAACACCAGTATCATCGCCAATCGCCAGACGATACCCATCCACCGTTGCATTATTTAGCGTGGACTCATTAGCATACAGCCACACATATCTTTGGTTCGCAGCCGTCAACGCTTGAGCTCGGATACCAATCCATACGCCCCACTCTTGCGAATCGCCCCAACTGGCAATCTGTGTGGAAAGATAATCCGTTTGCGCCGTTGCTGGGCCATCCAACCTCACTGTCTGCGAAGCTGTTGCCCCCGCGGCTGCGCTGCTATCTGCCTGAATTATAAAAAGCGTCGTATTGCCGCCCCACACTGGACTTGCAGTAAAATTGCCGTCCGCAAAGCTATCTAAAAGAGTTTGACTGTTTCCTATGTGAGACCAAAAAACCAACCCCAGAACGAGCGCGACAGCCGCCCATCTGGAAAAGCCTATCACCATGTTGCAGCATAAAGTTTGCACATGGCCAATTGAGCCTGAAGTTTCGGCTGCGGTGAAGCCAGGGTTCGGGCGTTGCATAAGTTCTTTGGGGTTGGAGCGGGCGGCGAGAAATTCAGAGGTTGGCATCGGAAGGTTGAGGGTTGAAAGTTGAGGGTGGTTGAGAGCGGTTGGTGGTTTCCTTTTGGGGTTGGAAAAGTTTAACCGTAACAAGTCAGTGGGAATTCAATGCAAAGGCGCAAAGGCGCAAAGCGAACATCGGGAAATCTGAAGGGCGGCGGCTAAGCGGCCGGCGCTCACCAAACGGTGAGCGCCCAAGCCTGGCAGTCAGGGTTTCCAAAACCTTTGCGCCCTTGAGCCTTGGCGTCTTGGCGTTGAAGGTCTTCTGCATAGTTACGGCTTAGGTTGCCTGGCAGAGTTTCCAGCGTCGGCCCAACGCTCCCACACCCAATAACCCGCCGGAGACTCCGTGGGCGCGGTTCACCGCTTCGGGGACCACCGAGGGATTTGCGGTGTGGGTGGGGCTCATGCCGTGGGTTTTGCCGGGGTGCGCTTGGGGCGGTTGAACAGCCGGGTCATGCCTTCGTTCAAGTTGTCGTCCACGCCGGTGACTTCCGCGTCTAGCAGGCGGCGGCGGGCTTCGAGCAAATCGGCAAAGGCGTCGCTATCGGCCACGAAGGCGGCATGGTCGAAGCGGTCTTTGACGCGTTCGAGGCGCAGGATGCGGGGGTAGAGGGCGGCGGACAGGTTGAGATCGTTCTGGACGAGGGCGGGGTCGAAGTCGCGCGGGAGATGATTCAGGTTCTGTTGGGCGCGGACCAGCATGGCGGCCATCCAACTGCCGGCATCAGCGGGGGGCTTCACGAGGGCAGCCTTATCGGCGGTGGAAAGGTTGGGGAACGCGAGGGCGGCGGTTTCCAGCACGGCTAGGGCATCGTCAATGATCTGTAATTGCGCGGGGGTGAGGGTGATGTTGATTTCGTTCTGCATAAGTGTTTGATTGTTTGGTTGTTAGGGGGTTATGGAGTGGCTGAATTGGGGGAAATGCGGTGGCTCGAACGGGCGGACGGTCTGGTGGGAGGCGGGGGTGGTGCGGGTCCTGACCGGTGGTTGGGCGGGTGGCAACCGGTGGGGTTTCCGGTGACGCCCGGCCCAAGGGGCGAACGTAACCGGCGCGGAGGCGGCGGGAACGGGGCGGTAGCCGGGTCGGAACTAGGGCGCGCGGGGGTGACCACCTGGGGGGCGACTTGTTTCCAGCGGTCACCGGCGGGGTGGGCGGTGGCCATCAGGCCGTTGGCCATGAGGGCGGGGGTTGGTGGCGACCCGGTTGGCTCGGGGTCAATGGATTGCAAGCTACCGGTGGTGCGGATGGGGCGGGGGCTGGTTTCGCGGCAAGCGAGCGGATGGAGCGGGAAAAAAACGCTCAAAGAATCAAACCGGCCTACGGATTGAGTTATGGCACTGGTTGACATTTCGGGATCTTCATCTGACTGCCTGCGGTTTTCCGCGCGCTTGCCGGCGGAACGGTTCGGACTGATTGTTGCGGGATATTGGACTGCTTTCTAGTCCCGCATTGACTGGTCATGGATTACTGCCGCTTGGTATGACCTGAGAGGCCCCCGTTGGCAATGTATTTTTCGGAAAAGTTTTTTGAGCGCTGGTGGTGATTGGGTTGGCGGGGCGTTTGCAGTGGGTTCAGCACCGCGGCACCGGGGCGCGGCGGTGGCGTTGGCGGCAGGAGAAGATCGCGATTCAACAGCCAAGGAACGAAACAACCAAGCTGGGGGCCGAGCGTTGAGGCCAGAGAGCGGCGCATAACGACTCCCTGCGTAAAGTGGAACGAGGCGGGGGCCGCCAGCAATTCTTGGATCGTTCTGCCAACGTCCGCCGGGTGGGCGCTCCCCGGCCTACACCCGCGCAACCTGTTCCGCTTGGTGGGCGGGGGGACATCCCACGGGAAGACCGCGCCTCTGGCGATGCCGGAAGCGGGTCGCCACGTCACCGGCGCAACTGCCGGGTCACGGTTTCGGC
>CAIKLQ010000667.1 GCA_903828255.1 uncultured Verrucomicrobiota bacterium
CACCAAGATGTTGCCGACATATCCCACATCGTCCGCGGTGCCAGAGATGCTGCTGAGCTTGATGCTCTTGATGGGCGCGGCGAAAGTGCGGGTGATGGCGCAATCGGCGAAGCTGCCGACCGTGAGGTTGTGCGCGACGTAGGTGTGCTCCGACAAATCATCCACGCGGTTGGTCAGCAGATCGGTGCTGTCCATGGCCTGCGGGGTGCCGTGATAAACCGGCGTGGAGTCCACCAGGATCGCCTGCGTAATGCTCTGCCCGAACCAGGTCACGTTTTCCTGCAACATACTCCAGTGATTTGTGTAAAGACCCGGCGTCGTTGGCGCCTGAACCGAAAGCGTGAACGTCTTGGGCCGCCCCCGAAAGATTCCGCCAAACGTGGGAATGTCGTCCTGCGTGTCATTGACCAAGTAGCGCCCCGCGCCGAATTTCACTGGGTCGGTATCCTTTTGCCCAAAGCGATACTTCGCCGCCTCGGACCAGAACGCGTCGCCTTCATTGCGGACGATGACGGTGGCGGCGCGCGTTTCGCCGGGCAAGAGGCGCGTCGGGATGTTGTGCCAGAGAATTTTCGCATCGCGATCCGGCCAGTCGTTAAACGCCGTCGCGCCGCGCGCCGTGGTGTGGATGTATTCGTAGGCATCGTTGGTGCGCGACCAGACGTCGGTGTTGGTGTTGCCGCTGCCGGGCTTGATGTACGGCAGTCCGGTGTTGGCGGCGTAGATGCCCGAGCCTTCATCGTACTCGTTCCAACTCTCGACATACACGCGGCTCAAGAGCGTGCGATTCACCTGGCTCCAGGCGTTGCTGTAAGGCAGCCCGCCGTTGCGCGCGAGAAAATCACCGGGGTTGCGAATGTTCTGATCCCAATATCCGCCCTTGAGTTGGACCGTTCGCAGCCCGTTCCAGACTTTGGCGTAGTAGTATTGGTTGATCTCAAATTGCGGCACTTTCTCGTCGGCCCAGGCGAGCGTCGGATCGTTCAGCGCCGTCGTGACCATGTAAATGCGGTTCGTGAACAGCGGATGGCTGGCGGCAAAGGCGCTTTGCAAACGGGACTCCACGTCCGCGCGGCTGAGGGAGTCGAGGTTGGCCAGATTGAATTTCAAATGCCAGGTGTCGAGCACCGGGCGGCCATTGATTCGCGCCAGGAAATCGTCGGCGTAGGCGTCGGTGTTGACGCTGTAGTATTGGTTGAACCAGCGGATGTATTGGTTGCCGAACGTGTCCTTGCCCGCCGCGGTGTTCACGTCCACGAGCGGCTGCTGATTCCAAGTAATCATCGGATCGAGGAACGGCGCGACCTTCGGCACGTTCCAGCCTTCGCGGCGCAGTTGATTGAGCGCGAGGAACAGGTTGGCCCGCTCCGCCTCCGACGACGGGATCAGATGCACGTAGAGCAGGTCGAAGTTTGCCGCCATCATCTGCTTGATTTGGGAGCGCCAGAAATTCGTCGTGCCGGCCCAGTTCGCCCGGCCTTCCACCGGCCGCCACGGGCCGCTCAACTGGCCGCCGTTGGCCGAGAACCACTGGAACACACTGACGCTGACGAGGCGGTTGGTGAAGTTGAACGAGGCCTGCGGCCCGAACAAACCGCTGGCAGGTTGCGCGTGGATGAGACTGGGGAGGAAGCTGAGCCCGGCCAGCAGAAGCGCCGTGGCTGAAAGCTTGATCGTCCAACTCCCGGTGATGGATTTCCGTTGAGAAGACTTCATGGCGGCACGGTAGTCCGATGGCCAAGACGGTCAAGCTTGAACCTCGAGAGCGGAGAAAGGCCGGGGAAAGCCGGGAGCGCGAACCGCCACGACCGCGCGTCGCTCGCGACTCGTTGTGAACGCGCGGAGTCAGCGGTCCGCGCTCCGCAGGATGCAGCCGTATCAGTCGCGCCCACCCTTCGGCGGCTTGGGCGGATGGTGGTGGGTTTCTTCGTCCACTGCGGCCAGAATCGCCTGCACGCTGGCGAGTAGTTGCGCGGCGAGAACGGGATCGCTCTGATGCGGCTTCGCCAGTTGCTTCTCCAACTCGCGCAAATCGCGGATGGCTGATTGCGCGTGGCAATGCTCCATTGCCTCCATCACGTCCCGCAGGTCATTGATCAGTTGCCGGAACTCGTGCCGGTCGTGACGCGTCTCGTTCAGGAACAAGATCAGCGCGGCCACCGCTTCCTCAGGTTTCACCACCTCGACGGTGACGGTGGCGCGCGTCGTGGCGTGGCCATCGCTCACCTGCAAGGCAAGCGCGTGAACGCCCGGTTCAAACTCGTTCGTGACGATGACGCCCCGGGCAAAAGTCTTGCGTCCTTCGATCCAGGAGTAAGTCAACCGGTCATGCTCGACATCGCTCGAACCCGAGCCGTCCAAGATCACCTCGGCGGCGCCGCACACCTCCGCAATCACCACTTGGTTCGTGATGCCCGGCAGTTGAACGAGCGGCGACATGACGATCTTGGCCACGGGCGGATCGTTCACCGGGCGCACCGTGAGGCTGACGGTCGCGGATCGGGAACTCGCCTGACCATCGCTCGCGCTGAAGTCGAAGCTGTCCGGGCCGAAATAATTCGTGGCGGGCCGGTAGCTCAGATTCGGCGGCGTGCCGGTGAGCGTGCCGTGTGCGGGCGCGCCGACCGTGAAGGTGAGCGGGTCGTTCTCCACGTCAAACGCGCCGAGCGTGATCGGCGTAAGAGAATCTTCGTCGAGTTCGACGCTTTGCCAAAACGCGATGGGCGGATCGTTCACTGGCAGCACCGTGATACTCACTGTCGCGGGCGCGGAATCCGCCAAGCCATCGCTGACTTTGTAAGTGAAGCTGTCGGAACCAAAGTAGTCTGGGAGCGGTTGATAAATCATGAAGACCCGGTCAATAAACACATTGCCGTGACTCGGATGACTCACAAGTCGGGGCAAAATACGATCTCCATCCTCGTCGCTTGCGGGGTAGCGCATGGGTCTAAACTCCGGGTCCTCGTTGATCGTTAACGACACGGAACTCGCAGTGGGAGCGTGGTTCAGAGTGAGTTGAGCATTGGAACTGGTCATCGCGCCGAACAGGTTCGTGACGCTAACTGAGTAATTCCCAGCGGATGAACTGAGGACCGGGAAGATGTAAGTGGAATCCGTGGCTCCTGACATAACCTTGCCTTCGTGAAACCATTGATAACGCAACTTCGGCGCACCGGCAACAGTGACGCTGAAGGTGACATTCGAGCCGACCGTGACGCGCTGGCTGGCTGGTTGGACAAGGATGGACGGCGGGGCTTTGCATTTCCCGGCGACCCCGGCGTTCCGGATCGCCGAAATTTCGACGGCGGTCAGTGCGCGGTTGTAAACGGCCGGCTCGTCAATCAAGCCAGTGATGATGGCCCCGTTCACAATCCAACCGAAACTAGACCGCGACCCAATCAACAATGGACTAGTGTTGGAAAGGTCGCCGCTTTGAGCGGTGGGGTCGAAAGTGAGCACCTCCTCGCCGTCCACGTAGAGTTTGCCGCCGGTGGTAGAATTTTGGGCCAAGGTGAGGGCGACGTGGTGATACAGCGCGTCGCGCAAGTCCAGTCCGCCGGAGATAAACTGCGATCCGGAGGCGGATGAACTGCCTGCGGAGTTAAGCCAGAAAGCAAGATGCCCGTCAATCAACGAAAGTGAATAGCCGATTTCGGTGAACCCAATCCTCGTGGCAGAGCGTTTCTCGATGACCGGATCGGTGGCCGGGCTGGGCCATCGCCCAGGATAAAAAATGACAAGTGAAGGCCGGGGAATTTTTATCCACGCCTCGATGGAGAAGTCCGCATTGCTGCCAAAATTCAGCGACGGGGAGTCGGCTGCCTGGATGTAGCTTGAGATGAAGCTGCCGCTGGGACTGATGGTCCGATCCACTTTGCCGGTGACGTAGGAAGCAGTCCCCGAAAAAGTGGCGTTGTTCGTGCCCATCGCGTCGGCGAGACTGCCGTCGAAGGGCCACCAACTGATCAAGCCGGCGGGTGGTTCCGTGCAGACCGGCGGCGGGAGCAGCGTGAGCATGGCGTTGGAACTGGTGGCGCTGCCGAGTGCGTTGCTCACGAACAGCGAGTAGTTGCCCACGCGGTTGGTTTGCAGCAATTCAAACAGGAGTGCGGAATTGGTCGCGCCTGCCAGATTCTGACCGTTGAAGAGCCACTGGTATTTGAGCGGCCGGATGCCGTGAACCGAAGCGGAGAATTTCACGAGTTCCCCGAGCGGACTGGCCTGATCTTGCGGTTGGGTGACGATGGTCGGCGGCACCAGGCATTTGCCCACCACATCGGCGTGGTAGATCGCTTGAATTTCCTCGTCCCTTAGCGCCCGGCTGTAAAGCGCAATCTCGTCCACCAGGCCGGAGAACGGCCAGAAAACCCGGCTGTAGGGGATGATGATGATGTCGCGCGGGTAATTGGTTATCGGAATTCCGCCGATGCCGAGCGCGGAACTGCCCGGAAAAATTCCGCCGGTGTGGGCCATGGAGCCGACGAGACTGCCGTTGACATAAAGCCGGAGGTCGGCGCCGTCGTAGGTGGCGACGACGAAACTCCACTGGTTAACCGGCAGCGCCTGACTCGACACCAGCGTCGTGTTCGTGCGCGCGGAGCCGGTGGCGCTGACGGTAAAGAACAACAGGCCGTTGTTCGTTGTGCCCAGCAGATAGGCGCTCTGGTTGCCAAGGGGCGTCAGGCCGGGATAATCAAACTTGGAGATGATAGTCCGCGGCGTCAGGCCCGCAACAGTGGACGGATTAACCCAGGCTTCAAGCGTGAGGCCACTCGTCACACGGAGCGACGCGGCATCGGGCACGGCAATGGTTGGGGAAACAAATGCACGGCCCACTTTGCCCGCACCGTATGCCAAGGCCGAGTTGACCCCCTTGTTATCACCCCAACCATCAATCGCATCATTCTCCGCGCGCCACCAACTGACCAGGCCCGCGGGCGGCGGGACGCAGTTGGGCAGCGGATTGACTGTCAGGATTGCCGGCGAACTGGTGATCGAACCACCCGCGTTGCTGACGACGACGGAATACGGCCCAGCATTGCTGAGTTGCACGCTGGCGAGCGAAAGCACGCTGGTCGTTTTGGCGGGCAGATTGTTTCCATTGAACCGCCACTGGTAGGCCAGCGGCGCATCGCCGGTGGCGGTGACGCGGAAGGTGGTGTTGCTGCCGACATAAACGGTGACGTTGGTCGGTGGCGCGACGATGGCCGGGGCGACCGGCGGCGGATTGGAAACGACGCACTTGCCGGCGCTGCCGGCGGCGAAGATGGCCTGGACTTCGTTCGGCGTTAGCGCGCGGCTGTAAATAGAGATTTCGTCCAATTGGCCCGTGAAATTCTGCACTCCATCCACGCCAACGCAGACTTGTGTCCCCGCGACTAGCTTGGCTGTGTTGCTGATCACATTGATCCCCGGGGTTGCCCCGCGGACGTCCAGCGTTCCATCAACGAACAAAGCCACATTCGTCGCCTGCCGGACTGCGGCCACATGGTGCCAATTGCCATCGTTGACTGCTTTGGTGCCTTGAATCCCAATGTTGTTTATTCCCGGTGAGTTCAGCTCAAAAATAAACGTGTCAACCGCGCTCGTCGGTCCGCCAATCCGAAGGTCCCATCCGCTGGTGGCATTACAGGCGATCCGTTTTGCCAACACCGCTTCGGGACGCGCTGAGGCGTGCTTAAACCAAAACTCAACGGTAAAATCATCCGCGCCAAAATTGCCAACGTTTGCGCCAAAATCTACCGAGTCGTCAACCCCATCGAAACCAAATGACTGTGCAACCTTGCCGCTGGCTGACGCCGTCGCTCCATTTTGCAGCGTGCCGCTCGCCCCGCCAATAATGTCCCGCGCATCGCCGTTGCCCGGCCACCAATTCACCAGATTCGTTGGCGCACTGACGCAAGAGAGCGGCGGCGTGGACACACACTTGCCCGCGCTGCCGGCGTTGTAAATGGCTTGGATTTCCGTAGCCGCGAGGGGGCGATTGAAAACCGTCGGCTCGTCAATCATTCCGAAGAAGGTCCCACCACGCCCGTCGCCGCGCGAGCCAATGGCAACTGCCGCACTGCAGTCGCAAGTCGCGTCGTCGAAGGTGTAAGGAGCGGGATGGTCATAGGCCGGGGTCGCTTGGGGCGCACCGTCCACATAGAAAGCGGCGGTTGATCCCGATTTGGTCACCGCCAGATGGTGCCAATTCGTGTCCGTGACCAGCGGAGCCGAAATGAGACCATCCAGATCAATCCGGCTGAGGATCATTCGTCCGTCGTTCGCCAGAGCGAAACCGTAGCCGCCACGTCCATACCCCAGAATCACTGCTCCGTCTCCGGCAACGGAACCATCCGCGCCAAGAACGTCGAAGGAAGTCACCGTCGGGTCGAACCGCTTGACCCAGGCTTCAAGGGTGAAATCCTCCAAGCGCAGGCTCGTTGGATTGCCGAGCGTCACCCGGTCGCGGTGCGTGCCATCCAACACAAACGCCTGACCGACGACGCCCGGACCGAAGGCGACGGTCCCCGTTCCGGCGATCGTTCCCGCATTTCCGCCCGCTGCGTCCGCGGTCAAATTCTCCCCACGCCACCAACTCACCAACCCGGCGGGTGAGGGAAGGCAGGGCGGCGGCGGGCACTTCCCCACGCTGCCGGCGGCGAAGATGGCCGCGACGTCGTTCGACGAAAGGGCACGATTGTAGAGTGCGACCTCGTCAATGCGCCCGGTGAAGTGTGCGTTCAACGCCGGGTCGGCGTGGTTGCCGATGCGCAGCGGTTCGGTCGTGGACAAATCACCGGGCTGCACTGTCGGGTCAAACGTCAGCACCACCTGGCCGTCCACGTAAAGTTTGCCGCCGTCGGTGGCCACGCGAACCACGGACATCGCCACGTGATGGAACTGGCCGTCGCGCAGGTCGGGTCCGGGCGAGAGGAAGGTGGAGAAACTCAGGTTGGCCAGCGGCGCGTCGGCGAGTTGACAAGCCAGCTTGCCGTCAACGAGAGCGAGCGTGTAGCCGACGGCTTCCGCGGAGTCTGGGGTGAACCGCTTGTCCACGATGGCCTGCACGCCAAAGGCCGTCCCCGCGGGCAGCGGTTGAATCCAGGCCTCGATCGAGAAGTCCGCGCCGGGGCCAAAGTTCAGCGACGGGCTGTTCGACACAACCACCCGATCGTCCACGCCGTCGAAGTTAAACCCCCGCCCCACCTCGCTGGCGGCGAAGCCAACGCCATTGAGCAGGGCGGCGTCATTCCCGCCCGTTGCATCGCTGCCGTTGCCCTCGCCGCGCCACCAACTCACCAGGCCGGCGGGTGCGGGGGCGCAAGCCGCCAGCGCGTCATGCGAACAGATGGCCACGCCGACAGCGAACAAGATGCCCCAGGCAGCGCGGGCGCGGCGAACTGGGAAGGGAGTTGACCCTGCGGGGGTTGAATTCAAGGAACGACCGAATGCGTTACGTGTTTTCATAATTGCCTCTCGAAGCAATTACGGTTCTATCACACGCGGCCGGGTTGGCAAACCAATTCTGACAACCATTTTTGAGGGGAACGCTTTCGTGGGTTTCACGCCCACGAGCGATGATTCTTTATCCCGCCCCGGCCTAAGCTGGCCTCGCCGAAATCTCCAACATCCGCTCGATCGGCAGGCGGGCGCGGCGAAGGATTTCCTCCGGCAGTTCGATGCGCGGGGCGAGGCGCTTCATGCAGTCGCGCACTTTCTCAAGCGTGTTCAACTTCATGTATTTGCACTCGCTGCAACGGCAGTTGTCGCTGGGCAGGCGCATCACGTCGAAGGTGGGCGTGCAGATGAATTCCTTGCCCGGACATTCCTTCTGCATCCGGTGGATGATGCCCGACTCGGTCACGATCACGAACTGCTTCGCCGGGCTGGTCTGACAGTAGGTGATCATCTTCTCGGTCGAGCAAACGGCGTCGGCGGCCTCGCGCACTTCGCGCAGCGCCTCGGGATGCACGACGACTTTTGCTTGGGGAAATTTCTGGCGCAGCTTCAGCACCGCGTCGCGTCGGAACTCGACGTGGGCGTAACAATTGCCTTTCCACAACGTCATCGGGCGACCGGTTTGCTCGATCACCCATTCGCCGAGGTTTTCGTCGGGCACGAAAAGCAGGTCTTTGTCCACTGGCGCGGCGCGAACGATTTTCTCCGCGTTGCCGCTCGTGACGATGACGTCGCACAGCGCCTTCACCGCCGCGCTGCAATTGATGTAGGCAATCGTCCAGAAGTTCGGATTCGTCGCCTGCAACTCGGCGAGTTTGTCAGCGGGGCAGCTTTCTTCGAGCGAACAGCCCGCGTCCTTGTCCGGCAGCACGACGATTTTGTTCGGATTCAAAATCTTCGCCGTCTCCGCCATGAAATGCACACCGCAGAAGACGATCACGTCGGCGCTGGTCTTGGCCGCCTGTTGCGCGAGGCCGAGCGAATCGCCCACATAATCCGCCACGTCCTGGATTTCGCCGACCTGGTAGTTGTGCGCCAGGATGACGGCGTTGAGTTGCTTCTTGAGCGCATTGATTTCCTTTGCGAGCGGGTCGAAGCGCGCCGTCGGCATGAGCGCGCGAACGGGGAAGCGGTCCACGCCGGTCGGTTGAGTTTCCAGAACTTCAGTCATGGTGAAAAGGTACCGCCGCGAGCGAACGCGGTCAATCTGGCGGAATGGCTGATTCGCCGGGAAGCACGGAGCGTCCTGGAGTGCGGCGGCCCTCCGCCGCTTTCCTCCGAACCACCACTTACCGCTGAACTTTTCGCTTCTCAACCGCCCTCCCCAAGCGCAGATTTCCTGCATGTCCGAGCCCAAGACGCCCTGGCCGCACGCGCCGACGCATCAACTTTCAGAGCGCGGCACTTACTTCGTCACCGTGGCCACATACCTGAAGGCCCATCACTTTCGCAGCGCGCGGCGCTTGCGCGTGTTGCACCGCGGACTGCTCATGGTCACGCAACAATTCCACTGGCAACTCGAAGCGTGGGCGGTGTTTTCCAACCACTATCACTTTATCGCGCACTCGCCCGCCGACGCCGAAGACGCCTCCAGCCTGCGCGTGATGTTGAGCATCCTGCATGTCAAGACGGCGGAGTGGGTGAACAAGCTCGACGCGGCTCCGGGACGACAAGTCTGGTTTAATTTTTGGGATACACGGCTCACACGTCAGCGCTCGTATCTGGCGCGGCTGAACTATGTGCATCAAAACGCCGTGAAACACCGGCTGGTGCCACTGGCTAGCCAGTATCCGTGGTGCTCGGCGGCGTGGTTCGAGCGCACGGCGTCGCCAGCCATGGTGAAATCCATTTACCGATTCAAGACGGATCGCCTGGCGCTGACGGATGATTTTGAGGTGGATGGTGATTGGAAAGCGTGAGAAAGCGCCAGAGGGCTGGCGCACTCCCGGACGCTTCGCGCGACATGAAATCTCCGGTGAACGCGGAGCGTCCGGGAGTGCGGCGGCCCTCCGCCGCTTTTCGGACGGAAAAACCAACCGCCACCAGGCTCACCATCCAACTTCCCGCCCCTTGTTCTGTTCCTTCAAATACTTCTTCAGCGGCTCGAAATACTCCAGCATCGGCCGGCCGCTGAAATCCTCGCCCGTCGCTTCGCGGATGACGGTGCGCCAGTCTTTCGTCGCGCCCTGTTTCATGATGTTGTAGAGGAACGCGCCGACTTCCTTGTGGCCCGCCACGTCGCAATTGCGCGGGTCTTGACGCAGAATCTTCTTCGCGATGTGCATGTGGAGCTGATACTTGATCGCGAAGGCAATGGAGTATTTGTAGTACTCCGCCGGGTCGTCGTTGATGTGCGTCTTGGTCGCGGCGTCACAGAATTCCTCGCCGCGTGATTCGGGCGGCGCGACGCCCTGATAGTGCGCGACGTGCTCCCACCAGCGTTTGTTGAGCTGGTCGGCGGGCAGATTGCCTTCGTAGAAATCACGTTCCCACGCG
>CAIKLQ010000668.1 GCA_903828255.1 uncultured Verrucomicrobiota bacterium
AATTCCCGTCGGAGCGCCCGGCGCATCCGTCAGCGCGCCCTCGCGCAGAACCTTGAGCGTTCCGCCCACGACGACATAAACCGAGTCCTGGAAAACCGCGATCGCTGTGGCTGGCTTGTCCGTGACAATCTTCTCACCGATCTCCTGCAAGTAAGGTTCGTCCGCGACCGGTTTCCATAAGCGGCGCAGTTCGGCGTTGGTAAAAGCTCCGGGTGGTGCAGCCGTCGCGCTTGGTGCGAACAGACTGGTCGCCAAGCTGGCCAAGAAAACGCAGGCAGCGGGCAGTGACAGAAGCGGTGCGCGTTGGAGAGTTTTCTTCAGAACCGTAGCCACGGACGTGAGTCCGCGCGGACGTTCCGTTGGTTTGCGCCGACTCACGTCGGCGGCTACTAACTTTTGAAAGCGCTTCTGGAGCGTGAAACTTTTCGGGGAATTCAGCGGTGCATGATTCATGACGGGGCGAAGATGTCGGCAACGCGACGAGCCGTAAAGACGAAACCCGAACGGGCTGGGAGCACGTCCGCCTCGGGCGTCGCGGTACCCGCCCTCGCGTCGTGCATCTGGCATGTGGTCGCTGCTGAACGGGCTGGAAAACTCCATGCGCCATGGGTTTTCCGCAAGGACGCGGAAAACAACGCCCGCGGCGGGCGCGCTCCATTTTCTGTTCGGCGGTTCGGGGTACACGATTCGGGGCGATCCCAGATGAGATCGCCCCGAGGTTGATTTCCCAGAATTCTTGAAACCGTTTAGCTCAAGCCAGCAGAGGGTTCTCCTCTTCCAGCGGTGATTCTTCCGGTTGTGGCTCGTCTTCGGCGAGGTCCACCAGCGGACGGAGAGTGGACTTACGGTGCATGTCAAACCCGGAACCAGCCGGTATGATGTGGCCCATAATCACGTTTTCCTTGAAACCGCGCAGATAATCAATCCGGGATCGCGTGGCGGCTTCGGTGAGCACGCGGGTGGTGTCCTGGAACGACGCGGCGCTGAGGAAGCTCTCGGTTTCGAGCGACGCCTTGGTGATGCCGAGCAACACGGGCGAAGCTTCGGCGGGTTTGCCGCCCATTTTCTCCACGCGCTCGTTCTCGCCCTCGAACACCTGCTTGTCAATTTGTTCGCCCCAGAGGAACTCGGTGTCGCCCGGTTCGGTAATGCGAATTTTCCGCAGCATCTGGCGAACGATGATCTCGATGTGCTTGTCGTTGATGGTCACGCCCTGGAGGCGATAGACTTCCTGCACCTCGTTAACCAAGTGCTCCTGCAATTCCTGCGGGCCGCAGACGTCGAGGATTTCGTGCGGGTCCATCGGGCCTTCGGTCAATTGCTGACCTTTCTTCACGAAGTCGCCTTTGAACACAATGACGTGTTTGCCGATGGCGATCAGGTGTTCCTCCTCCAGTTGCGTCACGGGATCCTTGATGAGAATGCACCGCTTGCCCCGGACGCTCGCACCAAAGTCCACGATGCCGTCAATCTTGGAGATTTCCGAGGCGTCCTTGGGCCGACGGGCTTCAAACAGCTCCGCCACGCGCGGCAGACCGCCAGTGATGTCCTTGGTCTTGGCCGTTTTGCGAGGCGTCTTGGCCATGAGCGTGCCGGCGACGATTTTCTCGCCTTCGTTCAGGACGATGTGCGCGCCGGACGGAATCGGGTAGTTGGCCACGACTTCGCCGTGGTCGTCGCTGATAATGATCTGCGGGTGCAAATCTTCCTTGTGTTCAATGACGACCATCGCCTGCTGCTGGGTCGTCTCGTCCACCTCGTGTTTCATCGTAACGCCTTCGATGATGTCGTGGAACTTCACCTTGCCGGCTTTCTCGGAAAGAATCGGCACGTTATAAGGATCCCACTGCACGAAGGTCTCGCCTTTCTTGACCTTGCTGCCATCGGGAGCGGAGATGACCGCGCCGATGACCACGGTGTGGGTTTCCAGTTCGCGCCCGTCGTCGGCCAGCAGGGACACGGTGCCGTTTTTGTTGAGCACGATGTTGTTGCCGTCTTCGAGTTGCACTAGGCGGAGCTCGTTGTAGCGAATCGTGCCATCGTGCTTGGACTTGATCTGCGGCACTTTGAACTGCGCCGCCGCCGTGCCGCCGATGTGGAATGTGCGCATCGTCAACTGCGTGCCGGGTTCGCCGATGGATTGCGCGGCGATGATGCCGACCGCTTCGCCCAGCTTGACCGCGAGGCCGGTGGAAAGACTGCGGCCGTAACACGCCACACAGATCCCCTGCTTGCTTTCGCACGTTAGCACGGAGCGAATTTTCACGCTTTCGACGAGGGCGTTTTCGATGGCCTTGCCCTTGAGTTCGTCAATCTCCTCGTTGGCGCGCACGAGTTTTTCCTTCGGATTGACCGGGTTGGCAATGTCGTCGCACGAGAAGCGACCGACGAGGCGATCACTCAGTTTGACCACTTCGTCTTCGCCTTCGTAAATGGACTGCACGGAGATGCCGTTAGAGGTGCCGCAGTCGTATTCGCGGATGATCACGTCCTGAGACACGTCCACAAGCTTGCGCGTCATGTAGCCGGAATCGGCGGTCTTGAGCGCGGTATCGGCGAGCCCCTTGCGGGCGCCGTGCGTGGAGATGAAGTATTCGAGCACCGTGAGGCCCTCGCGGAAATTCGAGAGAATCGGTTTCTCGATGATGTCGCCGCTGGGCTTGGCCATGAGGCCGCGCACCCCGGCGAGCTGCCGCACCTGTTGGCGATTGCCACGGGCGCCCGAGTCCACCATCAGGTAAACCGGATTGAACTCCTTCTTGCCCTGATTGTGTTCCAGCGTTTTGAACATGACGTTCGAGATCTGGTCGGTAGCGTGCGTCCAGATGTCCACAATCTTGTTGTAGCGCTCGCCGGAAGTGATGACGCCCTTGCGATGTTGCTTCTCGACTTCCTTGATCAGCTTGTGCGCCGCCTCAATTTCCTGGTCCTTCTCCTTCGGGATGATCATGTCATCAATGCCGATGGAGACGCCGGCTTTCGTGGCTTCGCGGAAGCCAAGCTCCTTGAGCTGGTCGAGCATGATCACGGTCTTTTCATGGCCGCAAATCTTGTAACACTTCCAGATCAAATCCCCGAGCTGACTCTTGCCAGCCGCACGGTTGTAGAAGCCCATGTCCGCAGGCCAGATCTCGCTGAAGATCACGCGTCCCACGGTCGTCTCGATGACCTTTCGGGTGCCGTCGCCGTATTCGGTCTTGCGACCGAAGTCGGGGTTGGCGAGTCGAACCCGCGTGTGCGTCTTGAGCGCGCCGTCGGCGTAGGCGAAGAGCACCTCGGTCTTCGAGCCGAACAACTGAAGCGTGCGCGTGTCCGTCGGCATCGGCGTGCGTGGCTCGGCGGTGACGTAATAACAGCCCAGCGTGATATCCTGCGTGGGCGTGATGATCGGCTTGCCGGAGGAAGGCGAGAAGATGTTGTTCGTCGCCATCATCAACAAGCGCGCTTCCAACTGAGCCTCGACGGACAGCGGTACATGAACCGCCATCTGGTCGCCATCGAAGTCCGCGTTGTAGGCGGTGCAAACCAGCGGATGAATGCGGATCGCTTCGCCCTCGATGAGCTGCGGTTCAAATGCCTGCACAGAGAGGCGGTGAAGCGTCGGAGCCCGGTTGAGCAACACCGGATGCCCGCGGGTGACTTCTTCGAGAATGTCCCACACTTCCTTGGTCTGCCGTTCGATCATTTTCTTGGCGGAGCGTACCGTGTGAACGTAGCCCAGTTCCTTCAGGCGGCGAATGATGAAAGGCTCAAACAAAACGAGCGCCATCTTCTTCGGCAAACCACACTGATTCAATTTCAGTTCCGGCCCGATGACGATCACCGATCGGCCCGAGTAATCCACGCGCTTGCCGAGCAGGTTTTGCCGGAAGCGGCCCGACTTGCCTTTGAGCATGTCGGAGAGTGATTTCAAGGCGCGATTGCCCGCACCGGTGACAGCGCGACCATGTCGACCGTTGTCGAACAAGGCGTCCACCGCTTCCTGCAACATGCGCTTCTCGTTTCGGATGATGACTTCGGGCGTCTTGAGCTGGAGGAGGTTTTTTAACCGGTTATTGCGGTTGATGACCCGGCGATAAAGATCGTTGAGGTCGGAAGTTGCAAAGCGTCCGCCTTCGAGCGGAACGAGCGGGCGCAAATCCGGAGGAATTACTGGCAGCACCGTGAGAATCATCCATTCGGGCCGGCTTTTGGACGACCCCAATCCTTGCAGCAACTTGATGCGCTTGGCGACTTTCTTGCGGATTTGCTTGCTCTTGGTTTCGGTCATCGATTCCTGCAAGCGCTCGACCGACTTAACGAGGTCCACGTTGGAAAGTGCCTCACGCACCGCTTCCGCCCCCATCTTGGCGACGAACTTGTCGGCACCGTAGGTTTCGCGAGCTTCGCGAAGTTCACTCTCGCTCAACAATTGGTGCTGTTTGAGCGGCGTATTGCCCGCATCAATGACCAGATAATCTTCGTAATAGATGACCCGTTCCAAATGGCGCGCGGTCATGTCGAGCGCCAGACCGATGCGCGAAGGCATGCACTTGAAAAACCAAATGTGGCAGGTGGGCACGGCCAGTTCAATGTGACCCATGCGCTCACGACGAACGCGAGCGAGCGTCACCTCAACCCCGCAACGGTCGCAAACCACGCCCCGATGCTTGATGCGTTTATATTTTCCGCAGGAACATTCCCAGTCCTTGACGGGACCGAAAATCCGTTCACAAAACAAACCGCCTTTTTCCGGCTTGAAGGTGCGGTAGTTAATGGTCTCGGGATTCTTGACCTCCCCTTTGGACCAAGATCGGATCGCGTCAGGTGACGCCACGGTGATGCCGATGTAATCAACTTGGTTGACCTTTTCAAGTCCGAGCAATTCACGGGCGCTCTCTTTGCTGCTAGTCATAGTATGCTTTGGTTGGGCGAAGCGGTTCGCAAATAATTTCGGTTAGCTGTTGGTCAAAAGGGCGTTGGCTTCCGCCGGTTGATCCACCGGGTTCGTGTAGCCGACCTTCACATCGAGGCCGAGCGATTGCATTTCCTTCACGAGCACGTTGAAGGATTCGGGGATGCCGGCCTCGAGCGAGTTGTCGCCCTTGACGATGCTTTCGTAGATGCGCGTGCGACCCTGCACGTCGTCGGATTTGACGGTGAGCAGTTCCTGCAATGTGTAAGCGGCCCCATAGGCTTCCATGGCCCAAACTTCCATTTCGCCGAAGCGCTGACCGCCATACTGTGCCTTGCCTCCGAGCGGTTGCTGGGTGACGAGCGAGTAGGGACCGACCGCGCGAGCGTGAATCTTGTCCGCGACCAAGTGACCGAGTTTCATCATATAGATATAACCCACGACGACTTCCTGATCGAACTGCTCCCCGGTGCGACCGTCGTAGAGATGTGTCTTGCCGTTTTCGCCAACGAGCAAAACCTCGGAAGCGTCTTTTTGTTTTTGGCCGGCTTCTTCGAGATAGGTCCGGACTCGCTTCTCCTTGATGCCGTCGAAGACGGGCGTCGCAAAGTTAAGCCCGAGAATTTTCGCGGCCCAACCGAGATGGGTTTCGAGCACCTGACCGACGTTCATGCGCGAAGGCACGCCTAACGGATTAAGCACAATTTCCACCGGGGTTCCGTCTGCGAGGTACGGCATGTCTTCCTCGGGCACGATCCGCGCCACGACGCCTTTGTTGCCGTGGCGACCGGCCATCTTGTCGCCGACCGAGAGCTTCCGCTTCGAGGCGACATAAACCTTCACCGACTTGACGATGCCGCTATCCACGCCTTCGCCGGATTCCGCGCGCTCGATCTCCTCGTCGTGTTGCATCTGGATGTCGTCGAACTTCTTCTTAAAGGAACCGATGATTTCGTTGATCTTGTTGCGGATGGGCGAGGGATCAATTTCGATCCGGTCGTACAGTTCCGCGAGTTTGCGCAGCAGTGTCTTGGTGATCTTGCGGTTGGCGGGGATGATGATATCGCCCGTCTCGCTGTTGACCACGTCGAGCGGAATTTTTTCGCCGAGCAGGATGTTGCTGAGCGCCTCTGTGAGTTGATCGCGCAATTCCTCGACCTTCTTGCGGTGATCTTCTTGAATCTGCTTCGCGGCACGCTTGTCCTCGGTGGGCGTCGCCTTGTGCTCGCCTTCGTGCTTGGCCGAGACCTTCACGTCCATGACGATGCCGTAAGTGCCGGAGGGAACTTTCAACGAAGTGTCCTTCACATCAGCGGCTTTTTCACCGAAAATGGCGCGGAGCAAACGCTCTTCCGGCGCGAGTTCGGTTTCGGACTTCGGCGTGATCTTGCCGACGAGGATATCGCCGGGCTTCACTTCCGCGCCGATGCGGATAACGCCGTCGGTGCTGAGGTTTTTCAACGCTTCATCGCCGAGGTTCGGGATGTCGCGCGTGATTTCCTCCGGCCCGAGCTTCGTGTCCCGAGCGGCGACCTCGAATTCGTCGATGTGAATGCTGGTGAAGATGTCGTCCTTCACGATCTTCTCGCTTATCAGGATCGCGTCCTCGAAGTTGTAGCCGTTCCACGGCATGAACGAAACCAGCACGTTGCGTCCGAGCGCGAGTTCGCCGTTGCGGGTGCAAGGACCGTCGGCCAGAATCTGGCCTTTCTTGATACTGTCGCCCTTCTCCACCAGAATTTTCTGGTTGATGCAGGTGGCGGCGTTCGAGCGCATGAATTTGCGCACCGGGTAGATCCAAATTCCATTCGCCGGATCGTGCTTAATCTTCTTCTTCGACTCGGGCAGCTTGCCGTTTTCGGTGATGATGATCTGATCGCCGTTGATCGAGGCTACTTTGCCCGCTTCCTCGGCGACGAGGACGGCGCGCGAGTCGCGGGCCACCAAGGCTTCCAACCCGGTCGCCACAAGCGGCGCTTCCGTGACGAGCAGGGGCACTGCCTGCCGTTGCATGTTCGAACCCATCAACGCACGGTTCGCGTCGTCGTGTTCAAGAAACGGGATCAGCGATGCGGCCACCGACACCAATTGCTTCGGCGACACGTCCATGTAATCCACACGTGCGGGTTCGACGTCGATAAAGTCGCCGCGGCAGCGGCAGACGACGCGGTCGGTGGTGAAGTGACCTTTTTCGTCCACGGCCGAGTTGGCCTGGGCCACGACATACTGTTCCTCACGGTCGGCCGTGAGGTAGTCAATGTGCGTCGTCAGACGGCCATTCTCGACCTTGCGATACGGAGTTTCGAGAAAACCGAAATCGTTGATGCGCGCGAAAGTAGCGAGCGACGCAATCAAACCGATGTTTGGCCCTTCCGGCGTTTCCACCGGGCAGATACGACCGTAGTGGGACGGGTGAACGTCACGGACCTCAAAGCCCGCTCGATCGCGAGACAACCCGCCCGGCCCGAGCGCCGACAACCGGCGTTTGTGGGTCAACTCCGCCAGCGGATTTATTTGATCCATGAACTGGCTGAGCTGCGAACGTCCGAAGAAATCGCGAATCACCGCCGAGAGCGCCTTGGGATTTATGAGCTTCTGAGGCGTCATCGCTTCCGCACCTTGATCGAACAGCGTCATGCGCTCCTTCACGAGACGTTCAGTGCGGGCCAATCCGACGCGACACTGGTTGGCGAGTAATTCGCCCACCGTGCGGATGCGGCGGCTACCGAGATGGTCGATGTCGTCGAGCGAACCCTCGCCCTTTTTCAGGCGGAGCAAATACTTCGTCGCGGCCACCAAGTCTTCCTTCGTCAAGATGCGCGAGTCGTCCTTGTTCTTAACGCCCAGCTTCTGATGAATCTTGTAGCGACCGACGCGACCAAGGTCGTAACGCTTCGGATCAAAGAATAGTCGCTTGATGAGCGCTCGGGCGTTCGCCGCCGTCGGGGGATCTCCGGGACGGAGGCGGCGGTAAATATCCTTGAGCGCCTCCTCTTCGTTCTTGGCGGGATCCTTCTTCATGCACTTGATGATGATCCCGTCGTCCACCGTGGTGTCCACGACTTTTATCTTGGTCACGCCGAGTTCGGCGATCTGCTTGACGACTGCCTTCGAGAGCGGTTCAAAAGCCCGGGCGACCACCAAGCCCTTTTCCTCATCCACGGCGTCCTGAATCAGAACACGGTTCGCCAAGTCTTCGAGCTTCTCGGCTTCCTTGACCGTAAGTTCCTCGACATCGTAAAAAAGCTTAAGTACTTCCTCATCCGTTCCCCGGTTCTTGTCCGCTTCCTTGTCCTTGCCCTTGCCTTCGCTCTTGGCGTCTGTCTCGAGGAAATGCAGGGCACGAAACAGCGTCGTCGTCAGAAACTTCCTCCGGCGTTTCTTGCGATCGAGATAGACGTACAGCATGTCGTTCGTGTCAAACTGCGCCTCGTACCAGGAACCGCGATCGGGAATGATTCGAAAGGAGAAAAGCTCCTTGCCGTTCGGGTGCGTGGATTTTTCAAACGCCAAACCGGGCGAGCGATGAAGCTGGCTGACGATGACGCGCTCCGCACCGTTGATCACGAACGTACCTTGCGGTGTCATGAGGGGCAATTCGCCCATGAAAACGCGCTCTTCTTTGCCGCCCTTTTCGTCCTGAAGCAGAAAGGTAACATGCAAGGGTGCCCCGTAGGTCAACCCCTCGCGCAGGCACTCCAACCAGTCGAGCTTCGGCGGACCGATTTCATAGGAATGAAAATCAAGTTTGCATTTCCCGTCGTAACTTTCGATGGGGAAAACTTCCGAGAACACGGACTGCAAGCCCAAGTTCTTGCGCTTGGTGGGCGCGCTGTCGGCTTGGAGGAATTCCAAGTAGGAATTGGTTTGCAACTCGATCAGGTTCGGTGGGGCAATGATTTCCTTGATCTTGCCGAAATTGATACGTTCTTCAGTTACTCGCGATGGCATGATGACCTTTACTGCATGGCCGGCAATTCTGGCCGGACCGATTGTTTACCCCAAAAGAGACAAGGCGAGAACGCGGTGTTTTACCGCTATCCCGCCAACTTGCGTACCCCGGAGACACCCAGGGCCGCGTTTTATTGACGATGGTTTGATCGGAAATTCTAGCGCGCTGGATGCAAAAGCAGGGCGGCGCCGAAGCGGCGCCGCCCAAAAGTCGCACCCATTACTTGACTTCGACTTTCGCGCCAGCTTCTTCCAACTTCTTCTTGGCGGCATCGCTGTCGACCTTGTTCGCGCCTTCCAACACGGGCTTGGGCGCCCCTTCGACTAGGGCCTTGGCTTCGGCCAGCCCGAGGCCGGGCTTCACTTCGCGCACGGCTTTGATGGCGGCAATCTTCTTTTCCGCCGGCACCGATACGAGAATCACGTCGAACATGGTTTTCGCTTCAGCAACCGGGGCGGCAGCACCCGCAGGACCGGCGGCAGCGGCTACCACTGGCGCGGCGGCGCTAACGCCCCATTTGGTTTCCAATTGTTTGACCAAGTCGGCGGCTTCAATAACCGTCAACTTGCTCAGTTCTTCTACGAGGTTTGCAATGTCTGGCATAACTATCTTATCTTTCCTTCTGTTCGTCTCGTCGTCACCCGGAGCTCCGGTTGGTTTTAGTTCACAGCCTGCGAACCGACGATTTACGTGGTTGTTTGTGGTTGTCCCCGGCCGCCTTTGGCGCGGCCGGGAAATGGTTTATTCGGCTTGTTCGGGCTTGGCTTGCTCGGCCCTAGCCTGAAGTACGCGAGCGAGTTGCGTCGCTGGCGTGTTCAGCAATACGACAAGCTTGGTGGCCGGAGCGTTCAAAACTCCCAAGAGTTTGCTGCGCAAGACTTCAATGGTCGGCAAATCCGCCAACAGCATGATCTCGGCTTCGGCCAACCGCTTGTTGTTCAGGTAACCAAACTTGACCTTCAGCTTATCGAACTCGGCACCAAAATTCTTCACCGCTTTCGCGGCGACGGAAATGTCCTTTTGTCCGGTAACGACCGCGATCTGACCAGTCACCGAACCATTCATGTCGGTGACGCCAGCTTCCTTTGCGGCGATGGCGAAGATGGAATTCTTGACGATGTGAACTTCCGCACCCGCTTGCCGCAGACGATTCCGGAATTCGGTTAGATGGGCGACTTTTAGCCCCGAGTATCCCACCACAATGAAGAACGGCGAGGCGTTCAACCGCGTGAGATATTCCTTCGTTAAAATTTGTTTTTCAGCGCGCATGGCTAGTCTGGGTTAGAAGATTAATGGGCCGAGAATTCTTTCACGTCCACGCGAACCGGCGGGCTCATTGTGGCGGAAATCGTGCAGGAGCACATGTAGGTTCCTTTGGCGCTGTGCGGCCGAGCCTTAGCCACCGCCTCAATCACAGCCCGGGCGTTTTCCTCGATATGGTTCGCCGCGAAGGCAACTTTTCCGACGGGCACATGAATATTCCCGGCCTTGTCCACTTTGAATTCGACCCGCCCCGCTTTGACTTCTCTCACCGCTTTCGCGGTGTCTTCGGTCACGGTGCCGGTTTTGGGATTGGGCATCAACCCGCGCGGCCCGAGCACTTTGCCCAATTTGCGCACCTCTACCATGGCGTCGGGGGTCGCGACAGCCACGTCGAAATCCGACCAGCCAGCCTTGCACTTTTCAATCATGTCATCGAAGCCGACGAACTCGGCTCCTGCCGATTTGGCAGCCTCTGCGGCAGGCCCGCTTTTCGCAAAGACGAGCACGCGAACCACTTTGCCGCTGCCGTGCGGCAACGGAACGGTACCGCGCACCATTTGGTCGGATTGCTTGGGATCCACGCCGAGCCGAAACGCGAGGTCAACCGTCTCGTTGAATTTTGCTTTAGGGAACTTCGCCAGGACCCCCACGGCGTCTTTAAGCAGGTACGTCTTGTTCGCGTCCACTTGTTCAAGTGCTTTCTTGTATCTTTTACTTGGCATTTTATTGAGCGGTGCAACCGAACCCTGAATCCCAGAGTTCTCCCGCGTTTTTGGTTATTCGACGACTTCGATGCCCATGCTGCGGGCTGTGCCGGAGACGACACGGAACGCGGCTTCGTCGGAGTTCGCGTTCAAATCTTTGCCCTTCATCTTCACGATTTCCATCACCTGCTTGCGCGTGACCTTGCCGACCTTTTCCTTGTTCGGCACTTTGGACCCGGCAGTGATGCCCGCAGCCTTTTTCAAAAGAATCGAGGCCGGTGGCGACTTGGTGATGAACGTGAAGGACTTGTCCTGATAAACGGTGATGACGACTGGAATTATGAGGCCGGCATCTTTCTTGGTGACAGCGTTGAACTCCTTGCAAAAGCCCATGATGTTGACGCCGTGCTGACCCAAAGCGGGGCCAACCGGTGGGGCAGGATTAGCCTGCCCAGCGGGAATTTGCAATTTGATCTGCCCAACAATTTTCTTTGCCATAAAAAATCTGCGTGTTTCGTTTTTTGAGTTGCGTCAAGTATTGGAGCGGCGTCAGTTATGAATCATGACGCAACACGCAATACGCAAAACGGGCCTCAGCCCTTCTCCACCTGCCAGTATTCGAGTTCGACGGGCGTATTCCGGCCAAAAATATTTACCGTGACCTTGAGCTTGCCTCGCTCCGGGTCAACCTCTTCAATGACTCCGCTGAAATTCAAGAACGGTCCGTTGTTGATTTTGACCGTTTCGGTCACGGCAAAACTAACCTTCGGACGCTCGGATTCTTCCGACACCGAGACTTGCACTTTGATCGCTTCCACTTCATCCGTGGGCGTCGGCACAGGCGGATCGCTCACAAAGCCGATGACGCCGGGAGTGCTTTTGATAAACGACCAAGACTTCTCGATAATCTCCTCGTTCTCATCCAGCAAGGCCATATCCACGAACACGTAGCCCGGCCAAAGCTTCCTAGTCGAAACCGTTTTCTTCTGGTTGCGCACCTCGACAACTTTTTCCATCGGCAGGAGCACTTCCTGGATGTAGTCCTTCATTTCCTCGGCCTTGATGCGCTTCTCGATGCTCTCTTTGACCTTTTGTTCCTGGCCGGAAAGCGTATGTATTACGAACCACTGGCTTTTCATGGTGGCTACAGGATTTTGAAGAACACCTGAAAGAGGATCTGATCCACCACCACGGTGAACGCCCCCATCAACAGGATGGCTACTGACACCACCACGGTAGATCCTTTCAATTCACCCCAAGTCGGCCAAGTGCATTTCTTCAACTCTTCCCGAGTTTCTGCCACGTAGTCGGCCAAGCGCTTCAGATGGCCCTGCCACCATAGCACACCAAAGGCTGCCCCAACCACAGCAACCCAAATCAATGTTTTTGTCAAACTATTCACAATTATTGTCTTTAGTCGGAGCCGAAACTCTGCAGTCGTTCAAATCAGACGCGTCACTCAATTCATCCACTCTTTAGCATGTCATCACCGACTCTCCGCCTTTGTACGCCAAGGCTGGCGGAGAGGGAGGGATTCGAACCCCCGTTCCACTTGCGTGGAAAGCGGTTTTCAAGACCGCCGCGATAGACCACTCTGCCACCTCTCCAACCCGAGTTGGCAGGGCGTGTAGGACTTGAACCTACAACCAACGGTTTTGGAGACCGCTACTCTACCAATTGAGCTAACGCCCTCGCCGTATTGCGGTTCATGGTTTCACAAGACAGATCAGAATCGAGATAACTATTCCACCACGATCCCGATATGCAAACTCACTTAGGCGATGACTTCCGTCACGATACCAGAGCCTATGGTCCGGCCACCTTCACGGATGGCGAACTTCAAGCCCTTATCCATCGCGATCAACTTCTGGAGTTCAACGTCCACCGTAACATTGTCGCCCGGCATCACCATTTCGACGCCCGTCTGAAGCGCGAGCGAGCCGGTGACGTCCGAGGTGCGAAAATAAAACTGCGGACGGTAGTTGGTGAAGAACGGGGTATGACGACCACCCTCATCCTTTGTCAACACGTACACTGCCGCTTTGAACTTTGTGTGAGGGGTAATGGACCCGGGTTTGGCCAGCACCATGCCGCGCTCCACATCCTCCTTCTTCGTGCTGCGCAAGAGCACGCCAACGTTGTCGCCAGCGGTCGCAGAGTCGAGCAACTTGCGAAACATTTCAATGTCGGTCGCCACGGTCTTGCGCGTGTCTTTCAACCCGACAATTTCAACTTCGTCCATCTTTTTTAGCAGTCCACGCTCAACGCGGCCCGTCACGACAGTGCCGCGACCTTCGATGTTGAACACGTCTTCTACGCACATCAGGAAAGGCTTGTCCACTTCGCGCGGCGGATCTGGAACGAACGTATCCAAGGCTTCTAGCAAATCCGCAATGGATTTCTCCCCCTCCGGAGTGCCGGCCAAAGCCGCCGTGGCAGAACCACGAATGATCGGCGTCGTGTCGCCCGGGAAGCCATACTTCGTGAGCAGGTCGCGGAGTTCCATCTCGATCAACTCGAGCAAATCCGCGTCGGCGAGGTCCACCTTATTCAGGAACACCACGATGCTCGGTACACCTACTTGACGGGCAAGCAGGATATGTTCGCGAGTCTGCGGCATCGGACCGTCGGCCGCGCTGACGACGAGCACTGCGCCGTCCATTTGCGCTGCGCCAGTGATCATATTCTTGATATAGTCCGCGTGGCCGGGACAGTCAACGTGCGCATAATGGCGCTTCGGGCTTTCGTATTCCACATGCGACACCGCGATGGTCACCGTCTTGGTGTCATCGCGTACTGTACCGCCCTTTGTGATCGCGGCGTACGAAATTGGCGTCGCCATGCCTTTTTTGGACTGCACCTGGACGATCGCGGCGGTCAGGGTTGACTTGCCGTGGTCAACGTGGCCGATTGTGCCGACGTTCACGTGAGGTTTCGTTCTTTGAAACTGCGCTTTTGCCATGTTGATCTCCTGCTTACGTTAATTGGTTATCGTTGTTGCGGTTAATGCGACTGTTAATTCAAATTTGTCATGGAGCCCATGATCAGGATCGAACTGATGACCTCGTCCTTACCAAGGACGTGCTCTACCAACTGAGCTACATGGGCCTACCGACCACATTTCTCATCCTGATGCGCGAGACGGCAGAAAACAACCCCATCATCATTCCGCCCTCGAAAGGCCTGAAGGTTTTTCAATTGTCTCTTTTTCTGCCCTAAGACGCCGGGGAGATTATGGAATGGCCGGCGGCGTGTCAAATTACTTTTTATTTTTTTTTAGACACCCCGCTCCCGCGCCATTCCACCTTGGGCGGTTCCGGCAAACCCTGGGCGCGCAAAGCCGTGCGAAAGTGCATTTTGGCCACCCGGGCCAATGCCCCGAGGCCGCGGCTCGAAAACAATTCTTTCGCCAACGCGTCCACGTTCGCTCCCGCGCCTTTCGGCAATTCCACCCCGAAATCACCCCCCAAACTCGCCAACCGCTTCACGAATTCATCCCGCGCCAAAATCGAAGCCGCCGCCACCGCCAAATCTTCCTCAGCCTTGTGCCGTTGCACCAATTCAATCGAGCGCCCCAACGACATCAGGGCCTTCTCGATCACGCTTTTGCTCGCCGCAAATTGATCGCTGATCGCCCGCACTGGCGGCGGATTCATTCGATGTTTCTGGCCCATCAGGTTTTCAATCACCCGCGCGTGCCCCCACGCCAGCACCGCGTTTACCGAGCGCATCTTCGCATGAAGCCGATTGTAAGCTTCGTTGCCAATTGGCACCACCGTCGTCACGCAACCAGGCGTCGTGCGAATCAATTCCGCCAGGTCGGAAATCTTCTTGTCGCTGGAAATGTTTTTTGAATCGCGAACGCCTTTGTCCTGCCAGGCTTTCACCACCGCTTCGTTGACGTAAACGCCGGCAATACATAATGGCCCGAAAAAATCACCTTTGCCGCTTTCGTCCACGCCGATGCGCGGCAGCCACAAATCTGGATTCAACACCGCCTCATACCCCAACCGCGCCTCCAGCAACACCTCCGGCTCCAGCACGAATTCGACAAACTCCTGCGTCCCCTTCCCCTGCACCACGAGCTTGCCGCTCTCGTAAAAAACCACGTTCGTCTTCTCCTTCTCACCTGCGAACCGCGCGTAAGGCACTACCCGAAATTCATAACGCCGCGCCTCCAGGCACGTCTGGAGCGTCGTCGCCTGTTCGGCAGTCAACTTGCGAGTGTAAATCGTCAGCGGTTTCACGCGGCGGATTTAATAGCCGCAAACAACGGCGAAAGACATAAAAGTTTTTCTTCCGTTGCCGAAGATGTTCGGAATGATATGCGGCATCTGATGCCAGTTCACGCAACCCACACCCCGCAACTCGCGACCAAAGAAAAACTCGTGGCCAGGCTCCTATTCTGGTTCGCCGCCCACGCCCGCGACCTGCCCTGGCGGCGCACGAGCGATCCTTACGCCGTGTGGGTTTCCGAGATCATGCTCCAGCAAACGCAGGTCAAGACCGTGATCCCATATTGGAACCGCTGGATGAGGAAGCTGCCGACAATTCAATCCGCCGCCAAAGCCTCGCCCGCCAAACTCCACAAACTTTGGGAAGGCCTCGGCTACTACACGAGAGTCCGCAATCTTCAGAAAGCCGCGCGGCAGATGCTCGCCCAACACGACGGAAAATTTCCGGAAAACTTTGCTGCCGTTCTCGCCTTGCCCGGCATTGGCCGCTACACCGCCGGCGCGATTTGCAGCATCGCCTTCGACCAACCCACGCCGATTCTCGACGGCAACGTCATCCGCGTCCTCACGCGGCTCTACGGCATCACCACGAACCCGCGCGCGCAGAAAACCAACTCGCGGCTCTGGCAACTTGCCGGAGAACTGGTGCATCACGCATCACGCATCACGCATCATGTCACCGGCAGTCGGAGCATTGCGCGAGCAGCAGGATCGAAGGGTGCGGACGATCCAATTCGGCTAATGGCGATTGACCATCGGCGATCCCCGCAACCGATTTTGGGAAACTGTTCGGCTTTGAACCAATCGCTCATGGAACTCGGCGCGCTCCTCTGCACGCCGCGTTCGCCAGATTGCGCCGGTTGCCCGGTGAACCAACTCTGCGTCGCGCGCAAACAGAATTTGCAGGAAAAGCTCCCCAAACTCGCCAAGCCCAGCAAGACAACCGCCCGCCGCTTCATCGCGTTTGTCGTTGAACGAAACGGTCGTTTGCTCGTCCGCCAACGCCCCGCCGGCACCCTGAACGGCCACCTCTGGGAATTTCCGAATCTCGAAACTCCAGCCGGCGCGACACCGCGCCAGCTTGCCCGGACCTTTTTCGGTCGCGCACCAACGAAACTCGAGCCGCTCGCGACCCTCAAACATTCCATCACCCGCTACCGCATCACGCTGGAAGCCTTTCGCGCCGAACTCCCAAACGCGCACCCCCAACCCGACGGCAAATGGCTCACGCGCGGGCAACTTCACAAACTCGCCTTCACCAGCGCCCACAAAAAAATCCTCGCCCGCATCGGCGCGCCGAGCATCGTCTCGGCAAGACCCATTGGGCGTCATTGAAACCTGCCGCGGAAGCGCCCGCCGCTCCCGGTCAACTCTCACCAACCCGCCCGCATCCCGCATCCCGCATCCCGCCCTTTCTCCTTTTCTCCCCCGCCCGCCCTCCTATCATCCCGGCCCGATGATCTATTTCGATTACAACGCCACCGCGCCCGTCATGCGCCAAGCCCGCGAAGCCTGGCTCGAAGCCACCGAGCGCATCCACGGCAATCCCTCCAGCCCGCACGCCTTTGGCGTGGCGGCGCACCGGGCCATGACCGAAGCGCGCGAGAAACTGGCCCATTTCCTCGGCTGTCATCCGCTCGACCTCATCTGGACTAGCGGCGCGACCGAGGCGAACAACCTGCTCCTGCACCACTTCGCGCAAACCCTCGACGCCAAATCCGAAGTCTGGATCAGCGCCATCGAACATCCCAGCGTCCACGACGCGGCGAAACATTATTTCGACCAGCGCGCGAAGTTGATTCCCGTCACCTATGCCGGCGTCGTGGACGTGGAATGGCTCACCGCCGAACTCGCCGACACGCGCCCCGGCCTCGTCGCCGTGATGGCGGCGAACAACGAAACCGGCGTCATTCAGCCCTGGCGCGAAATCCTCGCCATCTGCCAGGCCTACGAAGTTCCGTTCTTCAGCGACGCCGTGCAATGGATCGGCAAACTGCCCGCCAAAGGCCTCGGCGATTGTGACTACCTCACCGGCGCGGCGCACAAGTTCGGCGGTCCGCGCGGCGTGGGTTTTCTCAAAGTCCCGCACCAGAGCCGCGTCCAATCGCTCTTGTGGGGCGGCAAACAGGAACGTGGGCAACGCGCCGGGACGGAAAATATCCCCATCATCGTCGCCCTGCTCGCCGCGCTGGAAGCTCGGGAAAAACAACTCGCGGAAGGACACCACCAGACCCGCGCCGAGTGGAAGGAAAAATTCGAGAAACTCCTGCTGCGCCAAGTGCCGGACTCGACCGTTGTGGGCACCGGCACGCCGCGCTTGTGGAACACCGTCTCGGCGCTCATGCCCGCAGGCGGCCAACAGCGCTGGGTGACGCGCCTCGACAAAGCGGGCTTCGCCGTGAGCACCGGTTCCGCCTGCACCACGGGCAAGGAAGAACCTTCCCACGTCCTCAGCGCGATGGGCTACAAGGCCGGGCAAGTGACGCAAGTGCTGCGCTTCAGCAGCGGTTGGGAAACCACCGCCGCCGACTGGGAAGCGTTGGAAAAAGGTTTGGTGAAAGTCTATGCCGAGGTGCATCACGGGAAATAACGGGGCGCGCCATCCGCGCCGCTTCCCCCGGCTCGGCGGCAGTTCGCCGACACTGGCAAAGCTGCTTGTTTTTCATCCCCCAACGCCGCATGATGCCAGCGAATCCGGGTGGATTTACTTTGTGATGACGCCACGTTCAAACCCTGCGGTCACCGCGCTCGACGCGCCTCGAAACCCTGCCTGCCCTCAACCATGAATAAGCCCACCGTCCGCCGCCGCCTCAATCTGGCGCAGTTTTTTTTGATCGGCCTGCTCATCGTGGGTGCCGCGATGGCGAAATGGATGGAGCACGCCAATTCCACTGCCGCCCGCCGCAGCGAGGAGTTCGCCGCCGGGGCCGAACGCATCCGCCTGGACCTCGCGCTGCTCAACAGCACGTTGTCCGGGGCCCTGCTGGACCCGCAAGGAATTCTCGACCACAAGCCCGCCGCGGACCCCGAGCGGGATTTGCTGGATGCGGCCGGGGACCTGGAGCGGGAATTCGGCCACAGCCCAGGCGTGCTGATTTCGCTGCGCAACCTGGTGGATTTCACCCGCAGTGATCTGAGTCAGCTTCATCGCGCCACAGCCGATTTGCTCAAGACCAATACCGATGCCGCCCGGACTTATTACTTGGAAAAGCTCCCCGCCATCCGCGACAAGCGAGAGAAACTTCTCGGACAACTGGCCGAACAAGTGAGCAAGGTCCGAACGGCCGAAAGCGATCAAGCCCAGAAGATTTCGCTGATCGCCCTGATTCTCATCGGCTCCGCGCTGGTGGTCTTCTTGATCGTCGGCCGGCTTCAAGCCACCGCCGTCACCAAACCGCTGGACCAACTCACGGCGGCACTGGACCGCATGCGCCAGGGGGATTTCAGCCGGCGGCTCCACTCCGAACGCGATGACGAATTCGGCGTGGTTTCCAAAAATCTGGACCGCGTGGCGGACGATTTGTCCGTCCTCGTCGGGCAGATGCAACGCTCGGGGATTCTGGTCAACACCACCGCCACGGAAATCGCCGCCACGGCGCATGAGCAGCAAAGCACCGCCAGCCAGATCGCCACCACCACCGCCGAAATCGCCGCCACGTCGAAGGAAATCTCCGCAACCTCCCGGGAACTGGACAAGACCATGGACGAAGTCAGCCAGGTGGCGGAGGCCACGACCGAACTGGCGAACAGCGGCCAAACCGGCATCGGGCGCATGGAGCACACCATGCACCAGATCATCAACGCCTCCGGCGCCATCACCGCCAAACTCGCCGTCCTGAGCGAGAAGACCGCCAACATCAATTCCGTCGTCACCACGATCACCAAAGTCGCCGACCAGACCAATTTGCTGTCGCTCAACGCCGCGATCGAGGCGGAGAAGGCCGGCGAGTCCGGGTTGGGCTTCGCCGTCGTCGCCATAGAAATCCGCCGCCTCGCCGACCAGACGGCAGTCGCCACTTATGACATCGAAAAGATGGTCAAGGAAATGCAATCGGCTGTCTCCGCGGGCGTGATGGGCATGGACAAGTTTTCCGAAGAAGTCCGCCGCGGCGTGGACGAAGTCCGGCAAGTCAGCACCCAACTGGCGCAGATCATTCATCAAGTCCAGACGCTGACCCCGCGGTTCCAGAATGTGAGCGAAGGCATGCACGCGCAGGCCACCGGAGCGCAGCAAATCAGCGAGACGCTCACGCAATTAGGCGAGGCCGCGCAACAGACTGCGGAATCGTTGCGCCAATCCAACCTCGCCATCGAGCAACTCAACGACGCCGCCCGCGGCCTGCAAACCAGCGTGTCGCGCTTCAAACTAGCGGACGCATGAAACGTCTGGAATCTGGGGTCGGGAGTCCCGCGCCTAAGGTCTTGCGTCGGATTGCCAGAGACCCCAGCCACGAGCCTTTAGACGCCAAGCGTTAGACTATGCTCTACCTGCTATTCCAGATCGGCAATGACCGCTACGCGCTCGAAGCCCGCCACGTAGTCGAGGTCGTGCCGTTTTTGGAATTGAAAAGAATTCCGCACGCGCCCCGCGGCGTGGCGGGCATGTTCAATTTTCGCGGGCAACCCGTCCCCGCCGTGGATTTGAGCGAGTTGACCTTTGGCCGCCCGGCGCGGGAACTCTTCAGTACCCGGATCATCGTGGTGAACTTGCCCCCGCCAACCCGGCCCGCATCCCCGGTCCAGAGTCCAGCGGCGGCGCTCCGGGACTCGGGACTTGGGACTCCGCCCTCCGGCCAACCCGCTTGCCTCGGCCTGATCGCCGAACATGCCACAGGCATGATGCGCCGCGAAGCCCGAGACTTCGTGGCCTCCGGCGTTAAGATCAGCAACGCGCCGTATCTCGGGCCGGTGGTGATGGACGATCAGGGCGTCATCCAACTCCTCCACACCGAACACCTGCTGTCGGAAACGCTACGGGATCTCCTGTTTTCCGAAACCGCGCCTGCCGACGCAGCCGCCCCGCGGCGTTACGCCGCCGCTGACCCCGCATGAATTGGTTTGAAGAATTGCTCCGCCGAAAGATCGGCCTGGATGTCGCGGCGGTCGGTTCGTCGCTCATCCAACGCGCGATTCGCCTCCGGATGAAAGCGCTGGGCCTCGCGACGACGGACGCCTATCGCGACTGCCTCAGCGCGTCGGAGCCCGAATTGGAGGCGCTGATCGAGGGCGTCGTGGTCGCAGAAACCTGGTTCTTCCGCGATCACGACCCGTTCCGCGCTTTCATTCAACTCGTCCAACCGCCGCTAGGTCCGGAGTCGCGCGGCTCCAGTCTGAACTCAGGGATTCCAGACTCCAGACTCCAAACTTCAAACTTGTGCGAACCCGTGCGAATCCTCAGCGTCCCCTGCTCTACTGGCGAAGAACCCTACTCGCTCGCGATGGCGTTGCTCGACGCCAGCGTGCCGCGCCCGCGCTTCCACATTGACGCGGTGGATCTTAGTGCCCGCGCCCTGGAGCGCGCGCAGCAGGCCGAGTATGGGAAAAATTCTTTTCGCGGTCAGTCGCTGCAATTTCGCGACCGCTACTTTTCCCCGATCGCAGCCGGTTGGAAGCTCCACCGCCAGGTGCAGGACTGCGTCCAATTCCATCGTGGGAATTTGCTGGAGCCGGATTTTTTTGCCGATCGCGCACCCTTCGATTTTATTTTCTGCCGCAATCTGCTGATCTATTTCGACCGCGTTACGCAGACCCGGGCGCTCCGGAAACTGGATCGCCTCCTCGCGCCCGATGGGGTTTTGTTTGTTGGGCCGGCGGAATTGCCTTTGGTTTCGGATCGCGGTTTTGTGTCGGCCGGTTTGCCGATGGCGTTCGCCTGCCGCAAGGCCCGAGCCGCGAAGCAAAACGGCGCCGCCAGGCGGGTCGCCCCCTGCCGTCCGGCACCCGCCCCAGCCCACCGTCCCACATCCAAAGTCCCGAGTCTCGACTCTGGATTTCAAGCTCTGGACTCGGCGCACGACCCACTCGCCGTCGGCCCGCACCGCCCCGCCAGAACGCCCGATCTAAACGCGGCGCACGCGTTGGCCGACGCCGGCAAACTCTCCGAGGCCGCCGCGCTTTGCGAAGCCCACCTGAAATCGCAAGGCCCGTCGGCCCAGGCTTATTACTTGCTGGGCCTGGTGACGGAAGCCCGGGAGAATGAAGCTGGCCAAAACATGAAGCCCAAAACCACTAACTCAAAAAATCCCGTGTCTGCTTCGCGCGTCCTTCAGCCTTCCCGGTTTGCTCGCGCGCTGGATTTTTATCGCAAGGCTCTCTATCTCGATCCGAACCACCACGAGACCTTGCTCCAACTGTCCCTGCTCCTCGAAAAGCTCGGCGACGCCAGCGGGGCAAAATCCTTCCGCCGCCGCGCCGCCACCGGTGAAACAAGGCTGCGGGCCAAAGGCTGAAATGCACCCACTTGAGCCTTCAGCCGTCCGCCTCCAGCCTTCCGGGGAAACCTCTGCCCCCATCCACGATTGCTGGAACATGATCGGCGTCGAGGGCAACCGGACGTGCCGCGAGTTGCTGAAGTTTATCCATTGCCGCAATTGCCCGGTGTATTCGGCGGCGGGCCTCCAGTTGCTCGACCGCCCGTTGCCGGCGGAATTTCGCCGCGAACGCGCAGCGCATTATGCGCAGGCGAAAAAGATCGCCCAGCCGGATCGCTTCTCGGTGGTCATTTTCCGGCTGGCCAGCGAATGGCTGGCGTTGCCCACGACCGTATTTCAGGAAGTGGCCGAGCATCGCGGGATGCACTCCCTGCCGCATCGCCGCCGCGGCGTCGCGCTGGGACTGGTCAATGTGCGCGGCGAGTTGCTGGTCTGCGCGTCGGTGGCGCGGTTGCTGGGGATCGAGGCGGAGGTCCGAGATCAGAAGTCCGAGGGCAGAAGTCCGACCTCCGGTTTTGCCCGCTTGCTGGTCACCAATTGGAACGGGCTGCGGCTCGCGTTCCCGGTGGACGAGGTGCAAGGCATCCAGCGTTTTCCGCAGGACGAATTAAGAGAGCCGCCCGCCACGCTCACCAAGTCGGCGCTGAGTTACACGCAGGGCGTTTTTGCGTGGCGCGAGCGCACCGTCGGTCTGTTGGCCACCGAGATGTTTTTCAGCACGCTCAATCGCAGCCTCGCCCGGTAGAATGAAGCTGGCCCAAACATGAAGCCCAAAACCCCCAGCTCAAAAAATCCCGTTTCCGAGTTTCTGCGTTTCGGCCAGCACCCCGCACGCTCCCGGGATTCTTCATGCTCCACTGGCATTTATGAATGACGATCTGAGCCATCTGTCCCTGCTGGAACTTTTCCGCGTGGAAGCGGAGAACCAGACCGCCACGCTCACCGCCGGCTTGCTGGAACTCGAACGCGGGAACGCCAGCCCCGCGCAACTTGAATCCCTCATGCGGGCGGCCCATTCGCTCAAGGGCGCCGCCCGCATCGTCAATCTGCCCGCCGCCGTGGCCGTGGCGCACGCGATGGAAGATGGCTTCGTGGCCGCGCAAAAAGAGCAACTGCCCGTGAGCCGCGCGCACATAGACCTCTCGCTTCGCGGCGTGGATTTGCTCGTGAAAATCTCCCAATGCAACGAAACCAACCTCGCCGATTGGGAGCGCGAACAGGCCGGCGGCATCGAACAATTCCTGGCGGACGCGGCCAACCTCCGCTCCGGCAAACCGGCGCGGCCCGTCCCCGACCCCGCCCCCACAGCAACCGTCCCGAGTCCCCAAGCTCCAACTCGCGACTTGGGGCGAGGGACTCAAGACTCGGAACTCAAGACTCCAGAGTCTGAACTGCAGACGCGCCCCGCCGAACCGCCCGAACGTGTCGTCCGCCTCAACGTGGATAATTTGAATCACCTCCGCGACCTGGCCGGCGAATCGTTGGTGGAATCACGCTGGCTGCGGCCGTTTGCCGATTCGATGCAGCGGCTCAAACGCATGCAGTCGGAGCTGGAACATTCGCTCGATGGCTTGCGCCTAAGTCTCGATTCCCCGCAGCTCCCCCCGCAATCCGCCGCGCTTATGACGCAGCTTTTCCAACAAGCCGCGGACACGCGGCAGTTTCTCACCGAGCGGTTGCAGCAGTTGGATCACTACGACCGGCGGGCGGCGCATTTGTCCAGCCGGCTTTACCGCGAAGTCCTGCGCACGCACATGCGGCCGTTTCACGACGGCACGCGGGGCTTTCCGCGCATGGTGCGCGACCTCGCGCGCGCGCTCGGCAAACAGGTGCGGTTGGAAATCAGCGGCGAGAAAACCCAGGTGGACCGCGATCTCCTGGAGCGCTTGGAAACGCCGTTGACGCACTTGCTCCGCAATGCGGTGGACCACGGTTGCGAAACGCCCGCGGCCCGCGCCGCCGCCGGCAAACCGCCGGAAGCCGTCATCAAACTGGAGGCCCGGCACAGCGCCGGCCTCTTGCTGGTCAGCATCACGGACGACGGCGCGGGCGTGGACGCGAACCGCCTGCGCAAAACCATCGTCGAGAAGCGGCTCACCACGCCGGCACTCGCCGCGCACATGGGCGAAGTCGAGTTGCTGGAATTCCTCTTCCTCCCCGGCTTCACGCTCAAAGACCAGGTCACGGAAATTTCCGGACGCGGCGTCGGCCTGGACGTGGTGCAAAACATGGTCAAGAGCGTGCGCGGCACCGTCCGCGTGGTGACGCAACCCGGCCGGAGCACGCGGTTCTTATTGCAACTGCCGCTGACGCTTTCCGTTCTACGCACCTTGCTGGTCGAGGTGACCGGCGAACCTTACGCCATCCCGCTCGCGCAAATCACCCACACCCTCAAACTGGATCGCGCGCACATCGAGACGCTCGAAGGCCGGCCCCATTTCGCTTTCGGTGAACAGCGCATCGGCCTGCTCACCGCGCACCAGATATTCGAAAGCGAGCAACCCCAAGCCCCCGAGCAGAAATTGTCGGTCGTCGTGCTCGGGGAGCGCAACTCGCGGTACGGATTAGTGGTGGATCGGTTCCTCGGCGAACGCGAACTGGTGGTGCGCCCGCTGGACCCGCGGCTCGGCAAGGTCCAGGACATCAACGCCGCCGCACTCATGGAGGACGGCACGCCAGTGTTGATCGTGGACGTGGACGATCTGGTGCGCTCGATTGCCAAACTCGCCGCCTCGGGATCGCTCACGGGCGTTCCGGGCCCGGACCTCCAGGTGGCAGCGAAGAAACAAAAGCGGATCCTGGCCGTGGACGATTCATTGACCGTGCGCGAACTCGAACGCAAACTGCTCTCCAGCCGCGGCTACCTGACGGACGTGGCGGTGGACGGCATGGATGGTTGGAACGCGGTGCGCAGCGGCCTCTACGATCTGGTCATCACGGATGTGGACATGCCGCGTATGGACGGGATTGAACTTGCCACGCTGATCAAGAAAGACGCACAACTCAAGTCGCTCCCGGTGATGATTGTTTCCTACAAGGACCGCGAAGCGGACCGCCTGCGCGGCCTGGAGGCCGGCGCGGATTATTATCTGACGAAGGGAAGTTTCCACGACGAAACTTTGCTGCAAGCCGTGCGCGATTTGATTGGAGAACCGGAAGCATGAAACTGAAGCCCGAAGTCAAAGGTCAGCGGTCAGCGGTCAGAAGCCAGCCCTTCAACTTCCACCCGCTGTCTTCCGCCCCCCAGCCATGAGAATCGCCATCGTCAACCACATGCCGCTGGCGGTGGAAGCCCTGCGCCAGGTAATCCTTTCCCACGGAAAACACCAAGTGGTCTGGGTCGCGGCGGATGGGGAGGAAGCCGTCCGCCAATGCGAGCGCGACCGGCCCGACCTCATTCTCATGGACCTAGTGATGCCCCGGATGGATGGCATTGAAGCGACGCGCCAGATCATGACCAAAACACCGTGCGCCATCCTCATCGTCACGGTGCACACGGCAGATTATACCGCGAAGGTGTTTGAAGCAATGGGCGCGGGCGCGCTCGACGTGGTCCACACGCCGGTGGTCGGTGGAACGACGACCGCCGAAGGCCGGAAGTCGCTGCTGGCCAAGATTGAAATCATTCGCCGGTTCATCGCGCCTATCCACGGCGCGAAATCCAACGCTGGCAATGACCGCGCCGCGCAACGCCTCGGCACCAAAAGCGAATCGCTCGTGTGCATCGGCAGTTCGGCCGGGGGACCAGCGGCGTTGGCTCGAGTGCTTTCCGGCTTGCCCGCGAATTTCCCCGCCGCCGTGGTCATCGTGCAACATGTGGACCCGCAATTCGCGCCAGGCCTCGCCGACTGGCTGGCCAGCCAAACACAGTTGCCGGTGCGCCTCGCGCAGGAGGGGGATCGGCTTCAACCCGGCAGCGTGCTGCTGGCAGGGCGCGCGCATCATCTCGTGCTCGCCGGCCCGCAGCGGCTGGGCTACACCCGCGCGGCGGCAGACTGCGCCTATCGCCCGTCGGTGGACATTTTTTTCCACAGCGTGGCGGAGCACCGCGAGGGCGGAGGGCAGAAGTCAGAGGACAGAGGTCCGACGCCAAATCTCTGGCCCCCGACCATCGGAATCTTGCTGACCGGCATGGGCCGCGACGGGGCCAAGGGCTTGCTCGCGCTGCGGGAACGCGGTTTCCTAACCATCGCGCAGGATCAAGCCAGCAGCGCTGTCTTCGGCATGCCCAAGGCGGCGGCGGATTTGAAAGCGGCGGTGGAGATTTTAACGCTGGACAAAATCGCCCCTCGCCTAGTGAATGTGCTCATGTCGAAAGCGTGAATCTTATGCCTGAGAACCTCCCGCCAGAAATCAGCGGTCAGAAGTCCGAAGCCAGCGGTCAGAAACCCGCCCTCCACTATCACGTCATGGTGCTCCTGGTGGATGACCAAGTGATGGTTTGCGAAGCCGTCCGCCGCGCGCTGGCCAACGAGCCGGACATTGATTTCCATTATTGCGCCGATGCCCGCGACGCCATTCGCAGCGCCACGCACATCTGCCCGACGGTCATTCTGCAAGACCTCGTCATGCCGGGCATTGACGGCTTGAGCCTGGTCAGCCAATACCGCCAGAATCCGGCAACCAAGGACACCCCGATCATCGTGCTCTCGACGAACGAGAATCCGCTTGTCAAGGGCCAGGCCTTTGCGTTGGGCGCGAACGATTACCTGGTCAAGCTGCCCGACCGCATCGAACTCCTCGCCCGCGTCCGCTATCACACGCGGGCCTTTCTCAACCAATTGCAACGCGACACCGCCTACCGGGCCTTGCGCGAAAGCCAGCAACAGCTCGTCGAAAAGAATTCCGAACTCGTCGCCCTGAATCAAAAACTCGAGGAAGCCACCACCGCCAAGTCCGAATTCCTCGCGAACATGAGCCACGAAGTCCGCACCCCAATGAACGGCGTCATCGGGATGGTGTCGCTCCTGCTCGAAACCGACCTGACCGACGAGCAACGCGAGTACCTCGAAGCCACCCGCAGCAGCGCGGACGCGTTGCTCACCATCGTCAACGACATCCTCGACTTTTCCAAAATTGATGCCGGCAAGCTCGACCTCGAGAACCGCCCGTTCGAATTGCACACCTGCGTTGAAGAAGCGCTCGACCTGTTCTCGCCCAAGGCTACGGAAAAGAAGCTGGACCTCGCCTACACGCTGGACGATGCCATCCCCAAAATCCTCGTCGGCGACGACACCCGGCTGCGGCAAATCCTGGTCAACCTCATCAGCAACGCCATCAAGTTCACGCCCCGCGGCGAGATCGTGATCGAAGTCACCCCAGCGGCGCACGGGTTGCGCACCCGCGAACCGGGCCACGAGCAGGACACGGATTTTCTCCGGCATCCGGAACACTGGCTCCTGCATTTCTCCGTGCGCGACACCGGCCTGGGCATCCCCCTCGATCGCCAGCACCGGCTGTTCAAATCGTTTCAACAAGTGGACGCCTCCACCTCGCGCCACTTCGGCGGCACGGGCCTGGGACTGGCCATTTGCAAGAAGCTCGCGGAACTCATGGGAGGGCGCATCTGGGTGGACAGCGATGCTGGCAAAGGCGCGACGTTTCATTTCACCATCAGCGTCAAAGCCGCCAGCGCCATCGCGCCGCCCAGTTGGCAGTCAGCGCAACCGCAACTCGCCGCCAAGCGCTTGCTCGTCATCGAGGACAACGCCACCTGTCGCCACATCATCCAACGCCGCGCCGAGCAGTGGGGACTGAGCGTCGCCTGTGCCGCTACCGGCCCGGAGGCCCTCGCGGCGTTGGCCACCGCCCCGCCCTTCGACGCCGTGTTGCTGGATTTGCAATTGCCCGACCAGGACGGCCTCGGGCTGGCTGAGAAAATCCGCCAACAAACTTCCGGCCGCGACCTGCCCCTGCTCCTCCTGACCGCCGTGCGGTTGCACAACAGCGACCCGGGCCCCGCCGCGCTGGGCAATTCGGAGTTCGTCAACAAACCGCTGCGTCCGGCCCAATTACTGGAGGCGCTCTGCCGCGCCCTGCGCGTGCAGGTGCAACGCGAGAAGAAATCGCCGGTCGCCCCCAGCATGAATGAGACCTTCGCGCGCCGGCTGCCGTTGCGCGTGTTGCTGGCCGATGACAATGCCATCAATCAAAAAGTGGGGGTGCGCTTGCTCAGCAAGCTCGGCTACCAGGCCGATGTGGCGGGCAACGGCCGCGAAGTCATCCAAGCCCTCGAACAGCAGGTCTATGATCTGCTCTTTCTCGATGTGCAAATGCCGGAGATGGACGGCTTGGAGTGCGCCCGGCAAATTTCCCAGCGGTGGACCCGCGACAAACGCCCGGTCGTCGTTGCCATGACCGGCAATGCCCTGCTGGGCGACCGCGAAAAATGCCTCGCCGCCGGCATGGACGACTATGTCTCCAAGCCCGTGCGCATCGCCGAACTGCAAGCCGTCCTCGAACGCTGGGGGCCGACCAAGTCTCCCAAGTTCGACCCCAGTTTTTTGCGCCGCACCCAAACCGCGACCGCTTCCAGCGAAGCTCTCGACCCCACCATCCTTCCCGAATTCGCGAGCAACCCCGCCAGCGGCGACGCCAGCGCGTTGCGCGAAGTGATCGAATTATTTCTCGAAAGCGCGCCAGCTCGAATTCGCCAGATCGAACAACACCTGGGCGAACCGGCCCAACTCGCCTTCCACGCCCACGCCTTGAAAAGCATGAGCCTGCATCTGGGTTGCCAACGCATCGTGACCTTGGCGAATCAGTTGGAAGAACTCGGTCGCGCCGGGGACACTCAAGCCGCGCTCCCACTGGTACGCGAACTCGAAGCCGCCTTCGACCAAGCCCAGCTTCAACTCAGCGCCCTGCGCGACCGTAAAACCGCCCCCAGCACGCCCCAACCCTGAACGGTAGTGGGGCCGGCGTCCCGCCTGCCTTCGTCCCTGCGACCATCTCGGTCGCAGTCTGCTCAAGCCATGAAACCACACGCGCCAAAGGGTTTTCTTTGAGCCAACCGCCGCCTCTAAACCACAAATAACCCCATGCCCATTCGCCCCCGCCATCTCGAACCCGGTTCAACCTTGGGCATCATCGCCCCTGCCAGCGCGCCGCCGAACCCGAAGAATGTTGATCTCGCCCTCGCCGCGTTGGAAAAACTGAAGTTCAAAACCAAGCTCGCGAAGCACGTCCACAAACGCCACGGCTTCCTCGCCGGCAGCGACCGCGACCGCGCCGCCGACTTGATGAGCATGTTCACCGACCGCAACGTGGCCGGCATCCTCTGCGTCCGCGGCGGCTACGGCACGGCGCGATTGTTGCCATTGCTCGACTTCGCCGTCATCAAACGCCATCCGAAAATCTTCGTCGGTTACAGCGACATCACCTCGCTCCACAGCGCGTTCCTTGTGCAGTCGGACCTGATTTCCTTCCACGGGCCGATGCTGAATTCCGACTTCGCGCACGACGACATGCCGGCGTTCACCACGCAAAGTTTTCTCCGCACGCTCATGCGCCCCGAAGCGCCCGGCGACATCACCACCGGTTACAAAGGCGAAGTGAAGCCGCTGCGCGGCGGCATGGCGAACGGCCAGTTGATCGGCGGCAACCTCACCCTCGTGTGTGCGAGCCTTGGCACGCCGTGGCAGCCGCCATTCCAGGGCCGGATTCTCTTCCTCGAAGATCTCGACGAAGTCCCGTATCG
>CAIKLQ010000669.1 GCA_903828255.1 uncultured Verrucomicrobiota bacterium
GACCGTCCCCCTGGGCACACCCGGTGCCGGCTTCGCCCGCTAATCCTCCGGACGCTCGCCGCTGGGGGCCATCTTCACCAGCTTCGGATCAAACTGGCCGAGCACCGCCACCAAATCGCTTTGCGCCGCCATCACTTCGCGGATGTTTTTGTAGGCCATCGGCACTTCGTCGAGGCCGGCGGAAATCAGCGTCACGCCGCGCTCCCGGAGCAAGCGGTTCACCTCCTTCCAGTTGAACTTCGCGTTCGCGGCTTTGCGGCTCATCGCACGGCCCGCCCCGTGCGCCGCCGAGTTCAAAGATTCCGCATTGCCCTTGCCGCTCACCAGGAAGCCCGGCGTCGCCATCGAACCAGGAATGATGCCCAGCACGCCCGCTCCCGCCGGCGTCGCGCCCTTGCGATGCACGATCACTTCGCGCTCGATGCCACCGATAACGTGCCGCTCCTTCCAGGCGAAGTTGTGGTGATTCTCCAAATCCAGCAGCACCTGCGCGCCCAGATGCTCCGCGACGTGCCGGTGGATGCAGGCGTGGTTCGCCGCCGCATACTGGCCCATCAATTCCATCGCCGCCCAGTATTCCTGACCTTCCTGCGAATCCAGCGCGAGCCACGCGAGCCGTTTCAGTTCGCTCGGCAGATCGGGGAACTGGTGGAAGGCAATTTTGCTGTAATGATCGCACACCGCCGCCCCCGTGCCGCGGCTGCCGCTGTGCGACAACAACGCCAGGTACGTTCCCGCCGGTAGTGGGACGGCGCGTCTCGCCTGCCCAGTAGGGCAATCAATCTCCCCATGCGCCGTGAACAAACCAAACTCCACAAAATGATTTCCGCTCCCGCTCGTGCCGAGTTGCGACCACGCCTTGTCCTTGTGCTGTTTCGTTATGGGGCTGACGGACCAATCCGCGTCCATCACTTCGTGCGCGCGACGATCCCGGAAGTTCGCCCCGATACCGAAGCGCGTCTCCGCCTCGATGGCGCGCGTCAGGCGATCCTGCCTTTGCTGCAGATCGCGCACCGGAAGATCCAGCACCGTCATCTTCATCCGGCAGGCAATGTCCACGCCGACGGCATAAGGGATCACCACGTTGTCGGTCGCGAGCACGCCGCCGATGGGCAGGCCGTAGCCCACGTGCGCGTCGGGCATCAGGGCTCCCGCCACGGCCACTGGCAACAGGCAGGCCTTCTCCATTTGCATCACCGCCTCGGGTTCCAGACCCTCGCCCCACTGCCGATACTTCACCGGTTCGGCGCGCGGCGGCGGTGGCGCTTTGAGCAACGCCTTGGCGAACTCTCCGCGCAGCGGATCGTCGGTGAACGCCGCCGGATCGCGCACAATCGCCGCCACCTCCTCGTGCAGGCGGGACTTGCCGCCGCCGCCGAGGATGAATCTGGCAATAAAATCCGTCGCGCGCCGGCTGGGCTCACCGAGCGGAACGCCCAGTCGTAAATAATCTTTCACATTCATACCGCCGGTTCGGTTACTGCACTAGCACGACCCGGTATTGATCGCGAACGCCGCCCAAGGTCAGTTGCAATTGATCGCCTTGTTTCTTCCCTAGCAATTGTTCGCCCAGCGGCGACTGCGCCGTGATAACCAGAATTTCGCGACCGTCCTGAACCACCTCGGTGCCGCCAGCTTTCGGCCCCAGGAAGTAAGCCAAGCGTTCGCCTTTTTGCTCCAGTTCCACCAGGGCCCCAAGTTCAATACGCTCGCCGGGGCCGAACTTCCGGGTTTCCAGTTTTTCAAACGCCGCGATGGCGACTTTCGTTTCCTCGGCTTGCCGGGATTGTCCGCGCGCCAGATAGGAGGCTTCCAAACCGCGCGTGTCGTACTTGTTCTCGGCTTTGTTCTGCTCATGCGTGGCCTCGGCATGGGCCGCCTGGGCGGCGCGGAAGTAGCCTTCCAACTCCGCCTTCAACTGCCCGATAATTTTTTTGATGAGCGCGCGTTTGTTCATGTCCAAGTTCGAAAAGCTTGCCCGCGTCCGGGGCGGGGTGCAACTCTCTGGTTCAAACAACATGCGCTCCTGGCTTAACTTTTTGAACTCGTCCGGCGACGAATGGTTGGACGTGGCCGGCAAACGCGTTCCACTTCTCTTGGTCCACAATGCCCGGGCGCGGCGTTATGTGCTCCGCCTCCGCCCCGATGGTTCGGCCCGCGTGACCGTCCCGCGCGGCGGGTCGGCTGCCGAGGCGAGACGCTTCGCGGGGCGTAACCTCTCTTGGCTCGAAGCGCAACTGAGGCGACCACCGGCCGAGCGCCCGATCCCGCAGGAATGGCGACCGGGTTCGGAAGTGCTGTTTAGGGGCGAACTCGTGCGGTTGGAAGTGGAGCCAAACGGGTGCTCCGCGATTCGTCTCGGTGCGGAAAAGTTCGCGGCGCCCAATCTTGATTCGGACTTGCGACCGATTGTCGAGCGACACTTGCGGCGACTGGCCGAACAGGAACTGCCTTTGCGGGTGATGGAGTTTGCCGCGGTCCATCAACTGGCGGTTCGGCGCGTGACCGTCCGCAGCCAACGCACGCGCTGGGGTTCGTGTTCCCGGCGCGGCACGATCTCGCTCAACTGGCGGCTCATCCAGACGCCCGTGTTTGTGCGCGATTACATCATCCTCCATGAATTGATGCACCTCCGGGAAATGAATCACTCCGCGCGATTCTGGGGACAGGTGGAAACCGTGTGCCCGGATTATCTCCAGGCCGAGCGCTGGCTGAAGCAGCACCCCGCGCTGCTGCGGGCGTGACGCGCTGGCTTCAGCGGCCGAACCGATCACTCCTCTTTTTCGAACGGTTGGACTTTCGGCTTAGTGACCTTGGCCGGCGCGTTCGTTGTGGAAGCGGGCGCGGGTTTTCCGTCGTTAAGAAACCGATCCAGAATGGCGAGATAACCGTCCACGGCGAAGCCGGCGTCCTCGCCCAAATCGGCTTTCAGCGCGCGCAACTGGTCCGCGGCGGATCTGGCTTCGGCCCGAATGTCGGCGACGGACAATTTGCCGGTCAGCAATCCCCCAGCGAGTCCATTGAACTTAGCTCTTGCTTCCGGACTGTCGTCGCTGAGGAATTGCTCGCGCACTTGTTGGAGGCTGGTCGCATTCGTCTTGAGTTGGGGAAGCGCGAAGTTGGCGTTTGTGCCAACGGCCTGCGGCGCCGGTTGAGAATTCGCTTCCGGGGTGGCGGTCGTCCCCATCGTGATGTGCGACACTTTTCCGCGCGGCAGTTTCACCGTGCCCAGCACGTCGTTTTGTAAGACGAGCACTGCGGCGTTCATTGACAACACCGAGCCGATATAGCGGTCGCCATTCTTCATCTCGACTTGGTCGGCGTGCAGGCAATTCGCGGCGACCATCAGTGCCAGGGCGAAGCCAAGTCGCGCCACGCTTGCTGTCCCGCGCTGACGAGGGGCACGCCATGCGCCGGCTTTCCCGGGAAGATGTTTTCTGCTCACGGGCCACAGGGTAGCGCCGATTTGAATTTCCAGCAAACCGAGGTTGTCTTCATCCCGAACTCCGAAGCAGTCGTCGCAACTGGCGTCGCCCGGGTGACTGCCGCCCCTGGAATTCTGATTAGGGAGCGCACGCGCCCTCGCGTGCCGCGGTTGCCGCCCCCGGCAACCGCTCGGGCGCGCCTTCGCGCCCGGGATCACGCGCGGCGGCGCGCTCGGGTTCCGAACGCGGGGCGCGTTCGGAACGCACGCGAGGGCGCGTGCGCTCCCCATGCCGATTCGGTGTCCGCGCTCAATTCTCTAGTGAGCCTCGCTGCGGCGGCGACTGATTGAGTTCCGCTGAACGGGTCAAGCCGCGCCCGCCTGTTTTCCGAGCCGCCGATAAATGGGTGCATTCTCCGATGGGCATCGCTAAGTTTGCCGCCGGAAAAGGCATCTGTTTTATGAGATCTGCAGAATCGGAACTTCGCCAACCGGCGGCCAGCGCCGGAAAGCAATCGTCGTCAACCTTTCGCGAAGGCAGCAGGGCCGGCCACTTGCCGCTCGCTCGCCTTGCTGGGGGGACGCTGCTGTTGGCGCTCCTATCCGCCCCGGCGGCGACGATCCGACTCGACGAACTGAACCTCACCGCCATGACCGCCGGTTGGGGCCAACCGCGCGCCAATCAATCTGTGACCCAGAAGCCGCTGGGTATCGGCGGCGCGAAGTTTGAGCACGGCGTCGGCACGCACGCGAATAGCGAGTGCGAGATCGTCCTGGATGGCCGGGTGAAAGTTTTTTCGGCGAAGGTCGGCGTGGATGACAACGCGAATAATGACAAGGCGTCGGTGGAGTTCGTCGTTCTCGGAGATGGCCGTGAGTTGTGGAAGAGCGGGGTCTGCCGCTGGCAGCAGCCCGCCCGCGAGTGCCGGGTGGAACTTACCGGTGTGAAGTCGCTGGAACTCCAAGTCACCGATGGAGGCGATGGCAACGGCTGGGATCATGCGGATTGGGCGGAAGCGTTTTTTGAGTTCGAGGGTGCCGCGCCGAAGATGGACGTGCCACAGCCGGTGCAGGAGGAATTCGTCGCGTTGACCCCGCCTCCGCCGGCAGCGCCTCGCATCAACGGCCCCTGCTTGTACGGCGTGCGAATCGGTTCGCCGTTTCTCTATCGCATTCCGGCAACCGGCGTGCGCCCGATGACTTTTCGCGCCGAGAAATTGCCGGCGGGACTCACGCTGGATTCCCAAACCGGAATCATCACCGGTCGTCTCCCGCAAACCGCCGAACATCGCGTGACGTTGATCGCAAAGAACGCGCACGGCACGGCGAAGCGCGAGTTCCGGATCGTCGTTGGCAACCAGCTCGCGCTCACACCGCCGATGGGTTGGAACAGTTGGTATATTCACTACGACCGCGTCAGCGAGGCTACGATGCGGAACGCGGCGGACCAGATGATCGCCACCGGCATGGCGGATTACGGTTACCAGTACGTGAACATTGATGATTGCTGGATGGTGAAGCCGGGCGCGAAGGAGGCCGATCTCGGTGGCCCGGCGCGCGACGCGGACGGACGCTTGCTCCCGAACCAGCGCTTCCCCGACATCAAAGGCATGGTGGAATACATCCACGCCAAAGGACTCAAGGCGGGCACTTACATTTCGCCCGGCCCGACGACTTGCGGGGGCTTCGAGGGAAGCTGGCAACACGAGGCTCAAGACGCCCTCACGTTCGCCCAGTGGGGGTTTTGACTTCCTGAAATATGATTGGTGCAGCTACGACGGCAAGGCCGGCGGGAGGACGGTTGATCATTTGAAGAAGCCCTACCTGCAGATGTGGGCGGAACTCCAGAAGCAGAATCGCGACATCGTTTTCAACCTCTGCCAATACGGTATGGGGGAGGTTTGGAAATGGGGCGGCGAAGTCGGGCACAGTTGGCGCACCACCGGCGATCTCGGACTCGAACGCGGCGCGCGGCTGCCGGGCTTTTACGGCATCGGCCTCAGCAACGCGCGGCATTGGGAATACGCCCGACCCGGTGCGTGGAACGATCCCGACTACATTCTCATCGGCTGGGTCGGCGACGCGCACGGCATGGGGGTGGGGAAGCAAACGACCCTCACGCCGAACGAGCAATACAGCTACATGAGCCTGTGGTCGCTCATGGCCGCGCCGCTCATTTTTAGCGGCGATATGGCCAAGCTGGACGCCTTCACGCTCAGCGTGCTTTGCAATGCCGAAGTCATTGAAGTAAATCAGGACCTGCTCGGCAAACAGGCGAGAATTCTGCGCCAGACCCGCGATGAATTTGTGCTCGTCAAGGAACTCGCCGACGGCTCGAAAGCGGTGGGCTTGTTCAATCTCACCGCGCATCCGCGGAAGTTGGCGGTCGCGTGGCCTGAGCTTGGCGTCAGCGGAAAGCAGCACGTCCGCGATCTGTGGCGGCAGCGGGAACTCGGCTCGGCAAACAACGAATTTGAAACCGAAGTGTCGCGGCACGGCGTGGCGATGATCAAACTTCGGAAATAGCCGTACCATGAAACCGCTTTGCCTGCTCCTTGCTTTGTTGGCTGCGTGCGCGTGTACCGCGCTCGCTTCGCCGGATTTTTCCCTCGCTGGCCAATGGCGATTTCAACTCGACCGCGCCGACGTCGGTGTGAGCGAGCGCTGGTTTGATCGGCAGTTGTCCGGCAAAGCAAAATTGCCCGGCACGCTGGCAGGGCAGGGGATCGGCGACGCCGTCACGATCAACACGGTTTGGACCGGCGGCATCGTGGACAAGTCGTGGTTCACCGCGCCGGAAATGGCGAAGTATCGCGAGCCGGGCAATGTCAAAGTGCCATTTTGGTTGCAGCCGGAAAAATACTACGCCGGCGCCGCATGGTTTCAGCGCGACATCGAAATTCCTGCGGATTGGAAGGAAAGGCGAGTCGTGCTCTTCCTCGAACGCTCGCATTGGGAGACGCGCGTCTGGGTGGACGCCAAACTCATCGGCACGAACAACTCGCTGTCCACGCCGCACGAATACGACCTCGGCCAACTCGCGCCGGGCAAACACACCGTCAACATCCGCGTGGACAACCGCCGCATCGTGGACATCGGCGAGAACTCCCACGGCATCAGCGATCACACGCAGGGGAACTGGAACGGGATCGTTGGCAAGATCGAGTTGCGCTCCACGCCGCTGGTTTGGATTGAGGAGTTGCAGGTGTATCCGCGGTTCGAGACCAAGTCGGCGATCATTCGCGGACGTTTGGGGAACGCGACGGGGAAGAATCTGACCAATTCATTGGGGTTCTGTTTGATGGACTCTAGCGACGCAGGACTGCGCTTCCGGACAACCAACCTCTTCATAGTTTGTACGACGGAAGGTGGCGTATTTCAGGCGGAGATGAAGTGCGGCAACCCTGCTGTATCATGGGACGAGTTCAACCCTCACCTTTACAAACTCAGAGCGAAAATGGGCGATCCTTTTCCGGGCGAAGTGCATAACACCTTAGTCGGCCTGCGCGAAGTCTCCACCGACGGCACCCAGATCACGATCAACGGGCACAAGACTTTCATTCGCGGCACGCTCGAGTGTGCGATTTTCCCGAAGACCGGCCATCCGCCGACTGAGGTTGGCGAGTGGAAGCGCATCATCGGGGTCGCTAAATCCTGCGGGCTGAACATGATTCGCTTTCATTCCTACTGCCCGCCTGAAGCCGCGTTTCAGGCGGCGGACGAACTCGGTTTCTATCTTCAGGTCGAGACCTGCTGGCCCAACCAGTCCACGTCCCTCGGCGACGGCAAGCCGGTGGACCAATGGGTTTATGACGAGACGGACCGCATCCTCCAGGCTTACGGCAACCACCCCTCGTTCCTGCTCATGGCCGCAGGCAATGAACCGGGCGGCAAGAACGCCAACGCCTATCTCGCCAAGTACGTCGAGCATTACAAGGTGCTCGATCCGCGTCGGCTCTGGAGCAGTGGCTCAGGTTGGCCGAAGCTGCCGCAGAACCAGTTCCACGTCACTCCCGACCCGCGGATTCAAGCTTGGGGCGGCGGGTTGAAAACGCGCATCAATGCCCAGCCGCCCGAGACGACCACCGATTACCGCGACTACATCGCCGCGCGCGAAGTGCCGGTCATCAGCCACGAGATCGGCCAATGGTGCGTCTATCCGAACCTCGACGAAATCCGGAAATACACCGGCTATCTCAAGCCGAAGAATTTTGAAATCTTCCGCGATCAACTGGAGGCCCACGGACTGAGCCGGTTCGCCAAGGACTTTCTGCTCGCTTCGGGAAAGTTGCAGACGCTGTGCTACAAGGAGGAAATCGAATCCGCGTTGCGCACGCCGGGCATGGGCGGATTCCAGTTGCTCGACCTGCACGATTTTCCCGGCCAGGGCACGGCGCTCGTCGGCGTGTTAGATCCATTCTGGGAGGAGAAGGGTTACGTCACGGCAAAGGAATTCAGCCGGTTCTGCAACGCCACCGTGCCGCTGGCGCGGCTGAAGAAACGCGTGTTCACGACGGACGAGACGCTGGAGGCGGAGATCGAGGTGGCGCACTTTGGTACTACGCCGGTCACGAATGCCGTCGTCGTTTGGCATCTCCAGAGCGATGACGCCCACTTCTCTGCCCGTGACCGATTCGCTTCAAGGACCATTCCGAGCGGCGGCTTGGTCCAGATCGGGAGAATCAGGGTTGATCTGAAAGGCGTGACGGCTCCAGCGCGATACCGGTTGGTTGTGAAGGTCGCGCAGCGGTCACCGGGGAGGGAGGTCGTCGGGTCAGTATTCATGAGCGACACGTCACCTGTGAACGACTGGGACATTTGGGTCTATCCAGCGGCTGAGTCTCCTGAACCCAAGCGGGTTCTCGTCACGGCTCAATTCGACCCCGCCGCCCAGCAACACCTCCGCGCCGGCGGCAGGGTGCTGCTGACGATTCCCGGCGCGCAGATCCGCAACTTCGACACTGAGCCCGTGAAGCTCGGTTTCTCCAGCATTTTCTGGAACACCGCTTGGACAGGTCGCCAAGCGCCAACGACGCTCGGAATTCTGTGCGACCCCAAACATCCTGCGCTCGCGGAATTCCCCACGGAGTTTCACAGCAACTGGCAATGGTGGTATCTCCTCCATCGCGCCGGCGCGCTGCGGTTGGATAATTTGCCATCGGCCATCCAGCCGATCGTTCGCGTGATTGACGACTGGGTCACGGCGCGTCCGCTCGGTCTGGTCGTGGAAGGCAAAGTCGGTTCAGCCAAGATAGTGGTCTGCGGCTTTGACCTGACGCACGATGCCGACGATCCCGTTTCCCGGCAGATGCGCGCAAGTTTGATTCGCTATCTCGACTCGAGGAAATGCCAGCCCAAGGCGGAGTTTTCCGCGGAGCAAATCCAGTCACTGTTTACTACCAAGCAGGTTGGCAGCTTGCGTGGAATAAATGGCCTGGCCGCGCCGGGCGACTAGTTGAAAACCCAGAGCGAGGTCCGGGTGGAACTTGCGCGGAGTTTCATTGGCCTTTGGGGCGGAGCACGCCCAGTTCATCCAGCATTTCTCGCACGGCGCGCACCATGTCAATTTGCGCGTTGAGGTGCCCCATTTCGGCTTCGATGTTGACGTAGGGAATTCCCATTTTTGCGAAGTGGACAGAGAGCGAGCCGTCGTCCGGCACGGCGGCGTGGTCCTGGAGCACCACGTTGAAATCACGTTTCTTCAGATATTCAAAGAAGCGCGGGTCGGTGGTGTAAAAAAAGTCAAACTTGCTGCGTCGCTCGCTCAGATGAACTGCCGCCGCGGCCGGGGCGTGCTCCGCGCCGGGGAGATAGCTGCAGGCCGAATAAGTTCCATCCACAGTATTGTGCAACGCAATGACGACTGGCTCGCGGTCGAGGCCGAAGTGTTCGAGGTATCGCACGGCGAATTTCTTCACCGCGTGGTGGGCCAGTTCTGACCATCGGCTCTCGGCGGCGAGGGTTTGGCGAATGCCCGTGTCAGAGAAAATCCGGTTCGGGTCAAAGGCGTAACGCTCGCCCTCGACAGTGAAGCGCACCTGCCGCGTGCCGCTGTGGGCCAGCGTGATCAGCCGCCCGCCGGATTGCTCGATGATGACTTGGCCCGCTGCGACGGAAGTGTTTTCGTCGTCGTGAACGTTGAGCATCGTGGGCGTGGGTTCGCCGCGTTGCAAAACTTCGGCGGTCACGTGGGTGTTTCCGATTTTGAAGGGGATTTTCATTGAGAGGGTTTTAAGGGCGAGTTTGGTCACCGGTGGTTCGGATCGTGAGGTGCTGCAACCGGCGGCTAAGTGGCGCAGACTGGCTGGCCGCCAACTGCGCTACGGGGCGGGGGCTCATGGGAGTTTGCCGAAGTAAAAACTGATCGAGCCGGAATACTCGCCACCCGGAAAATTCGGCTGGCCTTGCGGGCCGCCTTGAGTGGCTGGCTGGAACTTGCTGCTGATCGGTGGAATCCCGTGCAGGAATCCTAAGCCGCATTGGGGCAGATTCACTTTTGTTTTGGCGGCGAGATCGTCGGGAGGTTGCGCGGGTGTGAGGACCTGCACGAACGGAATTCTTTCCGGGACCACGGTGATGCAGCCCTCGGTTGTTTCCAGTTGCAGCCAGCGCACGTTGGCGAAACAGCCTTTGAATTCGGGA
>CAIKLQ010000670.1 GCA_903828255.1 uncultured Verrucomicrobiota bacterium
GGTCGTGTCCGGCCTTTTTCCGCAACTGGATAAGTAACCAATTTCCCCGCACGGGTGGCCGCAGCAGGGGAAGCAAACAAAACGACGTGACACCAAAATGAATAATGCACAAATGCAAAAACTGAAATCGCTACTAAACGGCGAAGCGTCCAGAAATCAAAATCCGACCCAGACCGGGAACCGGCTGGGTTTTGGGTTAGCGGATGGCGCCACGACTTAGCGTTGTTAACCTATAACTATTATGCTGGCAGCTTTGATTAGAAACGTGGTCGGTAAGTGTGGTGTAAAATGTCTTCCCGAATTCCGGGAGATTAAACCAAAGGATGGGGAGCACGTTTTAGAAGTCCCTTCCTACGCGCAAACGGACGGCTATTCTTGCGGGGCGACCGCGGCCTTGTCGTTGGTCCGGGCTTTTCGTCCCGAGTCCAGCCTGAGGTTTGTTTACCGGACGGTCGCTCCCGAACCATACGTCGGGGTCGGTTACGACCGAGTGGTAAAGACGCTCCGCAAGTATCACCTTAAAGTTAAGGTGGTCGCCGACCTGAATTGGTATAGTATGCGCAGTTCCTTGGATCGGGGTAGGCCCCTGATTGTAGGGACCGGTAAAGACACGTTCCGGGGTGATGGTAACCACTGGAGCACGGTTTACGGTTACGGTACCTCCCCGAACCGGGTGCTGTTGGGGAATCAGGGAGGATTGATCAGCCATCATCGGTGGGTGGAATGGGGGAGCTTCAAGCGTTACTGGTGGGGCCCGGTTGGCTTCGCTTTGATTTGTTGGGAGTAATGCCCGCCCCCCGCTGGTCACAGCTGCGGGGGAAAGCAAACAGGACGACTGACCAAAAATGGAGAATGACGACCTGAGAACACTGGCATCGCTATTAAAACTGGGGCGTTCAGAAAGCAAAGTCCTGGCAATTGATGGAAGCGCAGCCCCTCCCGGCACTGATCCAGAAACCGCAACTGGGGATTCAGAACGAACGTAAGCGGTTCAGGGGTACGGTCTATACGGGGCGGTGGCAACTGGTAGACTCGGGGGATGAAGCGTCATCGTGTTCCGAGTTTCAATGCGAGTTCCAACGACACCGCGTTGGAAAAGCCGCTTTGGGAATCTCGCCCCAAATCCTCGCCTAAGGAACCACAATTGCGAATTTGCGCAATAGAATCAAGAAAGGCAGTTTCAGTGCCAAAATACAATTCATATAGAACTCAAAACTTGCGACGACCCGCACGGACATTTGGTTTTCACGGCAAAACAAAATTCCGGGCGAGGAACAGGCCTCGCGATCTGCCATTGACGCCGGATGCACTCCGGCGCAAAGTCCCGGCGTGCGAACCGAAGAGAAACCCGTTTCCGGGGCCCGCCAAAGGGCACGCCGGGTGGTTCCCACGGCTCCCAGCCTGCTGTCGCGTTGCCTCCGTGATAGGCGACAATCCCCCAGGCTTCCACCGCCCAAGTCAGTTCTGGACAAGGCTTACCCACCGAGCAAATCTTTCCGGCATAATATGACGATAATCCCCCAGCCGCATTGTCGCTCACTTAACTGTTCGGCGCTTGTGTGCGGTGCGCGATACCACTCGTGAGATGAACATGCAAGAATTCGTTCAAGTTCTATTGGATGCGTTATCCAAATGGGGTCCCTGGCTACTGGTGATGCTGATGCTAGTCCCTGCGGTGGGGTTATGGCGTCTCTGGCGGCAGCGCCAGGCGCTTCGCCGCAAGGTGCTGGTGTGGAGAACCGTGAAGCTTGTGTGGTGGATCGCTACGTTCGCCATCTTTATCTGGGTGTTGGAGGTTCGGTTGGCACCGCTGACCAGTTCGCTGGTGACATTGCAGGCGGGGCGAGGCGAGAGGGTTCCTGACATTTCGTTCCGGAGTGTGTCGGACGGAAAGTTGCACCACTTGCGCGAGTTCGAGGGGAAGGTGGTGCTGCTGAACCTTTGGGCGACCTACTGTCCTCCGTGCATTCAGGAGTTGCCGACTTTGGCGCGTTTGCAGGCCGCGTATAAGGATCGCGGTCTGGTGGTTCTTGCCCTGTCGGATGAGCCTGCCGAGAAGGTCCAGGTGTTCCTCAAAAGGCACCCGATCGAACTGATGGGCGGTTACATCGAGTCCTTTGAGTGGCTCAAGCTTGAGGCATTTCGGCCGTTCACGCTGGTCATCGACCGCCAGGGGATTCTGCGGAAGCACTTCTTTGGTGTCTCGGATTATGAGGGTTTTGAAGCACACATCAGACCCTACCTTTGACCACGCCGAACAAGATCCCTGGAGCGAACGCGGGCGGGCCGCGTCAGTTTCCAATTCGGACGCCACTGGCCGCCCGCGCCGGTCAGTTCTGGCGTTAGCCTCTCCACTATGCGCACCGTCATTCAAAGACTATGGCGATTCGCCAGCATGACGCGAGTGGCAGTGCGCGGAGTCGTTATCATGTTCGGAGCTGTTATTTTGCTGTCCTTCCTCGCGAGTCTCGGAGACAGCGACCTCCCACCTTACGATCCTCCTTTTCCCGGAGAGCGCTTTGGCTGGGGGATTTTAGCTTTCGTTGCATGGCCTCTTGTTCTTGTGGCGCGGTTCTTGGGCCATGACCAACCTTTAGTTTTGTGGTTTCCGTTGTTGTTTGTCGCCGGAGTATTCTGGTCTTCACTGATTGAGGCGTGTATTGTGTTCAAGCATGCACGAAGAGCCTAACCAGATCACTGCACACAACGTCGGATGGCGCGCTCCGTTCCGCTTGCGCGGTTCACATCCTCGGCCCGGCGTCGGTGAGCCGGGACGTTCGGCGGCGAGAAAGAGTCTATGAATGAGATCATCACCAGCAGAAACACGGTGCGCATAGAAATTAAAGGTTGGGACAAAATCTGGTCCTTCAAAGGGTCGCTCACCATTCCCAAGGACTGCATCATCCGCGCCTATGAGCATGACGGCAAACTCAAACCCCCTTTCTGGCGCTGCCTGGGCACCGCGATCCCACGAGTAATCATTGCTGGTACATACTACGGTCGGGGGCGAAAGGAATTCTGGAACACCCATTTTAAGGGCGGGATTGTGTTCGACGTGAAGGATGTAGAGTACACAAGAATCGTTGTTGATGTTGAAGCTCCCGACAAGGTGTTGTCTGAATTCAGCAAATGACCTGGCCGAACCAGATCATTGCAGCCCACGCCGATGGCCCATTCCGTTCCGCTGGCGCGGTTCAGGCAGGTTGGA
>CAIKLQ010000671.1 GCA_903828255.1 uncultured Verrucomicrobiota bacterium
CAGTGCCCCATAATGCTCCGATGGCAACTCCTCATCCGCATCGAGCATCAGAATCCAATCCCCCGTCGCGTGTTCGAGCGCCGCGTTGCGCGCGGCGCTAAAGTCATCACACCAGGCAAAGGAATGAACCTGCGCCCCGTGCTCCTTGGCAATCTCCACCGTGCGATCAGTCGAGCCGGTATCCACCACCACGATTTGATCCGCCAGCCCTTTCACCGACTTGAGACACTGATCCAGAAACTGTTCCTCGTTCTTGACGATCAAGCAGACGGAGAGGTGGTGTCTGCGTTCAGATTTATGTTTTCCGATCTCTTCCGGCAGCACGAGCCAGTCATGCTTCGCGTGACCGTAAAACTTGCCCTTCAGGAACTTCTTGACCGCCCGAAATTCCGGGGCGATTTGCCGGGCGAACTCGGCGCAACTGCGGGCCGCTCCGGGCTCCTGAGCGGCCTGCGCAATCTCCGCCAGTAGCAGATACGCCTCCGGATGAAACGGGCGATGTTTGAGCGCCGCGCGCGCCGCGCCCCACGCCGCGGGAAGCTTTTTCTGGCACAGGAATCCCCGCGCCTCAGCCAGGCGACCCACTAATGCGCAAGGCGGCAGGACGATGGGTTTCGGTTTGGCCTCCTCCGCAGCCAGCGACTTGTCCACCCAGCAACGGTCCTGGGCGCAAAACTCATGCGTCACCTTCATATCCGGCAGCGTCACCTTGAGCGCCACGCCCGGCGGGGCCACATCGGGCGTCAGGTAACCGGGGAAGGGCGGCGTCTCCGGCGGAATGGCCCACTTACGTTTGAACAGACTCCAATTGGTCTGCATGGCTCTTGAGTAGTCAATGCCCGCGCCGGTGAAAGTCGCGCTACCCACATGATGCACGAAGGAGTCGTCCGCAATCCGGGTCTCGAACCCGGCCAAATGGGCGCGGATGCAAAAATCGTCATCCTCGAAGTTGCCAGAGCCGAATTGCTCATCCAAACCGCCCACCGCATCAACCACCTCACGGCGTGCGAGCAGGCAAAAACCCACCACTCGATTGGCCACGCGCGATTGTCCCGCGTGCTCCTTTGCCAAGACTTCCGCAAAAGCAGGCAGGTCGTCCAACGACTTGTCACCAACCTCGTCCACCTGTTGCTTGCCCAACACACGGTTCGAACGCGGACCAACCACGCCTGTCTGCGGATGATCGCGAAGAACCTTGAGCATGTTGCCCAACCAGCCCGGCGTCACCACCGTATCGTTGTTCAGCAGTAGCAACTGACGCCCCTTGGCAAGCGTGAGCCCTTGGTTGTTGCCCGCAGCAAAGCCCCGATTCACCTGATTGGCGATGACCGTCACGCCTTGGCGCTTGCCGGCGTATTCGCGCAAATAGTCCAGAGTGCCGTCCGTGGAGCCATTATCCACCAGGATCAATTCGTGTGGCTCCGGCGTATGCCGCGCGATGCTTTCCAGACATGCCTTGGTGTGGGCGAGTTGATTCAGGCAGAGGATGAGGATGCTGCTATCGGCTGCGCCGACAAGGCTGCTCTTCTGATACGGTCGGATACGCGTCGTAGCCGTCGAACTGGCCTTGCCATCGGCCGCCACAACCACATCGAGCGGCACCTTACCCAGCCATTTCTGGTGCAGCCGCCGGATGTTTTCCTGCACCTTCTGGAAGCGCGCCGGGCCGCTCTGCGACTCGTGATGAATAACCACACTGGCCGGTTCATAGACCGAGAGCCAACCACGCTCCTGAAATTGCAAACAGAGATCCACGTCTTCGTAACCATTCCAGAAGCCCTCATCGAACCCGCCGACCTCCTCGAACGCGGACTTCCGAACGAGCAGACACGCGGCGGTCAAGGCCTGATAAACGCGAGCCTGATTGGCCTCCGGCAAATCCGCGGCGGCTTTGTAAAAAGTGTGAACGGCAAGCAAAGGATCACGACCGGTAACTTCCCCGAGCGCCACCCCAACGTGCTGGAGAGTCCCGTCAGGGAACAAAAGTTTGCTACCGACGGCGGCAATTTTCGGATCTTCAGCCACCAATGCAAGCAGCGGATCTAGCCACCGCGCTTGAACTTCTGTGTCGTTATTCAGGAAGAGAATCCATTTACCTAGCGCCGCTTTCGCGCCGAGGTTGCACGCCTTGGCAAAACCAAGATTCTCCCTATTGCTGACGACCCGCAGGCGACCCACCGCTTCTTCGGCCTTGAGAAACTCCACGGTTCCGTCGGTGGAACCATTGTCCACCACGATCACTTCCAGGAGTTCACCCGACGTGTGTTGCCGTAGTTTCGCCAGGCATTGGCGCGTCAGTTCGACCTTGTTGAAAGTGGGAATCACGATGGATACCTCCGGGACCTCCACTCTGGCCGGTCGCGACGTAGAAGCAGTAAATAGAGACTCGTATGCCTGGAGCCATAGCTTGGCGTTTTGCTCCACCGTGTGATGGGCCAGCACAGCAGCCTGCGCGCGCGCTGCAAGTTCATGACGAAAAGCCCGGTCTTCCACCAACGTCTTCATCGCGTTAAACCAGGCGTCGCGGGTGTTGGGCACAAGCAAACCAGTCTCACCATGCACAACCGTCTGGTTGTACGCAGCAAGGTCCGAATAGATGGCGGGAATCCGGCAGATGGAGTATTCCAGCCATTTGATAGCCGATTTGGCCCGGTTGAACACTGTATCCTCCAACGGCACAATGGAAAAACTCACCGCGAGTTTCTGCAGTTGGGCAGCGTACTGCTGGTAACTCGGCAGGAACGCACCCACGGACTTGACCTGCCGCAGAGCGCGCAAGCGTTCCGTGACATTGCCCCAGTAGAGGAATTCCACCTGATCAGGGAAGGCCGCGATGAGTTCGAGCAAGGCTGGTTCGACGACTTGCAAATCCCGTTCGTGATCCAGCGTGCCGCTGAACAGAATGGAGACCTTGTCAGCGGTTTCCGGGCTGTCCGGAGCCGGCGACCACAGCCGCGTGTCAATCGAGTTGGGCAGTACCACAATGTTCCGGTTGAGCGGCGCATAGAGCGATTGCAGTTGCGGCGTGGAAACCGTGACCAAGTCCGCCCGTCGCAGATACTCTTCGATTTGGGGCTGGATTCGACGAAACGCCGCCGAAGCCCGGTGCCATTCCGGCAAGAGGGTCAGGGCGTCATCAATCTCAAAGACCACCTTTGCGGGGTGACCGTTCAGCTTCTTCCGCAATTCTACGTACGGCAGTGCCGCCGCCATCTGCCGCTGCACCACAATGACACTGGCACGTCGGAGATGCTGCTCCCGGATCTGAAACTGGCCATCGCGGACAGCACCCAGCGGGACGACCTCCACTGCACCGGCGTTGCTCAAATGTTCCAGCACCGATTTCAAACGCAGAGTGGGACAGGCGTAATCATGTGGCTCGAAGGCGAGAAAGCCCACTGTGCGCTTGAGGGTAGCGGATGGGGCGGCATTGGCCGCAGACGGGCGGACATTAGAGAGCGCCCCGACTGCTCCGAGTGCCACGGAATCCGGTGTGGCTTCACGCTCTGGCACACGCTGGGCGGATGGTTGGGCTGGTGTTTCGGAGATAGACGCACCACGCAGACCATCGAAGTGCGAGACTCGAGCTGAGGCTTCGACCTTGGGCGCAGCACCGCGATACGCTCCAGGCTCGAACAATTTGATTCTGGCAGCAACGTCATCCAGCCTGCCGCCGGCGGCCAACGCCTGCTGCAGCAACTGTACTTCAGCCGAGGCTACCTGATCCTGCAAAGTTTCGGTCAGCTTCGCGGCACGCTCAAGCAGCGCTTTGGCCAACCCTTGGTCACCGATGTGAGCGAGTGTCACGGCGACACTCATCAACGTGCGGAGTTGCAGCAGCGGATGGCCGAGGGTCTCCGCCGACTGCAGGACTTTCAAATAGATGGCATGGGCTTCAGCCTTGCTGCCTCGCAGGTCCAATTCGCGTCCAGCCGCGACCAAGGACTGATGCAGCCCCAGTAGATCATGGTAATCGGGAACCGACACGGCCCACGGGGTTGGGGAACAGACCGTGCCTTGGATGAAATGCAGCAAGCCTCCGAGCGGTTCGGGTAGCGCGGTCAGGTACGGCCGGAGGTTGCGCTGCAAGTTGGCGTGGATGGAGGTGCTTTGGATCATGCTGCCCGTCGCCACGCGATACCAGAACAGCGCCTCGGGAATCGTCTCCAACCGGCAGCCTTGCAACACCGCCCGCGCGTAGAACTCCCAGTCCTCGTGCGTGATGCCGTAGTCCTCGGTGAACCCGCCGACGCGCCAGAAAGCCTCGCGCCGGATGCAACCGTTGGCGTCGCCGAAACAATTGCGAATCACCCCGGTCGCCGCCGCCCCACCCAGAAACACCCAGCGCGCCTTCGGTGTACCCGCCGGATCGGGCGATCTGTCGCCGGTGAACAAATCCATTGCGCAGGTCAGCATGTCGGCCCCGGTTTTCTGGGCCACGCGGACAAAGGTGGATATCTCATGCGGCTTGGCGACGTTGTCGTCATCCATGAAGACGAGGTATTCCCCGCGCGCCGAGCGAGCCGCCGCGTTGCGGGCCGCGCCAAGGTAACGGTTCTCCTGTCGGAATATCTTCCAGTTGCGCTGCTTGAACTCAGACTCAAGCTGCGCCAGAAACTCTACCGCTTCCGGCTTCGTGCTGCCATCATCGACCAGCACAACTTCAAGGTTCGAATAATCTTGCGCACGCAGGGAGGCGAGCGCTTGCTTTAGAAACTCTGGTCGGTTGAAATGCACCAAGCACACGCTGACAAGAGGCGTTGATTTGGCGAGTTCGGCAACCGCTGCGACGGGCCTCCCCCACTCTGCGTGCCAATCCAACCAGACGGCCATGCGCTCGTTGCGGCCTGCGGCCGGCTGTGGCCTTGCGGCACCCTGCCTGATGCAGTCCAGCAAGAGAGCCGCGAGGGCTGCCGGTTTTGGGGTGAATAACACCTGCGAATGGTTCTCAGCCGCTACCAATTCTGGAACCCCACCGCCGCAACTCGAAAGGAAGCGAACTCCCCGCTGGAGACAGCGGCGGAGCAAGAGCGGCGAGTTTTCCTGCGTAGCTGACAAAACTACGAGGCAGTCCGGTTTCGCAAGAAAAGCATACAAATCCTCAGAGTCGCCGTACTCAATCACTTTCCACGGAGTGGTCCATTGCCGGACCCTCCGCTGCACGTAGTCGCCGCCACGTTGGTCAGCCGGTGACGGGCGTGGCATCAGAAACACGACCTCCACCGCAGCTAAGTCAGCGCTCCCCAAACGCTCGATGCCCTGACAAAACAATTCCAAATCGGACGACCGATGCACTGGACCAGCGTAGGCCAGCGTTCGCACGCGACCGCGTTGCCCGTCCAACGACCGCTGGGCAAGCCGTGGAAGATCCGGGCGTACGCGACATTCGCCAGGCAGTTTCCAATTCTGACCTTCGAGCCAACCCAACATGAAATCTGTGGTGGTGACGAGTGCATCCGCCAGTCGGAAACATTCGCGTTCCATGAATTCGCGTTCGAGATCGTATGGCTTGTTGACGAACCTCTCGCTGGCCTGACGCCGCCAGGCGCGCGGCGCGTGCGCGTTGAGGCAGAAACGGGTTCCCTCGAAGGCCAGTCCCTGATTCCGGGCCAGCAACGAATACAGCCCGACGCCGTCGGTTTCCGGTAAATGCACGACATCGAACGATCGTTGGCGCAGCCAGAGGAAGGTCTCGTACGAGCGCCCACACGCGTCGGACGTCTCTAGTGGCACCCGGAGATCGTGCGGCAGCGGTACGTAATGAACGTTGCGTTCGGCGAAATGAACCGCCCAGAACCCGGACGAATGGTTACTGTCGGGTTGATTTGTATGCAGCAGCGTCACGTGGTGCCCGGCGCAGGCCAGCGTCTCCGCCAGCACCACTTGGGCAGAACCACAGTCCGCGTGCTCGCCTTCGCCGGCCACGTCGGGCGTCACGACACCGACCGACAATGCCGTCTCCCCGCGCGTCGGAGCCGAAATCGGCGGAACAATGTGCGCAATGCCTGTGCTATCCAGGCGGGAGCTACTGCGCAACCCGTCCACTAGCGGCCGCAACATCTCGCTGAGCCGGCAGCGGTTGGTCAATGTCGCAAACCCGCGTTCGATGATCTCCTGCGCCTGGTGCTGGCCGTCCGCGGAACGTAGATGGTACTCGATCCGATCCGGCAGCTCGTCGAGCGCTACCTCGACAAAATCCACGTTGGCCCGGAACGGGGGTGCGAGGCTGCACGGCTCACTGAGAACGAGCGCGCGTTGCGCGATGCCGAGCAGCACGATGCGATGCCATTCAAAATACTTGTCCACGCCGTGATGCACATTCAGGAGGATTTTGCTTCGCTGCCCAAGGCCCACGGAGGTGAGCGTGTTCATGTTCGTCGTCTGGCCAGGGATCAGCGGGCGGCTCACACTGGGCCGATGCAGATAGTTTTTGAACGCAGCCAGACGCGCCCCGTGCCGGGCGAAGAACTGCTCCCGGCGTGCCGATGCGTGCCCGAGGAAGAGCACATCAACCGGACGCTCGGCGAACGGGCGGGCGAGAAACAAACCTTCGCGGATCGCCGGTGCCAGGAGTGAGGTTTCGTCGTGAACCGGCAACTGTGTCACTTCGCGGAACATCTCGAAATCCGCGGCGTAGCCCAGCGGCAGATAGCTGCAGGGGTGGCCCTCTTTGCTGAGGCGTAACGAGGACTCGAAATCAATGTCCCAGAGCGCGGCGGCGCGGGGAAAATACTTCGCGGCCAGTTGGAACCATTGGGTGGAGGGTTGCTCCGTGTTGAAGAGAACCAAGTTCCCTCGCACTGTGCATTTGGCAAGCGCCTCGCCTTGGCCGAGATGAAAGAACTCGTGTGGCGCAACGACCAAGTGCCAGTCTGCCCGACTGGCGAAACCCGCCTTCTCGTCGCGGAATTCAACAGTGTGGCCTAGCTCCCTCAGACCCGCGCCGATCAAATCGCGGATCTCGCGAAAGAAGTAATTGCCCAGGGAGCTAGTGTACAAAGCCCACCGCAGGAGCGCACGGTTCTCGGATGCCGGAGTCATAATGATCGCTTGTGTCTGGTTTGCTCATGCCCCCTGCCGAGGCTCAAAACGCACAAGCAAGTAGTTCCAGAATTCAGATGCCTCGTAGGTTTCCAAGAAAGTTGGCACCCATCCATAACCATGGAAGATCGAGGTCAGGTGGGAGGTCGTTTGACCCCACATCCAATAACCAGTGGTAAACCGCTCAGCTACGGGCTCCTTCTCCCACCAACCAGAATAGCGAAGCTGGTCCTTAAGTTCTTCCGGGTAAAACTGGAGGTTTACTGCCCCATTGGGCAGCGCGAAGAGCTCTTCCTTCATCACCGGCTGAGCGACACAGATGCAGCGTGTAGTCTTGCTGACCACATTCTTGATGACTTCCACTGCGTTGTCTTGATGGAGCAGCACCTCGTATAGTAATGATACCTCGACGGGTTGCAGCGGATACAGTAGCCGCGGATCCCGAAAATCCCCTTGCGTCATCTTTACTTCCAACGGCATGGTGCGGTGGAGCTCAGCAATTTTCTCTTGAAACTCGGGCCGGGGAGTGACATCAACCATCTCTGCATACCCGCAACGCAGCGCCTTGGCACCTTGCAGAAGGTACAAGCCGTAAACACCCCACAAGCCGCCAAAATCTCGAATGGAGTTGGCGGCACCAAATCCCGCGATCAAGCCAATCTTCAACTGCTTGATCTGCTGGTAGGTTTGACAAGATTTCATCGGTGAATGGAACCGAAATCTTGCAAATCTGGTGTCACCAGCAGCCCCAATGGTATCGGGGCCTGTGCCAGCTTCATTCTCCCTATGGCCCTGCGTGGCTCGAAGGTGGGCTAAATTCTCGGCGGCAATCTGATTGGAAGGATCAAGGGATAGGACTTGCTCGAACGCTTTACCTGCACCCTGCCAATCCCCAAGTTCATAGCGGCAACGGCCCAAGGCAAGCCAGGTGTCGGTGTCCCGTCCGTGGTTTTTCAAAATCGCCTCGCAAACCGAAGCCGCGTCCTTGTATCGTTGGCTGTTCAGCTGCAGCCGGGTCAGGAGCTTTAACCCGCTTACGTTGGAAGGTTCTATTGCGAGCGCCAGTCGGATCGCGCCTTCACTTTCTAGGAAATCATTCATTTCGATGAGTGCAGTGGCTAGGCTCAGGTGTGCGATAACCGAATCCGTACGCTGCCTCATGGCACTTCTGAATGATGCCACTGCACCAGGCATGTCCTTCGCACGATACTGGATATTTCCGAGGCACATCAGGCAGTCGAAATCATTTGCCTTCAAACGTAGCGCGTGCTCCAGCGTTTCAATCGCCGCGGCAAGCTCACCGTGTTGAAAATATGACTCTGCGGCGGCGGTCAGCGCGGTCAATTCGACAATTTCGGCGTTGGCTTTGGAGGTACTTGCTTTGGAGTTTGGCAGTTCACTATTCATAAATTGGGGTTCTGCTGCCGGGGTTGCTTTACGGAACCAGCGCCGGCCCTCGGAGAAGCCGTAGCGTTCAAAATGATCCCAGCCGGATGCGATTTCCTTCGAATGAACCGCAGCAGCGACATCCGGGTAGTCGCGGAGGTAACGCGACTCATCAAACTCGCTCCTGAGAGGTAAAACCGAAGCCGTATCGGACGGCATGCCATGCTGCGCCGATGGTAATGGCACGAGGTTGCGCGTGACGAAACCGAACCGAGGCGGTTCTTCCCAAGTTTGGGGTAGTTCCAGGCTGCGCAGAACTGCCTGAAGTTCGCCTACTTGCACGAGGCGCTGTGCTCGGTGCTGTGCGGTCATCGCGTGGATGAGCGGACCAAAAACGCTTGTATTCTTTGGGCAGACGGACGCGAGGACTTGCCCCATCGAATACACGTCACAAAAGCTACCATCCATCGGCCGTCCGGTGTCCCCCAGCCCGTCCGGTGTGAGGTAGCTTCTCTCATCCAAGAGCGCCCAGCCAAAGTCGATCAGAACGGGCCGTCCGTTGCGCACTAGAATGTTGCCAGCTCGAACGTCGCGATGAAGAACGCCAGCCTTTTGGAGATCCGCCAGCACCTCAAGGCAATCATGGAAGAACCTCGCCAAAGAAGCTGGAGTGGTTGCAATTGATGGAAGCATCTCATTGAGAGAGGAACCTTGAATGCGCTCAAGGAGCACGATCGAATAACCCTCGCGCTGTTCGGACGAAAGGACACGCGGAAATCTTTCCCCTTGCAATCGTCCCAACACTTCCATCTCGCGAACCGCCAAATCGTAGGATGCCTGCTTCAACACTGTCAATCCATCGTCTCCAAGATAAACGCGGCTAAAATATTTCTGGCCGTTGCAAGTAGCCAGCAGGCGGCTTGACAACACAGACTTGCGGGGAGCGAGAAGGGGCAATTCCGGATTAAGATCAATTTCATCGGGTTGCGTCCAGGCGATGTAGAGTGTGCGAGTCGGTGTCGTGTAGCCGTAGATCTCGACCCGGGCAAAATGCCGCCGCAACGCATCCTCGAAAGCGTCCTGGTTATAGGGAGCTTGAATGATGGAGGAATTCCAACTGGTGTGCTGGAGCACTGCCATAGCAGGATCGTTGGGGGCTACCCACTCCACGATCAACAGTTGCCGCGCCAAAGCTCGCAGTTTGCCGAGAACAGAGTCCAAGCTTCCGTAGGCGGCGGTGCAGGAATACAACCAGTGTACCATTGCAAACGCCACAACCATATCCGCCTCCTCTGAGCAATCCTGGACCAGCATCTTCCGAGTCTCGATCCGGTCCAGGCCCAGGAGTATTGTAACCGCTTGGACGATCCGTATGTATTCCACGTCCAGGTCAACCGCCGTAACCGAGCCCGCTCCGCATCGTTGGGCCCAAAAACTGAAAAAGCCGCCGTTGGCACCGAGATCCAACACCGTTTTGCCACGGATGAACTCAGGTGTGAAAAAACCACGAACGAGGTTTTGTTTTTGAAGCAGCGGTCCGTCCGTTGGGAGTGGGGCAATCGCGTCGGGAGAGATGGAAAACTCCTGGTAGCCATGGACTTGAATTGTTGCGCCGGTTTTCTCAAGGCCTGGTTGGCGGGCAAACTGATTTGGGCGGTCACAAAACTCCAGGCGCGCGGGAGCAGCGGTACCGCCATGCACTGCGATCTCCGTTTGGGTTGCCATCGAATGGGATTTGAATTGTGGGGTGGTATTCATTTGGTTCGTTTTCGGGGCTACTTTAACAGCGGTCTTTAGCGGATATCGGCCGTCTATACAGGGATCAACTACATCTTTAGGATATTGGTCGCGCTTCTGGAACTCCTCTCAAAGCCCGGCACAAAGCCTGCCAGGCCGTGGTGAAATCCTGGCGGCTCAGGCAGGCATCGCAAATGGCCAACGTGTGACCTAGAAGCTCCTTTACTGGCAAAGAAACGATTGGATTCATTTCTTATCCCTGCACAATGCACCCACAAGCCAACGGAGGGCTGGATTGGTGCTGGCTTGCCGCGCTGAACGCGTCATCGAGTGCGAGGCGGCAAGGGAACCCGCCGTGAAACTATGGTGGCCAGGCATAGCTCTGCACCTTGGGCCGTGGCGCCTAATTCGGTGCGAGTTCTCGTAGTAGCCGGGCTTCATGCGCTTAATGCTGCTGTCAGTTAACCAAAGTGGTGCCATGGCATGCTTTCCGATGGAGTCCATTTTCTTCGGAGTTTCGGCTTGTAATGCGGCGAGTCCATTGTGCATAAGCTCGTATGCATTTCAAGCCAGATCTGTATCTGGAAATCAGTTTGTCCGCTTCGGCAATGGCCATGCCGGTTACTTGATCCATATTAAGATATTGGTATGTCGCAAGGCGGCCGATAAAGCTAGCGGCCGGTTCGGTGGCGGCAAGTGCGGAATAGCGGAGGTAAGAGGTGCGCGCTTCCGGGGCCGGGATGGGGTAAAACGGCTCGTCGCCGAGTTTCCAATCTTTTGGAAACTCGCGGACGATGGTGGTTGCGCCGACCTGCTGGCCGGTCGCATGTTTGATTTCAACGATGCGCGTGAATGGCACTTCGGGGCCAGGGTAGTTCACCTGCATCGCGGGTTGCCAGAATCCGCGTTTGCCTGATATCGGCTCTCTCGCCCGCAGTTCTCTGGCAGAGAAGGATTCCGGCTCGAAGCGCAGCGAGCGGTAGGGCAAGTCACCGAAGCGCCGACCATAGAATTCATCGACCGCTCCCGTGAAGATGAGGTGTTTGTGTTTCCATCGGGCGCGAGCTTCCGTGGATTCCACGCCCAGATGTAGTTCGACGCCTGGCGAGGCGTTGAGCATCGTTTCAAAAAGGGCGGTGTAGCCATGCTTCGGCAATGCTTGGAACGATTCCGCTAGATAACGGTCGTCGCGGTTGGTGCGCACGGGGATGCGCCCGCAAACGGACGCGTCAAGTTCGCATGGGTGGCGCTGCCATTGCTTGAGCGTATAGCCCTCGTAAAACAGTTCGTAGAGTTCCCTCCCGATTTGGGAAACGATCACTTGCTCGGAGTTTTTCGGGTTTTGGATGGGAATTCGGTTTTGCTTCAGCCAGCCCCTGAATTCTTCGCTGCCCGCTGGCCGCCCAAGGTATTCCTCGAAGGTGTTCAGATTGATCGGAAAACTCCAGTACCGCCCGCGGACGTGGCTCTTGATGGTGTAACTCACTGCGTGCCAGTCGGTGAAAGCGGATAGGTAAGCGACGATCCGCGGCGAGTTGGAGCGGAAGTAATGCGGACCGTAGTGATGGACGAGAACTCCCGCTTGGTCAATGCCGTCATACGCATTCCCTCCGAGGTGCTTGCGGCGATCAACGACCGCGCATTTCCAACCCGCGGCGGAGAGTCGCTCGGCGATCACAAGTCCGGAAAAACCGGCGCCAATGATCAGAAAGTCAGTGGATCTGTCAGGCTTCACGATGCGCTTAAATTAGTGATAGTGCGGCCGCGCTTCCAGTATCAGTGCTCACTGCAACAGGATGCTTTCCGACAACATGTTTTCAAATCTTTGTCTTTGTTGTACTTCTGGTGCAACATGATGGAATCCCATGCCCATTTTAAGTTCATCCCTGTCTATTCTATCTCCCACTACCTTGTTTCGGCTTATTACATAATTCATGTTTATGTACTTGTAATGTCTTAATTCAAGCAAAGAGGATTCAGACTCCTTGTAGCCATTACCGCACAATTCAGGAGCTGTGCAATGCTGTCCAACATCCCAACCTATTTTTATCTTGGGGCAAAACACTATCTTTTTATCCCACCGGGGCTCCTTATATGCCCTCTTAATGTCATAAATGTCGGACTGGAAATCAAACGCATCAGATAACATATGATAGCCAGTGGTCAAAGGAACTGTAATGCCATTTGCCAAACACTCTATTAATATTGATCTTGGATCTCTTGGGAAAATTAATTCATCTGTGTCAGATGCAATAACGAAGTCCGCATCGGATTGTGCTGCAAAGCGAGCTTTTATTTCACTAAGTTGTATATTACTAAATTTGGATTGCTCAGTAAAGTGAACAGGTATGACCCTAACTTTGTCTCCGTAGGACTTGCATACTTCCACCATGTTATCGGTTGATTCATGATCCAAAACATGAATATACCTAGCTATTGGAAGATAATGCTCAATAAAATACTTGACCATCTTCTCCTCATTATGGGCTACCGTATAAACATCTATAGTCAGTTGAGAGGGATTTGTTTTTGACACTCCGCTGATGATTCGCAGTGCATCCGCTGCGATCGCATTTGAGGGTTCCACGGCAATGACACGTTTGAAGCACCAGTGAGCGGAGGCCAGATCGCGCAGTTCATACAGGCACTTCCCGAGGTGCAAAAGGAGATTCAAATCGTTCGGATTGCCTCTCACTGCGGCGCAGTAGTGCTGGGCGGCCACGGCATAGCGTTTCGCGGCAAAGTCGAAACCACCGAGCAGTTGCTGCGCGGCGAGGTGGTCGGGGCGCAAATTCACCGCCTGCTGCAGGGCTGCTTTGGCGGCGTCCTCCTGCTGGAGCGCAATATGGACCATGGCCAGTTGGGTGTGCAGATCCGGATTATCGGGGCTTTGCTTGGTGGCGATGGTAAACGAGGCGCAGGCGGCCGGATACTCCTGCAACTGGTATTGCAGGCTGCCAAGCGCGGCGCGAATCTGTGTTTGGTTCGGCGCGAGTTCCACAGCCAGGGAGAGAGCATCCCGCGCCGCCGTCCAGTCTTCCCGCGCAAAGTGGACATCGGCAGAGGTGAGGATGGAATCCAGCAACGCCCCTGTGTCTGCGGGTGGCTTAGGCACAGCGGAAGTCGAGGGGGCAGGCTGAGGGGTATTCATGGGCATACTGACCAAACTATTTCGTTCAACCGCAGGAGTAAGTTCTTGCTTTGGACGAATTCATCCACCGCCTTTTTGACCCCCGGCCAGTAAGATGAATAGTCGTCACCCAACATTACGCCGCCGGGCTTGAGTAGCGGCCAGTATCCGTTGATGTCTTGGGCGACGCTTTCATACTCATGCGATGCATCTATGTAAATTATATGGGCGCAGAGTTTATAGTACTTGAAGACTTCAACTGCGGCCATGCTGGATAAAGGAAAAGGAGCGATTACATCGGCGTGCCCCAGACACTTAACATTCTTGGTGAAAGTCTCGAATACCCGGGGATACCCATGGGCGAGACTCAGCGATCCGCCCCGCGTCGGATCATCGATCCCCCACGTCCAGAATTCCGGCGCCCCTAACCAAGTATCCACGGCAACTATTGTACACTTTTGCCCGATTTGCTTGCATAGCTTCGCCATGGTTGTTGCCGACAGCCCTTTCCAAGACCCGACTTCGAAGATTATCAAGTTTTCCACCCGTAATGCTCGTACGGCCTCCAGGAACACAGCCGAGAACTGAGGGTGCATCCAACCCTGCAAATCGGGCGTGTACGAGTCGGTGTTGAGGTTCGAATAAGCACTTGATAAAAGCCGCGTGATAAACTCATTTCCAGAAAGATGAGACTTCTGCGGAGGAAGGGCGCTGGGCGGAGTGTGCTTGCCGCCTGTGCCTGCTTCAGCAGAAGTCGGGTCCGTGTTTGCAGACTGCTGAGCTCTGGCGACAGGCACCGGACCTCCCAACACGACGAGCAGGTTGTCGCGGGCGATTTCATTGCCGGGGTCCAGCGTCAGCAGTTGTCTCAGGGTGGCTTCGGCGCCTTCCCGCTCCCCCATCTCAAAGAAGCATTTGGCCAGTGAAAGGAGGACGCCGACCTGATCTGGATGCTGATTGATGAGCCCTCCATAAATCAGTCCCGCCTCCTGATAACGTCCGCGATCCCGTTTGCTGTCAGCCAGCAGCTTGAGCGCGGTGGGGTCGTTGGGGCGCAGTGCCAGCGCTCGGCCCAAGGCAGCTTCGGCGGCTTCGGCTCGATTTTGCTTGAGGTAGGTCATCGCCAGTTGCGTTTGGAGGTCCGGGTTATTCGGACTTTGAGCGGTGGCAACAATGAAGGAACCGCCGGCGGCCCCATAATCCTCCAACTGGTATTGGAGACTGCCGAGCGCGGCGCGAATCTGTGGTTGTTCCGGAGCCAACTGCACCGCGAGACTGAGAAAATCGCGCGCGGCGGCCCAGTCCTCCTTTGCGTAGTGGGCATTAGCGTACCCAAGGGTGGCGTCCAGTAGTGCCGTCGAGTTGGCGGTTGGCTTGGGCGCACCGGAAGTAAAGGAGGAAGGCTGAGGGGGGTTCATGCTAAATGCCACAGTTGAATTGCCACAAAAAGGCCCAAGAGGTTCCAAACCCGGGCCGAAATAAAACTAGCGTCTTGCTCTCCACGCACCCGTCGGGTGGAACCATTCGGCACCGCGCACAGCGGGTTCGACCCAGTCGCGCTGCTCATTCTGGGCCTTTGGGTGGCGGTTGGAATTACGTTTTCCAAGAGGGTTCTTTCAATACCTCGCCCGCTGAGGGTAGCTGGCCTCTGGATGCGGGTTTTGGGCGAAAGTCTTGTAGGCCGCGGGACCCCACACGGGCTCCCCTCCGCAGTGCGGCGATGGCGGTCGGGCTTTGGGTTGGGTGTTAAGAGAGCGGCAGAGTTCTGAAGATGGTGGGTGACGGAATTACGGGCGCGATGCCCAATCCAGCACGCGGGCTGCGAGCGCTCCCCATTCCGGTTTCGGGCTTCGCATTCAAACGCGCTCTCACGGAGAGGGAAACGGTTGTTTTTGGCATCCATGCACTGGGAGGGGTTAAAATGGAGTCGGCGCGAGCGGCCCACGGGCGGTCTGGCCGGCACGCTGAAGATAGTCCATCGCGGTTTCACTATCGCCAAGATAAGAGTGGCACAGGGCCAAGGAAAGCAAGTTCTCGTAGTGGTCGGGCTTCACTGCGATTAACTCCTGGTAAAAACGGGCGGCGTCCTCGTAACGACCAGTATCCCGGTTGAGGTCGGCCAGCAGTTGGAGGGCGGGGGCGCTCTCCGGATCCAAAGCCAGCGCCCGCTCGAGGTAGCCTTCGAAGCTCGGAACGTCATCGAGGCGCAGACAGGTGTGGGCCAACCGCACTTGCAAGCTGGCGTCCCGGGGGTCATAGGCGGCGGCATAGCCGTAGGCGCGGCCCGCCGCGTCGTATTCGGCCAGGGAAAAATGCAAGTGGCCCAAACGTTGCCACGTCCGGGCAGGCTGCGGGTCGGGGAACTGGACCAGCTCCAGGAAGGCGATGGCGGTGGCATAGTGCGTGGCCGCAAAATGGGCCTGCGCCGCAGTCACCAGATTGGCCAAGAGGCCGGTCGGACCGGGCACGGTGGCGAGCGGGCGGCGCGCCAACGGCTGGAGGCCGAATTCGCCCGGAAACACCGACGCGGCGCCGGCGGGGATGGGCAGGAAACCGGCGTGGGCCCAGTGGCGGGTGGCAGGCTTGGAACGCGAGCCGGGGCCCGGGCGGGCGGGGCAACCAGGGCGGGTCCCGCGGCGCGGACTCACGGGGCTGGGCCGGTCACGCCAGCCTCGCAAATCATCGTTGGCATCTAAGTTACGCACTTTGAACCTCCACTTTCGTTGTCGGTTGCGGTGGCCCCACCCTCCGCAGCGCGGCTGCGGAGGGTCGGCCGGGGGGTTGGCATTATTGCAGCAGTCGGAGCACGCTTTGGGGCAACTGGTTCGCCTGCGCCAGCATGGCGGTGGCCGATTGGACCATGATGTTGGCCTTGGCGTACTCGGTGGATTCATCCGCGATATCCACGTCTTGGATGTGCGAACTGGCCGCAGTGAGGTTTTCCTTGCTGATGGTAAGCTGTTCCGAACTGTAGTTCAGCCGGGAGGTGTAGGCGCCGATGGTGGCCCGGTCGGACCCGACCATGGCCAAGGCGGTCTTCACGTCCACCAGGCTGGCTTGCGCGTTAACCACGGTGCTGATGCTCTTGGTGGCGGGATCGCTGATCGTCGAGTACGGCGGCAGGGCCAAGTCTATTCCGGTCATGGTGAAGCTTCCGCCTTCGGAATCAATCGTCACCGAGAGCGGCGCGGAGGAGAACAGGCTGACGCCGTTGAACTCCTTGTCCACGTTGGTCGCAATGTAGTTCTGCAGTTCCGTGAACTCCTTGTTGTAGAGTAGCCGGTCGGCGTCGGCCTTGGTGGCGTCCTGGGCCAGAATGCAGAGTTCGCTCATGCGGTCCAGGGCTTTGCCGACCTTCTTGAGGTAGCCGTCCTGGGTTTGCACGAAGGAGGTGGCGTTGGCGACATTGGACTTGGCGCCGTTGATGCGATGGACCTGGGCATCCATCTTGGTGCCGACGGCCATGCCTGCGGCGTCGTCCGGCTGCAACCGGGAGCCGGAACTGATCCGGGCGAGGGATCGGGCGAGGCGGGCCTGATTGGTGGTGAGGTTGTCGCTGCTGGATAGCGCTGCGAGGTTGTTATTGATGACCATATAAGTCGCTTTCTCTTTGTATTACTTGGGTTGTTGCGGGGTTTGACAATCCATGTCTAAGTTAGGCTGGCGGTCCTGCCGGCGTTGGTTTTGAGAACGGGCCGGGGGCGCCGCTCCAATTTTTGTGGAAAGTTTCGGCACCTGGTCGGTGCGCTCGGTGAGGGCTTCGCGATTGCTCTTACGAATTTCCTCGTAAACTTCTTCCCGATGCACCGGTACGTCCAAGGGGGCGGAAATGCCGAGTTTCACCACCTCGCCGTCCACGCGCACAATCTTCACCGTGATGCGACCGTCAATGACGATGCTTTCGTTGAGTTTGCGAGAGAGAATGAGCATTGGATGAAAGGGGTAGGTCAGTTGGCCTGGACCGGCAAGGGGTGCGCGACGGAATAGTCCGGCGCATTACGCGGGATGACCTGCTTGGCCACCAGGGTGCGGCGGTTCAGCACGATCGGCCCTTTCAAATTGATGGTGGCTTGTTGCGCCCCGCGGACCGTCACGATGCTCAAGATCATAGTGTCTTGTGGGTCTTGCAATTCGAGGAAAGTTTCGTCTTCATCGGGGATGTCGGGCTCATAGGTCGGCAGGACCACGAAGGGCGAGACGACGAGGAAGGACATTTTCGGCTCGTTCAGCACCTTGAGCCGCAGGAAGGGCTCTTCGTCCGGATTGGCCAGCAGGATAAACTGCTTGAACTGCTCCAACCCCAAAAGGCCAAGCGGCATACGGATAACGCTTTCGGCCCGGTCAGCAGTTACGGTGGCAGGGCAGGGTTCGGTTGCTTCCATGCTATTCATCGGGAAAGCTCAAAGCAGAGGCAATGCCACCGCCGTTTCGCCCTGTATTTCCAGCTTACTTAGGCGAAAACCCCTTGATTCGAGGGCCCCGCGGCGGTTTGGCAGTGATCGGCAAGCAGGGCGGACTACGGGTTAGGCAATTTCGACCGCGCCACTAGTCAGTTCTTTCCGGTAGCGGGCAGATCCCACCGGTTCCGTGAGGTTGCTCCTAAATCCGGCAGTTGGTTTTTAACAAGCGAAGGGAAACCACAGATGGACCCAGATGCACCTAGATTCTTCCGGGAAAAAGCATTCACCCTCTGGGTGATCCCCGGTCTTTTCGTAACTCCTTCTGATCTGTGTCCATCTGTGGTATTAATTGCTCGTTTCAAATTGATCCGTTTAGTGTCTGGGGGAAACGCGCTGTTGGCCTTTCGTTCTCGTCCTCAGTTGGTCAGGGAATTTCGGGAACGAGGACGAGGAGGATTCGCTTCTGAGGGCTGCCGGCCAAACATTCGCGAAGCGACCGCTGAGCCGGAACATGCGAACGCGTGGCCCAAAAAAAACTGTGCCGCGCGTTCGGAGTCCACGCTTTAACGGGCCGCGGGGTTGCTTCAATAGCCGTGTGGCGGAGGGCGGGCTTCTGTCCCCTGCCCTCTGCCCTGGGTCACCGCAGATAGCTCAACAAGGACTGACTCTGGCCGATGAGGGCGGCGCCGCTTTGCAAGGCGGCTTGGAAAGTAGTCTGCGCGGCGCTTAATCGGGTCAAGGTTGCCGCCAAGTCAACGTCCGAGTTCTGCGAGATCATCTGTTTGAGGGAAAGGGACTGGCCGGCCGCGACGGAATCGGCCGCCAAAAGCTGCGTCTGAATGATGCCGTTGTTACCCGCCTGAAGCGTGATGTTGTCCTCGTCCTGCGCCAGTGCGGGAATGTCCGCCGAGGAAATGGAAGCGGTGTCGCCCGCGCCAAAATGATTTTGCAAGGCGATAAGGTGATTGAAAAAATCTGCGCCATTGCGGGAATCAGTGATGAGTCCGGTGGCCCCGCTCCCAGAGGTGTTCGCGCCGGGGACTTGGACGGATACCGTAGTGCCGGCGGCAATCTCGGCGGCCGGCACGGCATCATTGCCTTGATAGGTAACACTGGTGATCTTCCCGTTGGCATCCGCGACCGCCACAAAAGGCGGTTGGGCGGTGTTCGTGCCGCCAAACAGATAGTCGCCCTGGTGCTGGCTATTCATGAGTTGCACCGCCTGCCGGACCAGTTGGGTGACTTCGGTGGCGTGGGACTGGAGTTCGGTAGGCGACCTGGCGCCGTTGGCCAGAGTGGCCAGCTCGCCCGCGCGCGACGAAACCTTATGCAGCCCCTGGATGGCGTTGGCGGAACTGTTGGCCTGCGCTTGCAACGCCGCGATGTTATGCCGGTATTGGGTGGACTGGCTCTCCTGCGTTTGCAAATTCAACACTTGGCGCATCGCCGTGGGATCGTCTTCCAGTTGCGAGATTCGCTTGCCGGTCGCTGCCTGGTTTTGCAAACGATACTGTTGACTACCCAAGGTACCCAGTTGGCTGACCAGCGCATCCGGCGCGTTATTGAAGGCGATACGCATAGGTCTATCCTTTCAAGTTCACCACGATATCGAGCATTTGATCAACAGTACTAACAAGATGGGCTGAGGCTTGGAAAGCCCGCTGATACTTAACGAGGTCCACCATTTCCTCGTCGAGTGAGACGCCGCTGACGGCACTGCGCTGGGCTTGCAGCATGTCTTGCACGACCTGCTGATCGCTGAGTTGGCTATTGACGGCGGACAAGGAGAAGCCGAGGTCCGTAATAACTCCGGTATAGCTGTCGGAGAAAGTCTGGTTGCCGAGGGCGGCTTGTTTGGTGCTACCTAATTGAGCGAGAGCAAGGGCAATTTGACCATTGCCCGCCGTTCCGAGTACTCCGCTGGCCTGGAGTTTCGAGGGGTCGCTGGCCAAAGCGGCATTGACCTTAATATCAGCAGCGGTGGCCCCGGCGAAGAAGTCGGCATTGGTATTACCATTGAGGTCATAGCCCGCCCGATAGACGGTGTTGACCTGAGTGATAAGCTGCGAAGCGACGCTATTCAGCCCACTCCGCAACGATTGGAGGGTGCCGTCGCGCGCGGCGATGGTGCCCTGGAGGCTGCCCCCGGTGAGCGCGAGCGACGTGCCGGAGTTGGTGGTCCGGACGAGGAACTGACCCCCGCCGGCGTCGTAGCTCTGGAGGGTGTCATCCAAGCTATTACCCGCCACCAACAGATTGCCCGCTACGGAGATATTCACCGCGCCGTCAGGAGTCGTCGCCGATTGAAAGCTTACGAGCTTGGCCAAGTCCTCGAGCTTTTGTTGGCGGAGGTCCCGGAGGTCGTTAGCCACGCCGCCGGAGGTCGCTTCGGAGTCCGAAATCTGTTGGTTCAATCCAGCGATGCCTGACAAAAGTTGGTTCGCATTGGAGACATCGGATTGAACCGATTGGTTGAGTTGATCATGCACCACACCCAGGCGTTGGTCCACCTGATTGAACTGCGCCGCCAGTTGTTGCGCCTCGGAGATGACCGCCTGGCGATTGGTAAGCGAAGCCGGGGCCGTGGTCAGGTCCTGAAAGGCGTTGAATAGCCCGCTCAAGTCATCCGCCAACCCGCCACTCGAACCAACGCCATTGGTCCCCCCTGTGGAGGCGCTGCCGGCGAGTTGCTCGCCGAGGCCCGCCGTGGTGTACTGGAGCGCGGTCTGTTGGGATTGGAGAAAGCCCATGACGCTGGTCTCGCTGCGAATCTGGCTATCGAGAAACGTATTGCGCAACTGCGTGATCGCCACGGCGTCCACGCCCGTCCCCTCGGGCCCCATGCCACCCATGGTTGGCGTGCTGGTTTGGAGGGTTAGCCGCTGGCGAGCGTAGGCGGGGTTGTTGACGTTCGCCAGGTTCTGACCCGCTACGGCGACCCCCTCTTGCTGGGCTTGCAGCGCGCGCGCACCGACGTTTAACATTCCAAATAGGCCGGGCATAAACAGGGATCAACCGACTGCTTCGTAGAAGACATGGCCCGGGGCGGACGCCGGCGCCATAGAGCCGGAGTCGTTATAGGTGGGCACGCCAATGGCACAAAAGGAATTGATGAATTGGCCCATGAGTTCCAAGGATCGACTGAGCAAAATGTGGTTTTGCCGGGCGCGCTGTTGGACGCGCGCCAGGAGTTGGTTGTTCTCATCCACAAGCGCGGAGACGAGGGGCCGATAGGAATCGGGCAAGACGGGAATCAACAGGGCAATGAAGGTTTCATCCGGCTGGTTGAGGGCGCGCGACAAGTCCCGCTGGCGCTGGCCGCGTTCGCGGCGCGCGGCCTGAATCACTTCGCCCTGCGCGTTGATGGCAGAGACGGTTTCCGACAATTCATCCGCGAGACGGCGGACGACCTGTTCCTGCTGGACATCCAACAAAGCGAGCATCTCGCCGTATTGTCTCAGTTCTTCGCGCAGGCTCTCGACGAAATTCTGGAGGAGCTCATTCATGGTTCAGATTCTTAAGGTGGGCCGTCCGGGCGTTAAGATGTTCAGGGGCGACGTGCTTGGCCCCTAATTGTTGTTGCAGTTCGCGGGCTAGGTTCTTGCCCACGCCGAAACTGCCGGACTTGGAAATATCTTCCGCCATCTGGTTCACGATCATATCCCGGTAGATGTCGTCGGCACTGGAGTTCCCCGTGTATTGCGACTTGAAGACGGGCCGCTGGCTTTCCGAAAGGATCTGCCGCAGCAGGACGGCTTCGAAGGCCCGACTGACTTCGGCAATTTTTTCGGCCTCGGGCACCTGCTTATTGGCCGCGAGGCGGTCCAGCGATATGTTGCTGGCCTCAATGCCCGGGGAATGTAGTGGCAAGATGTTCATATCAGCGAATTATCAATTCCGCCTGTAAAGCACCCGCCTGTTTCATGGCCTTAAAAATCGCCATCATGTCGCGCGGCGTCACCCCCAACGCATTGAGTGCGGAAGCGACTTTTTCGACGGTCGGCAAGTCGGGCAGCGTCACGAGGGCGCCTTTGCTCTCGGAGACCTTGGTGTCGGTACTCGGCGTAACCATCGTCGTCCCGGTCTTACTAAAGGCATTGGGCTGCGAGACATCCAAGTTACGAGCGATGGTAATAGTCAGGTTGCCATGGGACACAGCGCAGTTGGAAATCCGGGTGGTGGCCGTGGCAACAATGGTGCCGGTACGCTCGTTGATAATGATGCGGGCCGGCGTATCGGGGATCACTTCGATGGCCTCCAACCGGGCAATAAAATCCACCGGAAATTTTTCGCCGCCCTCGGGGATATGGACCAGGACGGAGGTCGAATCCACGGCCCGCGCGGCGTTGGTGAACGCCTGATTGATCGCCCCCGCGAGGCGGGCGGCCGTAGTGAAACTCCCTTCGCGCAGGAGCAGTTCGATGGTGTTTTCGCGTACGATGGTGGCGGGAATTTCACGTTCGACGATGGCCCCACCGATCATGGTGGCCACGGTGGGGTGGTTCTTGGAAACGGTAGCCCCGCCAGCTCCCCCTTGGCCAGCAATGAAACCATCCACGGACATTGGCCCCTGGGCGACGGCATAGACGCGGTTGTCAGCACCGAGGAGCGGGGTCTGCAAGAGCACCCCGCCTTGCAACGTTTTGGCATCGCCCATGGACGAAACTAGCACGTCGAGGCGCGTGCCCGGCTTGGCAAAGGCCGGAATATCCGCCGTGACTAGGACCACCGCGATATTTTTGGCGGAGAGGGTCGCGGCGGGCACGTTGACGCCATAGCGTTGCAGGATGTTGGCGATCGTTTGCTTTGTGTAAATCGGGTCCTTATCGCCCTCCCCGGCGAGGCCGACCACCAGGCCGTAGCCGACGAGTTGGTTGTCCCGCGCGCCCGAGATCACCACCAAGTCGCGCACCGGGACGCCGCCGGCGGAATTGTAAGGCCAGCAACTAAGTGCCAACAGGACCGCAAGCAGAGGGCGGAGGGCAGACCTCTGACCTCTGACCTCTGACCTCTGACCTCCGGCTAAGTAGCGGTGTAACATGGAATTTTGATCAGGAAATCAGAAGGGACTAAACTTGTCCCAAACCCCTTGCAGCCAGCCTTTGCGCTGGGTGTCGCTTACCGTGCCTTTCGAGTTAAACTTGATGGTGGCGTCGGCGACATTGTAGCTGTAAACGGTGTTGTTCGCCATGATGTCGTTCGCCCGGATGGTGCCGCGGAGAGTGATCGTCTGCTGTTCGCCCGAGAATGAGCTTTCGCGGTTCCCTTCGAGGATGAGGTTGTTATTTGGCAACACGTCCACCACGCGCACGGCGACGCTGGCAATGATTTGCTGAGAATTATTGACGGTGCCGCCGCCGTCAAAGGTGCTCTTGTTCGCCATGCTCAAAGCTGGCAACTTGCCACCCTTGGTCATGAAGCTACTGGCATCCGGACTAAAGAGGAAGGTCTTGATGGCCGCGTCGATACTGGACTGCTTAGAGGTCTTAGTGCTGTTGTCTTTGGTGGCGGTGGTTCTTTCCTGGACGAGGATCGTCACGATGTCTCCGACCTGTCCGGCGCGTTTGTCGGCACACATGGACTTGGCCTCGCCTTCCTTCCAGAGAGAATCGGCCGAGAGCGAAGCCGAAAAGAGAAGCAGCGCGCTGGCAGCGAGCGCACTGCTGATGAGCCGCGGGCGCGGCAGGAGCGACCGGCGCAACTCAAAATGATATAGCGATAGTTTGTTCATCTTGGACCTTTCCTCGGAGTTCCCGACGGGATTGTAGATTGCGAACGCGCACGAACTGTCCGGGCACGCCTTCTTCCATCACTTCAACTTTCAACAATATGGTCAGAGCATTGTCACCCATGATGGCGTTGACCGTTTGCCCGCGGTAAACCACGGGCTTGAGCCGGAGCGCACGCAGAGTCAACGGGGTACCCATCGCAACACTCTCCGTCAACTCGTAGGCCGTAGGGACGGCGGGCAGTTCATAAAGCGGATCCCGCAGCGTCAGCACATCGCGGCGCACGCGGGTCACCGGGGCGTCCGCCAGCAATTGGCCGCGCTGCAGCGGGCTTTCGGCCACCACCACTTCCCGCCAGAGCCGCGCTTGCACTGGCACTTGCCACGAACCGATGAGTTGGCGGCCGGCCCGCATTTCAAAGCGCAGGACCGAATTCGGGGTCATCCGGTTGATAGCCGGCTCCAAAATCTCGACCGTCAATAGCTCGTCCGGAACCTTGACCGGAGTCCAGGGTCGGGTAATCCGCAATTCCCATTCGGCGCCGTTCGCGTTCCGCCCGGCGTTCAATGACTCGGTGAGCAGGGTGCGGAGCTCGTCTTCTTCCAAGCGCCGGGGCGGGCGCACCACGGGGACGGAAGTCGGAGCTCGGGGGTCGGCTGGCTGACTTCTGACTTCTGGCTTCTGCCCCCGGACCTCGGGTTCGGCGGCGACGTCGAGGGCGACCGCCCCGAGGGCGAGGCAGGTCAGGGCCAGGCGCGGAGAGAGTTTGGCAAAGATCCTATTCATCAGCGTTTCAGGTTGTTGCCGCCCTGCAACATTTCGTCGGCGGTCTGCACCGCCTTGGAGTTCACTTCATACGCGCGCTGGGCCAGAATGAGATTGACCATTTCCTCGACCACTTTGACGTTCGAGAGTTCGAGCGCGCCCTGGCTGACTTCGCCAAACCCGTTTTCGCCGGGCGTGCCGAGTTGAGGCGTTCCGGAAGCCTGACTTTCCCGGAAAAGATTTCGGCCCATGCTCTCCAAGCCATTCGGATTCATGAAGCGAGTCAGTTGCATCTGGAAGGTCGTCTTCCCGCTGGGCGTCGCGTAGGTCACATAGCCGGTTGGCGAGACGGTAATGTTGGTGGTGCCTGCCGGCACGGCCTGAAAGCCGCTCAATACTGGCAGACCGTCGCTGGTCATAATACGCCCATCCGACGCGGTCTTCAGCGACCCCGCGCGCGTATAGGCGGTGGTGCTGTCGGGCAACTGCACTTCAAAAAAGCCATTGCCGTTGATGGCCAGATCCAGTTGCTCGCCGGTTTGCGTCAATTCTCCGTTGGTGAAGACTCGGGAAGTGGCCACCAACCGCGAGCCGTGGCCGATTTGAATGCCGGTGGGCAACTGATTGCCCCCACCCTGTTCGGCGCCGGGAGCGCGGGTCGTTTGGTAAAGCAAATCCTCGAACTCCGTCTTGCTCTTCTTGAAGCCGGCGGTGTTGACGTTCGCGAGGTTATTGGAAATGACGTCGAGGTTGAGTTGCTGGGATTCCATCCCGGCGGCGGCTGAGTAAAGGGCGCGGAGCATATTATCGTATCAGGTGGCACGAATCCCAGTCACCGAGAGCAACGGCAACCACCCGGCGGTGAGATTCTAAATGAAGAGTGCGGGACATGTTAGCTGAGCGGATTCCCCACGTCGGTGATGAGTCGCCCGATGCGTTCATCCGACGTCGTAATGACTTTTTGGTTCGCCTGAAAGAGCCGGCTGGCGTTGATCAGGTTCACCATTTCCGTGATGGTGGAAGTGTTGGAATTCTCCACAAAGCCCTGGCGCACTGAGGTGCGGGTTGCGGCGTTTGGGAGCGCCCCTTGGTCCCCGACGATGAACAAGCCGGCACCGGTCGGCACCAGCGCGCCGAGGTCGGCAAATTCAGCCAACTTCAACCGCCCTTTTAGCTCGCCTCCCTGCGAAACTTCGCCGGTGAGCGAAACGGAGATCGGCCCGGGGTTGTTCGCGTCAAGCTGCAACGAGCCGCCTTCACTCTGCACTGGCAGACCCTGCTTGGTCACTAATTGGCCCTGCCCGTTGACGCGAAAGGCGCCATCGCGCGAGTAGCCCGACCGGCCGTCGGGCATTTGCACTTCAAAAAAGCCCGGACCATCGAGAGCCAGGTCGGTGGCGGTGCCGGTCGGGTGGAGTTCGCCCGGCTTGAAATTATTGCTGGTGCCGGCCAGCGGCATCGTGAAGTGCTGGCGGTTCAACGGCGAATTTATCTGGGAATGCTGATGATGCCCTGCCTGCACGGAGCTGAAGGAAAGGTCCTGCTTCTTGAAGCCGGGAATCTGACTGGACGCGAGGTTCGCCGAGATCACCTCCTGCCAACGTGCGGTCGCATTCATCGCCGCTGCCGCTTGATAGATACTCACATCCATACGCGTTAGTCCCCAAGCAATGATAGTGCCAGCGGGGAAAGCTCGGGGTTATTGGGGGTTTCATGGATTCACGTTCCGGCACGTCGGCAAAAGCTGCCGTCAAGACGCGCATTTTTCCATGTGCATCGGGCAAAGAGTGCGATCCGAAGCGGGCGCGGAAAGGGTCGGCGTTGTCGAAGCGTAGCGGAGTGGGGCCGCAGTGGGTCACACGGCTGGCAAGATCCGCCTTGGGTCGGAGTTGGATCCTTGGGAGCGCTTATTCGCAGGCCAGTTCAATGGTGTGTCCGCAGACGCACTGAACCTTGATGCTGGTAACCCGGTCGCCATTCTTTACCAGCGTGACCTTGGGTTCACCAGCAGCGGGCGGCGTGGCGCGGGGCCCCAGGCCCGCCGCCGTGATGGGCCGAAAGGCTTCCGCCAACTTCGGATCCGACGGGGCTTTCGTTGGCGAAGCGCCTCCCGCCGGCGCGTTCGCAAACGCGGACGCGGACAAAGGTACAAAGCTCTTGGTCATTGGGCTGAGTTCGTTTTTATCACCTGGTTAGTCGGGCTATCATCCACATGGCTGCCTTCCTGGATTTTGAGCAGCATGGAGACGCGGCGGTTGACTTCGGCGGCGGGGTTGTCTTTGTCCAGAGGCTGCGTTTCACCCAAGCCGGCCACCTTGTAAATCTGTCCCTCCCCGGTGCCGTGCTGCAGGAGTTTGCGGCGTGCGGCATTGGCGCGGTCAGCGGAAAGTTCCCAACTCCCATAATCTTCGCGGAGCGGTTTGCGGCCGGCTTCCGTGTGGCCGGTCAATTCGACGGAGAACGTCGGGTAGCGGCCGACTTCCCACGCCAGCGTCGAGAACACCCAGGAGCCGTACGGCGTGAACTTGGCGCTGTCTCCTTCGAAAATCGCTTTCTGGGTGCGGTCGAAGATGTTGATCAGGAGGCCCTGGGAAGTCATGTCCATTTTGACCACATTCTCGGTCTCGGAATCGGATCGGAGCAGCTTGGCGAGATCTTCAGTCATGCGCCGCAGGAGTTCGAGGTTCATGGCGGAAGGGGAATCGAAGCTGCCCTTCGATTTCTCGGTCGCTTGCGCGTCCTGAGTCGGCAGGATCCCGACGGACTGCTTGGTGGCGGAGGAGTAAGGGTTGCGAAAGGAACGCTCCACCGCCTCCTTGACCCGGGAATCCTGGGACGTCAACCACAGCACCAGAAACAGCGCCATCATCGAGGTGACAAAGTCCGCATAGGCAACTTTCCACGAGCCTCCGTGATGATTTCTTTTGCTCATCGGGCGGGATGCGACACGCGGCGAGGTTCACTTCTTGGGCGCGCCCGTGCCGGCATTGAGCGGGCGCAACATTTCTTCCAATTCGTCTGCGTCCGGGCGGAGTTCTTCGCTCAAACTGCGCCGGGCAAGTTCGACGGACATGCCCGGAGCCATCCCCCCGGCGAAACCGACGATCGCCGTCGAAATGCAACGAAAATACGCCAGTCGCGCCGCCATGTTGAATTCCATGTTTGTCGCGAGCGGACTCACGAAGCCATAAGCCAGAAAAATTCCCAAAAACGTTCCGACCAGTGCTGCGGCCACTTTGAGGCCGATTTTTTCGATGGGCCCGGCGATGGCGGCCATGGTGTTCACGATGCCCAGCACGGCCGCCACGATGCCAAAGCCGGGCAGCGCGTCGGACGTTTTGTTCAGCACCATGATGGGAGCGTGACCCTCTTCCTCCATCCGGTGCAGGTCGGTCTCGAGCAACTGGCGCAACTGATCCGGTTTGACCCGGCCATCAATGACCGGTTTCAACGCGGTGCAGAGAAAGTCCACTCCCTCCTTGTTCAGCGCCACGCGCGGATACCGCAGGAAGATGGCACTGCTGGCGGGATTGATCAGGTGGTCCTCGAGCGCAACCAAGCCGTTGCGCCGGCCGAGCAGGAATAATTCATAGAGCACCTTGAAGAGTTCCTCGTATGACGGGCGCTTGAACGGGGTGCCCTTCATTGATTGGAAGATCTGCACCCCAATCTGGAGCAGCACCTTTTTTGGGGCCATGATGATCATGGCGCCCACCGCCGCCCCGCCGATGATGATGAATTCCGACAAATGCATCAGCGTGGCCAGGTTGCCTTCGGACATTACAAAACCGCCGGCAACCGACAGGAGCACAATGATCGTGCCCAACAGGATGATCATGAATGCCCCTCGCCTCCCCGCTGCAGCGCAAGACCTTCTTGCCGTTCGATGAAAGTGCGAATCGCCAGAATGGCTTGGGCATGAATCTGAGAGATGCGCGACTCGGTCAATCCGAAGGCTTCCGCAATCTCGCGTAGCCGCAGATCCTCAAAATAGTAGAGCGCCATGACCTTTTGCTGGATTTGCGGGAGTTGCTGGATGCGTTCCGCGACCAACGCTTTCAAATCGCTGCGCGCGGCACATGCCGCCGGATCGTCCTGGGTATCGTCGGCGATGCTGTCATGCGGGGTGGTAACGTCGGACGTGTCGTTGTTGAACGCGGCATCCAGGCTGACAAACGCGACCGGCCGGATGTCATCCAGCCAAGTGCGGTAATCCTCGAGCGACAGGCCCAAGCCGTGCGCCACCTGTTCCTCGCTGGGCAGGTGGCCCAATTTCTGTTCGAGATCCCCCAAAATCCTTTGGATTTTTCGCGCCTTTTCATGCACCAAGCGCGGCACCCAATCCAAGCGGCGCAGTTCATCGAGGATGGCCCCGCGAATTCGGAAGCGTGCGAACGTCTCGAACGCGGCCCCGCCACTCGTGCTGAAATTTCGCACCGCTTGGAGCAATCCCACCAATCCGGCACTGTTGAGATCATCCGCGCTGACATGGGGGGGCAACGTCATGGCGATGCGGCCCACCACGGTCCGGACCAAGGGCAGATACCGCTCGATCAACTCGTTCTCGGCGCTTTCATCGCCTTCACGTTGGTACCGTTGCCACAAGTCTTGAGGCAAGGGTTGCGCTTTTCGCGCGGTGCCATAGGCATCTTCGTCCACCAGAGAGTAGGCAGTCATTTCTTTTGTCCCGTGGTTGATTGTGATTTTTGTCGCGCGGCGATTTCGGCCATGCGGCGTTGTTCCAGCGAAGCCCGCAGGCCGCGCAGACAAACGCCCCCCCACCATCGCATCAGCAAGCCCAAGCCGACGGCGGCGACGGTGGCATGGAGGAAAATTGTCGGCCAGTCACTCCGCGTTATGAGTCCCAGCCCGATCCCTAGGAGAAACCCGATCCCCGTCCCGGTTAGAAGAAACATTTTCATCCTGATAACATTTACCGTCTGTGTTGAGCAAAACGTCTGCCAAACAAGGATTGAATGCAAGAATGAAGAATCGAAGGCGAAGCGCCGGTTCGCTTCATTCTTCATTCTTCATTCTTCCTTTGGGTTATGCCCCCGCTAGGCGGGGAATGAGCAACTCGGGGGCGGCGACCAGAAAGTCACCGGGAATATTTTGCCCACCCGACAGGAACCGGAGGGTGAAATTTGTGCCGAGCACGAAATTCCAAAGTTTGATTCGCCGTTTCTCTTCGTCGGTGTGCGTGAAGATGACATCGCTCACCGGCAACGCCGCAAACGCCCGCGCCTGGGCCAGCGTCACCGTAACATCGTATGCGGCGTTGAGTACCAGATGCACTTGGGCGTTGGGAATGGCTCCCAACCGGGCTGCCAATTCCTGCAAGCCGGTCACGTCATGGGCATTTACACCCGGCAAATCCACAAAACCCGTGTCAAAACCCGTGAGGGCCTGACCGACATTCCATTCGCGTTCGACGGGCACATCCAAAATCTCGCCGTAAAAGTCCAATAGGCCCGCGATGTTGGCCCCGCGGCCATCCAGTCGCCAAGCCCGTGCGGTACCGCCGTCGGTCAAAATGGACTTGGTCAGCCATTTGCAAAGAGCCGTCGTCTTGCCGGAGCCGGGCGGCCCGACAAACACATGCATCGTGGGGGCGCTGCCCTTCGTGCTGGCCAGCGGTCGCCAGAAACTCGCCAGCGCCGCGCGAATAATTCCCAGTTCTTGCGCGAGTGACGGGGGCGGCAGGTCGCCATATTGGGACTGCGCCCGCTCGATTACTTTTTCCATGTGCAGCGGCTGCAACCCCATTTGGACCAGCACTGCCCCGCTGCGCCAAAGTCCTTTGACCAGGGCGGGATCGGTCCCGGCTGATGGCGGCGTCCCATTGGGTTTCAGGAAATCGGAACCATCGGAATCCAATTGATTCAGATGTTGCCCCCCGGGCGGAGGCGCGTTTCCGTTCCACTCTCCAGCCTCCGACGTTTTCTGGGGAAGCGGCGTTGGAGCGCCATCCCCCGGCTCCGGCACGCCCACCAACACTTCCAACTGCGGCTTGCGCCACAACCGACTCAAGCCGCTGGTGGGCGACTGGGTCACACTCAGCACCACCGCGCTGGGCCCAAGTTCGGAGCGGATTTGGCCGACGGCATCAGCGGCGTCGCGAGCGAGAAAGCGGGTGACGTTCATACGAGAGACGGGATGGTTGCGGCGCTTTGGATTTCAACGCGCGCCGGAATTTCCGAATAGGAAATGACGGTGAGATCCGCGAAAGCGGATTCAAAGAACCGGCGGAAGCACAGCCGAATTTGCGGCGAGCACAACACCACGGGGGGATGCCCGGCGGCGAGCATTTGCTGCACGAGCTTGCTGAGCGAGTCGGAGATGTGCCGCGCCAACCCGGGCTCCATCACCAGCGAAAGCTCGGTGGCGGTCTGGCGGACGCCTTGGGCGAGGGTTTGTTCCAGCCGCGGATCGAGCGTGATAGCGCGCAAACTGCCGCCCGGTTGCTGGTAGGGCCGGCTGATTTGCGGGCCGATGGCTCGGCGGGCGTGTTCGGAAAGCTCGTCCGGATTTTTCGTGAACGGCGCGTGGTCGCTCACTTTCTCGAGGATGCCGGAGAGGTTGCGGATGGAGATGCCTTCGGCCAGCAGGTTTTGGAGAATTCGTTGCACCTGCCCGACGTTGAGTTGGGCCGGAACCAGTTCGTTCACCAGTGTCGGGTGCGTCAGCTTGAGATTGTCGAGCAACACCTGAACGTCCTGCCGGCTGAGAATTTCGTGGCTGCGGCGGCGGACGGTTTCGCTCAGATGGGTGACCAGCACGGAGGGCGCATCCACCACCGTAAAGCCGCCCACCTCGGCGTTTTTCCGCTCGGCGTCAGTGACCCAGGTGGCAGGCAGTTGGAAGACCGGTTCGATGGTCGGCACGCCTTTGAGCACGACTTTACTCTTGGCGGCGTTCATCGCGAGCCAATGCCCCGGCCGGAGTTCGCCCTGCGCGACCGGATTGCCCTTGAGCAGGAAGCGGTATTCGTTCGGGCCGAGCTGCACGTTGTCGCGCAAGCGAATGGGCGGAATAATGACGCCCATTTCTTGCGCGAAATTCCGGCGCACGCTGGTCACCCGTTCGAGTAAATCGCCCCCGCGCCGCTTGTCCGCGAGCGCGACCAAGCCGTAACCTAACTCGACCTGGAACGGGTCCAGATGCAGCAGTTCTTCCAGCTTGTCCAAGGACTTGGTTTCGCCTGGTGCCGCCGCCGCCGCGGCGGCTCCGCCCGCACCTTTGGCCGCCCCGCTCGCCGCCGCTCCGGCGAGGGCCGGTTCGAGCGGACCATGCCGGTAAAGGGTGTAAGCCAGCAGACCGGAAAGCCCGCCCAGAACCACGAAGGGGAAAAATGGCAGCCCGGGCACGAGCGCGAAGACGCCCATCATCGCCGCCAGCACGGCCATCGCGCGGGGATAGAGCAGTAATTGGCGGCCCATCTCCTCGCCAAGATCATTCTTGGACGCAGCGCGCGTCACCAAGATGCCCGCCGCCGTGGAGGTGATTAGCGCCGGGATTTGCGAAACCAAACCGTCGCCGATGGAAAGAATGGTGAAGCGCTGCAACGCCTCGGTCATCGTCATGCCCTTTTGCGCGATGCCGACGGCAAAACCACCGACGATGTTGATGAGGGTGATGAGGATGGCGGCTACCGCATCACCCCGGACAAATTTGCTGGCCCCGTCCATCGCGCCGTAGAAATCCGCCTCCTGCTCGACGCCCTTGCGGCGCACCCGCGCCTCGGCTTCGGTGATGACGCCGGCGTTCAGTTCGGCGTCCACGGCCATCTGTTTGCCGGGCATGGCGTCGAGGGTGAACCGCGCCGCGACCTCGGCAATGCGCCCGGCGCCCTTGGTGATCACGATGAAATTGATCAACACCAAAATCAGGAAGACCACCATCCCGACGACGTAATTGCCGCGGACGACGAAATTGCCGAACGCCTCGATGATGTGGCCAGCGTAACCGTCCAGCAGGATCAGCCGCGTGGAGGCGACGTTGAGCGCTAGGCGGAACAGCGTGAGAAAGAGGAGCAACGTCGGGAAGCTGCTGAAGTCAGAGGGCTGCCGGACGTAGAGAATCACCAACAGCGTGAGCAGCGAAAGCGCGATGCTGATGGTGAGCAGGCCGTCCAAAATCCAAGGGGCCACGGGCAGGATCAGCAACATCACCGTGCCGAACAATCCAGTGATGAGCCACAGGTCGCTGTGGCGCAGGAAACGTCGCAAATTGGTGCTGAGACTGGTCATGATTCGTCAGCGAGTTTCCGGTGCGGCGACCGTGTTCGCCTGCGTGTAGTAGCGGTAGGGATTCGTGCGATACACGTAGGCCAGCACCTCCGCAACTGCGGCAAAGAGCTGCGCCGGGATTTCCCGTCCCACCTTGCCGTACTTGAACATAAGCCGAGCCAGGAGCTTGTTCTCCACAATCGGCACGCCGCTCTGCCGAGCGATTTCGCGGATTTGCGCGGCGTTCTTGCGAATACCTTTGGCGACCAGGAGCGGCGCCTGCATCGAATTGCGGTCGTAGCGCAGGGCGATGGCGATGTGCGTGGGGTTCGTAACCACGACATCCGCCTTGGTAACGTCGGCCATCATCTGGCGCTTGGAGCGGCCGAGCATCCGGCGGCGGCGGCTCTTGATTTGCGGATTGCCTTCGCTGCCTTTCGATTCTTCCTTTACCTCTTCGCGCGTCATCATCTGGTCTTGGTGCGTCTGCCAGAATTGGTAACCATAGTCCGCCGCGGCAACCACGCCGAGCGCCAGCAGCAACCGCAGCGCGATCTTGAGGCTCGTTTCCGCAAGGAAGCCGGCGAAAGCCGGCAAGCTGACCGCCGACGTGAAAACCGGGGAACCAATCACTTCCTTGATGGTGTTGTAAGTCAGCGCGCAAATCAGCAGCATCTTGAAGATGGCCACCACAGTCGGCACAGCTGAGCGGCCGGAAAAAACCCGCTTGAATCCCGCCACGGGATCGAGGCGCTCCCAATGAACGCCGAGGACTTCGGACGCGATATTGAAACGATTTTGAATCGCGCCCGCCAGCAAGCCCCCGAGCATCGCCGAGAGCACGACCGGGGCGGTGCATTGCATGAACACGAGGGAGCCGCGCCAGGCCGAACCTTGCAGGGAATTGATGCTAAGCGGGGTGTCGTGCAAATGGCCGAGGATGGCCGCCGTGCTGCCAGTCAGCATGCGCCACATTTCCGCGCCGGTGAACGACAGGGCGCACATGACGCCGAGCAAAACGAACACCGTCTGCACCTCGACACTGCGCGCGAACTGACCTTGCTTTTGCGCCTGCTCCAGCTTGCGTGGCGTCGGCTGCTCTGTTTTCTCGCCGAGTTGTTCGCTCATGGGATTTGGGGAAATGAAGCGTCCGGACCCACCGCCATCAGTGCGTCCGGCTGCATTGTTGATTCTTCATTCCTAAGAGCTTTTCGCAAAACCGGCACCGCGAACGGGACTCCGCGCTCAAATTTCGCAGATTGCCGCCGACAAACCTCGGCGGCTCCGGAGTTTTGAAAAAGTCTCATGATTCTTAATTCTTCCCGAGAAACTGGGCCACGCGCATCATGTCCTCGGGCAAGCGGTGGAGCCCGTTGAGAATGTGCTGCGCGGAGATCTCCATGGTGAGTCCGAACACCACCAACCCGCAGATGATGCGCACCGCAAAGCTTTCGGCGAAGACATTCATTTGCGGCACCAGCCGTCCCAGAAAGCCGAGCAGCAACATGGCCAGAAACGAGGCTGCCATCATCGGCCCCGCGATCTGAATCCCCACGACGAATACCCGGCGGGTGTGATCCAGGATGTTCGTAAAGAGCACTTCGCGCAGTTGCACCCCGCCGATCGGCACCATCGTGTAGGTGTATTGAAAACCCGTCAGCAGCCAGTGGTGCATGTCCAGCGTCATCATCAGCATCACGGTTAGCACAAACATGACCATGCCCGTCACCTGCGTGGGCCGCCCGTTGGCCGGATCCATGACGGTCGCCATGCTCAGGCCCATATCGTTGCCCATCATCTGGCCCGCAAAATCCGCCGCGAAGAAAACCATCCGGGTGACGAATCCGATCACCAATCCGCAGAGCACCTCCTGGGTGAATAGCCCGAGCCAATCCAGAAATACCAAGTGCTCGAGCGGGAAGTGCGGCAGCGTGGGCGCAATCAGTATCGCGAGCACCCCGCCCAGCGCCACGCGCAATCTCACGGGCACATGCAGCATCGTGAAAAGCGGCAAGGTAACCAGGAACGCGCTCGCCCGCACGAAGACCAGCATCCAGTTGGTTAAGTCCCAGGGCATGCATTCACATGGCCATTTGCGGAATTTTCTCGATGATGCTGGCAGTGAATCCGACCAGTTGGCGGATCAGCCAGGGCAGCAGCAGCAGCAGCAAGCCCAGCACGCACAGCGCTTTGGGCACAAAGCTGAGTGTCTGTTCGTTGATGGAAGTGACCGCCTGGAACAGGCTGATGACCAGGCCCGCGATCATCGCCATGCCGAGAAAGGGCGCGGACACGAGGATCGCCTGATAAATCACGGTCTTCAAAAGCTCCACGGCGAATTCTGGATTCATAATGTGCTGGGGGAGGTCTGATGCGTAATCCGTGATGCGGAATACCCAAAACTCAGAAACTCAGAAACGGGATTTTTTGAGTTTGTGGTTTTTGGCTTCATGGTTGGGTCTTCTTCATTTTTTATTCTCAACTTTCAGGCTCCGAAGCTGATGATCAGCGAACGCACGATCAGCGCCCAACCGTCCACGAGCACGAACAGCAGGATTTTGAGCGGCATGGCGATGGTCGCCGGCGGAAGCATCATCATCCCCATGCTCATCAGCACCGTGCTCACCACCATGTCAATCAGGATGAACGGAACGAGGATCAGAAACCCCATCTGAAAGGCCGTGCGCAATTCACTGATAATGAAACCGGGCACGACCACGCGCAGGGGCAGTTGGTCGGGCGGGGTGGGCGGCATCTTCGCCAGGGCGACAAAAAGTTCCACATCCTTGGCCCGCGCCTGCTTGAGCATGAAGTTGCGAATGTGTCCGGAGGCGCGCTCCAGGGCAACTTCGCTGGTAACTTGCGAGGCGCGATACGGCACCAGTGCGTCGCGGTTGATGTTGTCCCAGACGGGCGACATGATGAAAAACGTCATGAACAAGGCGAGGCCCACGACGATCTGGTTCGCGGGTGCCGCCTGCAATTGCAGGGCGGTGCGGACGAAGGAAAGCACGATCACGATGCGGGTGAAACAGGTCATCAGCAGGATGAGCGACGGGGCGAGCGAGAGCAGCGTGATGGTGATCAGGATGCGGATGCCCGCATCCAGATCCTGCGGTTGATTGCCGACATCCATCGAGAAGTGGAACGGCGACAGCCCCCCGGCGATATTGGTCTGGGCGGAAGCTTGGAACCCCGCCAACGCCAATCCTGCCAGTAGCAGCAGGAGAAACTTCGGGCGGCGCGTTGAACGGCACGGATTCATTTTCGGTTCAACACCTTTTGCAGGCATTGCGTGAACGAGTTGGGTTCGAGCGGGGCGACGACTTCAGTTTGCGTTTCCGGTGCCGCCGGTAACTGGGTCAGTAAAGTCAATCCCGCGGGCGAACCCCCGACCAGCAAGCGCTGCTGCTCGTAACCGACGACGTAAAGCGCGAGCCGGTTGCCCAGCGCGCGCGTTTCGAGGATCGTGAGCTTCGGCGGGCCAGTCTTGCGCCAGGTGATCCGTTGGCCATTGCGAAACACCCAGACCCCGGCAAAGAAAATCGCGAGCACGAGAGCCAGCGCGCCGAGCGCGCGAATCGCAGAAACCCCCACGGCAGGCAGGTCGGTGTGCAGCGCGAGCGTGTTGGTTGACTCCGCCCAAACGGCGGGGGCGGCGAACAGGAAGCACAGGCTAACGGCTAAAGGCGGAAGTGATTTCATGTTAGCCTTTAGCCTTTAGTTCATGCCCCGGAGGCGCTACCGATCAACTCGGTGATTTTGATGCCGAACTGGTTCTCGACCACCACTACCTCGCCGCGCGCCACGAGCTTGCGGTTGATGGAAAGCTGGACCGGTTCGTCGGCCAACTTGTCAAGTTGCACGACTGAGCCGACGGCAAGGGCCAAAACCTCACGCATCGGCATCTGGCAACTCCCGAGTTCGACGCTCAGTTTTACGGGCACGTCGAGAATGATGTCCAAGTTGGCGTTTCCGACCGAAGATGCGTTCATATATGCAGTTCAACTCTTCACGTTTTCGGTCAATTCCACGGCCCAAGTGTCGCCGGTCCGGCCCAGTCGGCCCAGGAACTTGGGTTGTCGCTCCAGCCGGATTTCCACCCGGTCAAAGCAGTTTTCCTCGAGCATCAGCACGTCACCGCATTTCAACTGGGTCAACTCCCGGGCGCTCATTTCCAGACCGTGCCACGCCGTGTTCAAGCGCACGGACACGTCGTCGAGGGCTGGGTTCCACTGCAAGCGCCCTGACGGAGCGGACACCTCGCGCGGAACGACTTCCCCACCGGCGTCACACAGACGCACGAGCGGCTCGATGGTATGGAATGGAAACGCCAATTCGATCTGCTCGGTGCAATCCCCGAGCCGGGCTTCCATGGACATCACCAGCATGGTGCAATCGTGCGCGGAACTGGTCAAAAAGCGGCCGTTGTTTTCATGGCCGAGCAGGACCGGCCGGACATTCTCGATCTTTTGCCACAAGTGGCACCATTCGTTCAGAATGAGTTGCGCGACCTGATCCAGCAGCGCCGTCTCAATCTCGCTCAATTCGCCGGAAAAACTGACCGAATGTGCCGGCCCCCCGAGCAGCCGATCCACAATCGTCAGACCGAGCCGCGGGGCTACGTCCAGCAGGCACACGCCTTTCAAGGGCTCCACTTTGAACAGGGTCAAGTGGGTCGGGCTGGGCAAACGTTCGGCGTATTTCTGAAAGCTCAACGTTTGCAATTTCGACATTTGAATCGTGAATTCCAGCCGCAAATAGATCGAGAGATGGGCGGCGAGCGTGCGGATGAATTCTTCGTGCCGGATGCGGATCTTGCGCAACTCGCCACTGGTCAGAAAGGCGGGCTGGCGAAAATCGTAGGACTGGACCTCCTCGTTCTTGAAGCGCGTTTTGACCCCGCCAGACTTGACCACCGTAGTGGCGGTGTCTTCCGCCTGAACCTGGCTGAGCAAGCGCTCGATTTCGCTCTGCGAAAGAACCTCGCCTTGATTGTCGCCTGGAGAGTTACCGTTCATGGGTTGCTTCGCGGCTATTGAATGGCGAACTCGGTGAAGTAAAGTTCCTCGACCGCCGCGTTGCCCAGGATGGTATTGAACCCGGCGATCAATTCGCCGCGCAGCAAGTTCCGGGCGCCGGGCTTTTCCAGGTTCGCGATGGTTTTCATCATCATCAACCCAGTGGCCATGTCGCGAAGTTTCGGCTCGTTTTGCGCAAAGCGGCTGGCGAAATCGGGCGACTCACTTATCAGCGTCATGCTCGTCAGGAGGTAGCGCGAAGCCATCGTGCCCGCCACATTCACGAGCAACTTGCTCAACACAACCGTCTGCCGCTGGCCGCCCGCCGCGGTAATTTCCCCGCCGGCCGGTGCGGCGGCGGCTTCCCCATGGGCGGCTGCCTTGGCGGGCGACTTGCCCGGGGCCACGCCCGGAGCCACGCCCGCAGCTACCAGTGATTTTTGCAGTCGGGGAAGGAGCACGTAGGTCGTCACCCCATAGGCCACCAATGGTAGCAGCACCAGCGCCAAGCCCAGGGGCAACCAGGCACTCAACCCACCACCGGCTTGCGCCGCCGGAACGGAAGCGCCCTCCGCCGGTTGCGTGGCCCGCGAATTTTTATCCTCATTTCCGCGAGCAGGGGTGGGTTCAGGGCGGGGCGGGGGCATAAAGTCCAGAGTTCGTAGTTCCGAGTCCAAGGTCCAGAGTCCAAGGTCCAGCGACTCTGGACTCGGGACTCCGAACTCTGGACTATCGGCTTACCGCTTGAGGTTATTGACCTCCTGCATGATTTCGTCGGTCGTGGAGATGATCTTCGAGTTCGCCGTGAAGGCGCGTTGGGCGATAATCAAATTGGTCATCTCGGTGGTCAAATCTACATTGGACATTTCCAACACCCCGGATTCGATCGAGCCCAATCCGTTGGTCGGCGGGGCCGCCGGAGCCGTCAAAGGACCCGCTCCAGCCATCCCAGAATAGAGGTTGTTGCCTTCCTTTATCAACTGGCTCGGAGCACTAAAACTCTGGAGCAGCACCTGACCGCGCACAAAGGACACGCCGTCCGTCCCGTGTACGGTGATGGTTCCGTCCGTGCCGATGCTGAACGACTTGACCGTGACGGGCGGCACAACGGGCGGAACGGCGGCTGGCACATCAATCTTCAAGTCGCCGCGCGTGGCCAAAGCGCCATCGTTGAAACCCTGGACCCGCAACCCATCGTTGGTGACCAGGTACCCCCCCGAATTCACCGTGAAATCACCCGCACGGGTGGCGTACTGCACGCCGGTAACCGCATCCTGAACCATGAAGAATCCATTACCGGAAACGGCGAGGTCAGTGGTCACTCCGGTGCGGTTGAGGGTGCCCAGTTTGAAGTTGTTGTTGATGCTCGCCAAGCCGACGCCGGAGCCGACTTGCGTGGCGGCGCCGGACCCGGCCAGCGCCTGGCTGAAGCTATCCTCGAAGTTCATCCGGGAGGATTTGTAACCGGTCGTGTTCACGTTGGCAATGTTGTTGCCGATGACTTCAATCTGGCGCTGGAACTGTTGCAGGCCGGAGATCCCGGTATTGAGTGATGTTGGCATAATACTTTTTGTTTGTCTTATTTGTTTAAGGTTGTGGCAGCGAAACCGAAAGCACCTGGCTCAAGGAATACGACTGGCCGTTGACTATGATACTTGGCATCCCTGCCCGGATTCCTACGGCGCTGACCACGCCGCTGTCGGCCACACCTTCCGCCGACTGGACTTGAACGGATCGCCCGAGGAAACTGTTGGCCTGGAGCACGGCCTGGCTGGACTCGACCCCCGCCAAGTTGGTTTGCATGGTCTTCGTCGCTTGCAGGGTGCTGAACTGCGCCATCTGCGCGGCAAATTCCGCGTTGCTGACGGGATTCATGGGATCTTGGGCCGCCAATTGCGCCACCAGCAACTTCAGAAAGTCGTTCTGATTGATCGTTTGCTCCGGCAAATTGGATTGCACCTGCGGATTGAGCGAATTCGTCGTTGAGGTGATTGAGGATATAGGCATAGCAGAATTTAGGAATGATTGTGGGCGTTGACCGGAGCGGCACTCTGACTTAATGGTTCGGGCAATATTGTTGGCGCTGTTTTCATGTGAATAATATCAAGCCCACCACTCGCGTTCGTCAGCGGCAGCCGCCGGGCGCGGCTTGAACCGGCGCGTTTCGGGTTTGGGTGGGACCGGAGTTGATTGCGCCTCGGAGGGCAATTCCTCGCGCCCGCGCTCCTCAGAAGAGGGCCGACCGCCGGAAGATAAGTGCGAATTTTCTGCGCTCGCAACCAGGGAAGCCAAGCGGACACCCTGTTCCGCCAGCCGATTCTGCAATTGCGGCCACTCCGCACTGAACGCGGCAAAATCGCCCCGCTCCAAAACGGCCTGCACTTCAAAGCGCCCTTGATGCAGTTTCACATGTAGTGCGAGTTGGGTGTTTTCGTCCGGCCTGATTTCGACCGCTACCGAGTTCCCCTCAATTCGCTTCAATCCGGCGGTCGCATTTTCGACGGCGCGGCGCACGCCTTCGACCAAATGGGTTTGCGGCGACTCGACCTCAGCCTCGGCACGGGTGGTTAGGCCGACGCGCGTTGAAAAATCCGTCAAACCAGAGGCCGCTTCGGTTGTGCCGGAGGGCAGCGGAGCGAGAAAATCCAAGGCGCTCGTGCGCGCCTTCCGCTCCCGCCCTGCGGGGGCGGCGACCTCGAGTGTCGTTGGCAAAGTCGGCAGATTTTGCTCAACCACACCGGCATTTTCGTTCATTTCGGACACCGCTTGCATCGTGCTGGCATGTTCAGCAGGTGGCGTTCCACGTTCAGAAACTGGAGGAACCAGCGCTGGGCGATGGCCCGCCGTCGCCGTCGGTCGCGAAGTATCCGGTGGCGTCTGCGAAACATCTTCCGCACTCAGCGGTTCCGCCGATGGCAGAATTTTCTCAGCTTGAGCTCGCTCGGGAAGTTCTGTCGCAAAACTTCGCGCTTCGACCCGATTCGCCCCGCTCGGCTGGGGCGCGGGGGCGGGCGGCAGCTCGACTGCATTTGCCACAACCACAGTCGCAGGAACGCGGGATGAATCGGCCCGTTCAGCCACCAGGGCGAATCCCGAAAGTCCGGAAGCCTCGGCGCGGGCGCTCAACGGTTGGGCCGCTGCTGGCATGGGTTGCGGGACGCTGGAACGGGAATCAGCGTCGGCGGTCAAGCTGGCCGAATCGGCCGCCACTTTTCCCCGCAGGAAATTCTCAGGCAGAATTGTGGACCGGGGAAGCGGCATCTCCGCAGGCACGGGCTGCTCGGCGGAGCTTGCTCGCGTGGCGGACGGAGTTTCTCCGGTGGCAGGGCTGGGGGCGGCGGTAGCCAGG